>NZ_LNHZ01000051.1:0-247557 GCF_001463265.1 Citrobacter sp. 50677481
GTTGCAAAAACGGGAGTGACCATAGATTCCGTTTTACTCCGGCGACGAGCGCCGCCGGAAAAAAGGTGATATCAGGGTGATTAACCACTCACGCTGAACGGGAACAACTCAGTTGTCGTAGAGGCTTCCCTGCCGCTGCCTGCCGGTCCGGGTGCGTCAGCCCCGTAGCGCGCGGGTCAGAATATCCAGCGCTTTAGAGAACTGCGCATCCGGGATCGTTAAGGGATAAAGAAAACGTATGACGTTGCCATATACGCCACAACTCAACAGCAGCAGGCCGTTTTCCTGCGCTTTGCGCTGGACCTCGCGGGTAAATTCGGCAGACGGTTCGCCGGTTTGCGGATCGTTAAATTCCACCGCTACCATCGAACCGAGTCCCCGAACGTCAACAATCGCCGGGCAGTGCTCGCGCGCCTGATTCAGCACTTCTTTCAGATGCTCGCCCAGCTGGCTCGCCCGCTGGCACAATTGCTCTTCTTCGATGATGTCCAGCACCGCGTGCGCGGCGGCAACCGCCAGCGGATTACCGGCGTAGGTACCGCCCAGCCCACCGGGAGCGGGCGCATCCATCACCTCAGCACGCCCCACAACGCCAGAGAGCGGGAAGCCGCCCGCCAGGCTTTTCGCCATCGTCATCAGGTCGGGCTTCACGTCATAGTGCTGCATCGCAAAGACCTTGCCGGTACGGGCAAAGCCGGTCTGCACTTCATCCGCAATCAGCAGAATGCCGTGGGTATCGCAAATTTTACGCAACGCCTGCATAAAGGCCGCAGGCGCGACGTTAAAACCGCCCTCGCCCTGAATCGGCTCAATAACAATGGCAGCGACCTGATCCGCGGCGATATCGGCCTTAAAGAGGCGCTCCAGGCTTTTGATCGCGTCCTCGACGGTCACGCCGTGAGCCGCGTTCGGGTACACAGCGTGATAGACCGAACCGGGGAAAGGCCCAAAACCTATTTTGTAAGGCGCCACTTTGCCGGTCAGCGCCATGGTCATGAAGGTACGTCCGTGAAACCCGCCGCCGAAGGTGATCAACCCCGGACGACCGGTATGGGCGCGGGCAATTTTGACCGCGTTTTCAACCGCTTCGGCGCCGGTGGTGAAAAACGCGGTTTTCGCCGGACCGTCGATCGGCGCAATGGCGTTGATGCGCTCCGCCAGCGTCACGTAGCTCTCGTAAGGCACAATCTGGTAGGCGGTATGGGTAAACGCCTGAAGCTGTTTTTCTACCGCCGCGACAATTTTCGGGTGGCGGTGGCCGGTGTTAAGGACGGCGATCCCGGCGGCAAAATCGATCACTTCTTTGCCTTCAATGTCCCAAATTGTGGCGTTTTCGGCCTTTTCGACAAAGTAGTCGCACATCACACCAACACCACGGGGAGTCGCCTGCTGGCGGCGCTGATTCAGTTCTGAACTTTTCACCCTCGGATCTCCTGTTATGAATGTCACTTTATTGCAACAAATTCGAAACGATGACGTTTATTTACACAGGTGTTGGCCCTATAATCGAGTACCAATTCAGAATATCTGAGGGATCCAATTGCGGGCATTAGTGGGCGATCTCCTGTTAGTCAGACTCCAGCAGGAACAGGATGAATTCCTGCACAAACGGCTCTACAACGCGCTTCGCCGGGCGATTCTCGACGGTTCTTTACCGCCGCATAGCCGCTTGCCCGCATCGCGCGATCTCGCAGGCGAGCTTGGGATTTCCAGAAACACCATATTAACAACTTATGAACAATTGCTGGCGGAAGGATATGTGGTTTCCCGACGAGGAAGCGGGACATTCGTCGCACAAACCACCCCCGATACCTTTTTAACGGCGGCAGCCGGGGTGGAAAACAGTGAGACGGCCGCACAGGCATCCTCCGTTTCGCAGCGCGGCCATTTTTTGCTGCAGCACGTCAGCGCCAGCCCACGACAATGGGGAGCATTTATTCCCGGCGTTCCCGACGTCAATGCCTTTCCCCATCCACTTTTCAGTAAGTTACAGGCACGCATCAGCCGTCGACCGAAGCCGGAACGGCTGAGCTACAGCTGCAATGGCGGGACGCCGGAACTGCAACATGCGTTGGTGGATTATCTGCGCGTCGCCCGGGGTGTGCGCTGTCAGGCAGATCAAATACTTATCACGGAGGGGATCCACCAGGCTATCGACCTGGTGACGCGGATGCTGGCTGATACCGGCGACCTGGCGTGGGTGGAGGAACCCTCCTACTGGGGGATCCGCCATGTGCTGGCGATGAACGATCTACGCATTACGCCTGTCCCCGTTGATGCCAGCGGCCTCGCGCCGCCCGACAGGCCGGATGAAGCACCGCGTCTGATCTTCGTTACGCCCTCTCATCAGTACCCGCTGGGCGCGGTGATGAGTCTTGAGCGACGTCAGCGGCTGCTGGCACTCGCCCGGCAGTACGGCAGTTGGATTGTGGAAGACGACTATGACAGCGAGTTTCGCTTTTCTGGACAACCGATCCCGGCGTTGCAGGGTCTGGTGCCGGATGCGCCAGTCGTTTATATCGGCACCTTCAGTAAAACGCTCTATCCGGGGCTTCGACTGGGTTATATGGTGCTGCCTCGCCCGCTGGCGCACGCCCTGAAAAGCGCCCATGCGGAGCTGTATCGCGGTGGGCATTCACTGATTCAGATGGCGCTGGCAGAGTTTATCAACGGCGGACATTATTCGGCGCACATCCGCCGTATGCGTTTGTTATACAGCCGCCGTCGTGCCTTTCTCACCGAGCTGATTGAACGTCACTGTGGGACGCGGGCGCTGTCGGATTTCAGCGATAATGCCGGGCTGCATTTGATCCTCAACCTGCCGGATGAGGTGGATGATGTCGCCGTCGCGGCCAGCGCCAATGCGCAAAATATTCTGGTACGTCCGCTTTCGCGTTATTACCTGACCGCCCAGCGCAAGCAGGGGCTGCTGTTGGGGTTCGCCTGTCTGACGGAAGAACAGATGGTGCCTGCATTCGCCACGCTGCTGGACTGTTTGCGTGACAACTGCCCGCAGGTGCTGTTGATGAACGCCTGAAAGCAAAACGCCCCAACCAATGTCGGGGCGTTTTTAGCTGCGCTTGCGGTGTTATGCTTCGATCGCGGCGCGCAGTTTTTTCATTGCGTTCTTTTCAAGCTGGCGGACACGTTCAGCAGACACGCCATAGCGGTCAGCCAGTTCCTGCAAGGTGGACTTGTTGTCTTCGTCCAGCCAGCGGGCGCGAATGATGTCCTGACTACGTTCGTCGAGACCTTCCATCGCGTGGGTCAGCTTGTTGGCCGCCTGATCTTCCCAGTTATCCTCTTCAATGCCGTCGGCAAAGTTAGAGGTTTTATCCTGCAAATACAGGACCGGGGCCATCGGCTGGCTGTCGGACTCATCGTCCGAAGACATGTCAAAGGTCATGTCCTGCGCCGCCATGCGGGACTCCATCTCACGCACGTCTTTGCTGGACACGCCCAGCTCGCGCGCCACCATTTCAACTTCATCCTGGTTAAACCAGCCCAGGCGCTGCTTGGTTTTACGCAGGTTAAAGAACAGCTTACGCTGCGCTTTGGTGGTCGCGACTTTGACGATACGCCAGTTACGCAGAACGTATTCGTGGATCTCCGCTTTGATCCAGTGTACGGCGAAGGAGACCAGGCGCACACCCACTTCCGGGTTGAAACGGCGCACGGCTTTCATCAGGCCGATATTACCTTCCTGAATCAAATCCGCCTGCGGCAGGCCATAGCCCGCGTAGTTACGAGCAATATGAACAACAAAGCGCAGGTGAGACAGGATCAGCGTCTTAGCTGCTTCCAGATCGCCCTGGTAATGCAGCCTTTCAGCCAGTGCCCGCTCTTCGTCAGCCGATAACATCGGCCACGCGTTCGCAGCCCGGATGTAAGACTCCAGGTTACCAACAGGGGCTAAAGCTAAATTTTGCATTTCTTTGGTCATTCAAATCCTCTCAATTTTTTATCGTCTGGCACTACCTGAAAGTCATCAGCAACAACCGTGCCAGCGTTAATGAGCAACGAGATTATCATTCACTCTTTTATCAGACCGTGATTTTATCCACAAGTTCCATGCAACGTTGTGTATAAATTGCGCACAAAATGTGACATGAAGATGAAAGCGGGGAAGAGGACAACGGAGACTCTTTCCCTGCGAACGGAAATCCATTGCAGGGAAAGATTATACCACGATTTTATTAATCGGGAGTAAAGTGGCGTAAATGTTGAACCGTGGCAAGCCACGCCGCCACCCAGCCGATCATCGAGCAAACCAGCAGCAATAACAGGCATTCATCGAACGATAACCCATTGAGATCAAACTTCGTTCCGAAAACCTTCGCCACTTCTGTCACTGCCGAAGACAGCCGCATCACCAAAATTTCAGATAAAATTAGTGAAAGAAACGCGCCGGAAAAGCCGAGCAGCGCGCCGCCGTAGAGGAACGGACGGAGAATAAATCCATCCGTCGCGCCAATCAGTTTTTGCACGTTAATGGTATCGCGACGGGCAAAAATGCTCAGGCGTACGCTGTTGCCGATCACCAGGAACACCGCTGCCACCATCAGTACGCCGATCATGGCTGATACGCGGCCCACCAGACCGGTCAGCGCCGCCAGGCGGGCAAACCAGCTGTCGTCCATACGTACTTCATCGATGCCGTTAATCTGCGAAATACGATCGCGCAGGGTATTAAGCGAATCGGTGCCCTGGAAATCAAGCTTCGGCACCACCACGGCCACCGCCGGGAGCGGGTTCTCTTCCAGCATGTCCAGCGCGCCGCCAAAGCCGGACCAGTTACGGAACTCACCCAGCGCGTCTTCCCGCGACAGGTAATTCACCTTGTCCACGCCCTGCTCGGCCTGAAGCTGCGCCACCACCCCCGCCGCCGCATCGTCATCCAGCGTTTTTTGCAGATAAACAGTGATCTGTGGAGACGGATAATACTGCGTCGCCGCCTGGTTGACGTTCTTGTAGACCATATAGCAAACGCTCGGCAGCGTCAGAGAGATAGCAATGACCATCACCGTTAAAAAGGTCGCCAGCGGTTTGCTTTTCAGATCCTGTAACGCGCCCTGGAACGCGTAGCGTACCTGCTCGTTGAAAACGTTGGTTTTCCGCGAGTTAGGCTTCGGCGACGGTTTCGCCCGCTTCGGGGTATTGCGGCCACCGTCGCCTGACGAACCGCCAGAGCGGCGCAGACGATCCAGACGCCCGCCGAACTGCCGGATATGATTCATCGCATCGCGCTTATTCATAAGCCACGCCTCCATGCAGGTGTCCATCGCTTAGCACCAGTTGGCGATAAGATCGGCGGGAAATCAGCCCGATGTCGTGGGTGGCCATCAGGACGGTGACCCCCACACGGTTAAATTCTTCGAACAAACGCAGGATCCCTTCTGACAACGCGTCATCCAGGTTACCGGTTGGTTCATCCGCCAACAGGACCGCCGGTTTATTGACCACCGCACGGGCGATACCCACACGCTGCTGTTCACCGCCGGAGAGTTGAATAGGGAAGTTTTTCGCTTTGTCCAGCAGCCCGACTTTATCCAGCGCCGCCGACACGCGGCGACGAATGTCGTCTCCGCTGGCACCAGCAATAATCAGTGGGATCGCCACATTGTCGTAAACGGTGCGGTCCATCAGCAGATGGTGATCCTGGAAAATCATGCCAATCTGCCGACGCAAAAACGGCACTTCACGATTCTTCAGACGGGTAATATCGTGTCCGCTGAAGATAATTTTCCCGGCGCTTGGCCGCTCAATCCCACAGATCAGCTTCAGCAGGGTACTTTTCCCCGCGCCTGAGTGGCCGGTCAGAAACGCCATCTCGCCCGGCTGCATGTGGAACGTGACGCCCTGCAGCGCTTGTCTCCCGCCGAGATAGGCCTTGCTGACATGTTCAAAGCGAATCATTGTTAATCCTCTCGGGCAAAAAGTGCCTCAATAAAATCGTCCGCCTTAAACGGACGCAAATCCTCGATACGTTCGCCCACACCAATATAGCGGATAGGAATGCCAAACTGGTCGGCCACCGAGAAGATCACCCCACCTTTCGCCGTGCCGTCCAGCTTGGTCAGGGTGATCCCGGTTAACCCCACGGCTTCATGGAACAGTTTGGCCTGGCTTACCGCATTCTGCCCGGTGCTGGCGTCGATAGTCAGCATAACCTCATGCGGCGCGTCCTCGTCCAGTTTCTTCATCACGCGAACGATTTTTTTCAACTCTTCCATCAGATGCGATTTGTTTTGCAGACGCCCCGCGGTGTCGGCGATCAACACATCAATGTTACGCGCCTTCGCCGCCTGAATAGCGTCAAAGATGACGGAAGCAGAGTCCGCGCCAGTGTGCTGGGCAATCACCGGAATATTATTACGCTGGCCCCAGACCTGAAGCTGTTCCACCGCTGCGGCGCGGAACGTGTCGCCTGCCGCCAGCATCACCGATTTGCCCTGCTGCTCGAACTGACGCGCCAGCTTGCCGATGGTGGTGGTTTTACCGACGCCATTGACGCCCACCATCAAAATCACAAACGGCGTTTTGCCTTCCACGTTCAGCGGTTCATCGACCTTCGCCAGAATCTCGCCCATCTCATCTTTTAACAGACCGTACAGCGCTTCCGCATCACGCAGTTGCTTGCGGCTGGCGCCTTCGGTCAGGTTGGTGATGATTTTACGCGTCGTTTCCACGCCCACGTCGGCGATCAGCAATTGTTCTTCCAGCTCTTCAAACAGATCATCGTCGATTTTCTTCCCGCGGAACAGACTGATAAATCCGGAACCGAGGTTTTCTTTTGTTTTCAGAAGGCTGCGCTTAAGACGGGCAAAGAAACCCTCTTTGGTCGGTTTCTCCTGCTCCTGCGCAATCTCTTCAACCGGCGCGTCTTCTTCCGCTACCGGCACCACCAGCACCGCTTCTTCTGCGGCTTCTGCCGCCAGCGCCTGCGCTTCCCGCTCTTCATCGCTCAGCGGCGGCACGTTCTGCGCCTCTTCTTCTACCGCGTCAACGATCTCAACGGTTTCGGCTTCCGCCTGCCACTCTTCCGGAGAGATTTCTTCAGCGTTTACCTCTTCCGGCAGCGGCAGTTCTTCACGTACGGCGACCGCAAGCGGTTCCACTTCCGGTTGTGGCTCGTCTGCCACGGCGGGCGGTTCAGGCTCAACCAACTGCGGCTTTTCGCTCTCCTGAACCTGTTCGGTGACCTCAACCACCTCTTGTGCAAAGTGGTCTGTCTCTTCTTTGCTGTGCGCAGGGGATTCTGCTTCTACGTCAGCTGCCGTTTCAACAGGCGTGTCTGTCTGTCGTTGTTCCTCGACAACCTGCTGTTCTTCGGTTTTTTGTTCTTGTTCCTGCTCTTTTTCACCAAAGCCCAGCCAGGAAAAGAAGCCACGTTTTTTCTGTTTTGCCATCTGCGGTTACACTCCTCGCGGCTCTATATACATGGAAGCTAAAAAAATGATGAAATAGTCTATCACTTAACTTAATTTACATCACCGCCTGGAAAGACCGAATTAGGGCGGTTTGAGCAGCAGAAATGAAAAAACCGAATCACTCTGGCAGTGGCCAGATCCGCATTATTGGCGGGCAATGGCGCGGCCGCAAACTTCCGGTACCGGACAGCCCCGGCCTGCGTCCCACCACCGATCGCGTGCGCGAGACGCTGTTTAACTGGCTGGCGCCGGTAATGGTCGACGCCCGTTGTCTCGACTGTTTCGCCGGAAGCGGCGCGCTGGGGCTGGAGGCGCTGTCGCGTTACGCGGCGTCTGCTACCCTGCTGGAAATGGATCGGGCCGTCGCGCAGCAGTTACAAAAGAATTTAGCGACGCTGAAAGCAGGCAACGCAAACGTCGTAAACACGAACACACTGGCATTTCTGGCGCAGACCGGTACGCCGCACAGCGTCGTGTTTGTCGACCCGCCGTTTCGCAAGGGTCTGCTGGAAGAGACCTTACGCCTGCTGGAAAACCATGGCTGGCTGGCTGACGAGGCGTATATTTACGTGGAAAGCGAAGTGGAAAACGGTCTGCCGCCGGTGCCCAATAACTGGTCGCTGTATCGCGAGAAGGTTGCCGGACAGGTTGCCTATCGCTTGTATCAACGCGAGGCACAAGGAGAAAACGATGCTGATTAATATTGGACGTTTACTGATGCTCTGCGTCTGGGCTTTTTTACTCTGGAATCTGGTGCAACCGTTTCCGCGCCCGCTCAATATTTTTGTTAACGTCGCGCTGGTGTTTATGGCGCTGATGCACGGTATGCAACTGGCGCTACTGAAATCGACCCTGCCAAAAGACGGGCCGCAGATGAGCAACGGGGAAAAAGTGCGTATTTTCCTGTTCGGCGTGTTTGAACTGTTGGTATGGCAGAAGAAGTTTAACGTCAAAAAATGAGGCTGACAGCCGGATGGCATTTAATCCGGCCTGTGAACCACAAATTCGACAAACCGCGTTCCTTTAAAACTCAGCGTGCCTTTGTCGCCTACTGTCAGCGCGTGGTACTGCTGCGCGTCCAGGCGGAAGTTTTTTTCCTGTCCGCCGCGTAGCGGCTTAAAGCTCGCTTCGTATCGCATACTGGCGCCTGCGGGGGTGACCTGCTGCTGACGCGAGCGGCGGTCATTGAGCGGCTTTTCCCGCTTGTTGCTGACCATCATTGGCGCCTGTTGCAGGGGCGCAGCCTCGTTATCGGCTTTTTCCCGCCGCTGCTGCATAAAACGAAACGAGGCGGCAATGAGAATTAACACAATGATTAAAATAAAAAAGAGCGGTGGCTTACTCATACCCTTAACCCATCAGAAAATGCGGAAATCAGCATACCCTGACCGTTATGGTGTTGTCATCCGCCCTTACCCGCCTCTAAACTGAAGAGTAAGACCGTAAGCATACCGCTTACGAAAAAATAACGAATTCAAGGAACTAAGATGCTTTGGTCGTTTATCGCTGTCTGCCTTTCCGCATGGCTGTTTGTGGATGCTTCTTACCGTGGCCCCGCCTGGCAACGTTGGGTCTTTAAACCTGTCACGCTGCTTCTCCTGCTGCTGCTCGCCTGGCAAGCGCCGATGTTTGACGCTATCAGTTATCTGGTGCTGGCGGGTCTCTGTGCGTCGCTGTTAGGCGATGCGTTAACGCTCTTGCCACGTCAGCGTCTGCTGTACGCGATTGGCGCGTTTTTCCTTTCGCATCTGCTGTACACCATCTATTTCGCCAGCCAGATGACGCTTTCATTCTTCTGGCCATTGCCGTTAGCGCTCCTGGTACTGGGCGCGCTGCTCGTCGCGGTAATCTGGTCGCGTCTTGAGGAGCTGCGCTGGCCGGTATGCACCTTCGTCGCCATGACGCTGGTCATGGTCTGGCTGGCCGGTGAGCTGTGGTTTTTCCGTCCCACCGCGCCCGCGCTGTCGGCGTTTATGGGGGCGGCGCTGCTGTTCCTGGGTAACATTGTCTGGCTGGGCAGTCATTACCGCCGCCGCTTTCGTGCCGACAACGCTATCGCTGCGGCCTGCTACTTCGCCGGGCATTTCCTGATCGTCCGCTCACTTTATCTCTGATAGTGCTTGACTCTGGAGTCGACTCCAGAGTGTATCCTCCGGTTAATGAGAAAATTATCATCAACCGGAGGATGCCATGTCGACACCCGATACTGATGGCAAAAAAGCCCCACAATTTTCATCCTTCACACTCGCCCCGGCGCCGCAGAAAGCCGATGCCTGTTGCTGCGACGGTGCCTGCGACTCGCCGGAAACCGTCGCTGAAACGGTAAAAGGTGCCCGTTATAGCTGGAAAATCGCCGGTATGGACTGCGCCGCCTGCGCCCGCAAAGTTGAGAACGCGGTGCGCCAGATAAGCGGCGTGAATCAGGTTCAGGTGCTGTTTGCTACCGAAAAGCTGGTGGTCGACAGCGACGGCGATCTGCGTTCACAAATCGCGCGGGCAGTGCAAAATGCGGGCTATACCCTGCAAGACGAGCAGGCCAACGCCGCCGCGCCCGAATCGCGCGTCAAAGAGAACCTGCCGCTACTGACCCTGATTGTGATGATGGCGGTCAGTTGGGGGCTGGAGCAGTTCAACCCTCTGTTCGGACAACTGGCGTTTATCGCCACCACGCTGGTCGGGCTGTATCCCATCGCCCACCAGGCGCTGCGCCTGATGAAATCCGGCAGTTGGTTTGCCATTGAAACGCTGATGAGTGTCGCCGCCATCGGCGCGCTGTTTATTGGCGCCACAGCGGAAGCGGCAATGGTGCTGCTGCTGTTCCTGATTGGCGAGCGGTTAGAGGGATGGGCCGCCAGTCGCGCCCGCAAAGGGGTCAGCGCGCTGATGGCGCTGAAACCAGAGGTGGCAATCCGCCTGCGCGACGGCGTACGCGAAGAGGTCGCCATCAACACTCTGCAACCGGGCGATGTGATTGAAGTCGCCGCCGGAGGACGCCTGCCCGCCGACGGAAAACTGCTTTCTGCGTTCGCCAGCTTTGACGAAAGCGCCCTGACTGGCGAGTCGATCCCGGTTGAACGCGCCAGCGGCGAGAAAGTCCCGGCGGGGGCGACCAGCGTGGATCGTCTTGTCACGCTGGAGGTACTGTCGGAAGCGGGTGCCAGCGCCATAGATCGCATCCTGAAGCTGATTGAAGAAGCGGAAGAACGGCGCGCGCCCATCGAACGCTTTATCGACCGCTTCAGCCGGATTTACACGCCCGCCATCATGGTCGTCGCCCTGCTGGTGACGCTCGTTCCGCCGCTGCTGTTTGCCGGTAGCTGGCAGGAGTGGGTTTATAAGGGACTGACGCTGTTACTGATTGGCTGTCCGTGCGCGCTGGTGATTTCCACCCCGGCAGCGATTACCTCCGGGCTGGCGGCGGCGGCGCGTCGCGGGGCGCTGATCAAAGGCGGCGCGGCGCTGGAACAGCTAGGGCGTGTCACGCAGGTCGCGTTTGATAAAACCGGGACGCTGACCGTAGGCAAGCCGCGCGTGACGGCAATTCATCCTGCCACGGGTATCAGCGAGACTGAGCTGCTGACGCAGGCGGCAGCGGTGGAGCAAGGCGCGACGCACCCGCTGGCGCAGGCGATTGTACGTGAAGCGCAACAGCGGGCGCTTACCCTCCCCGCCGCCGACGGACAGCGCGCGCTGGTCGGTTCCGGCATTGAGGCTCGGGTCAACGGTGAGCGCGTCCTGATTAGCGCCGCCGGGAAACAGCCTGACGAGGCGTTTGCTGCGCGCATTAATCAGCTTGAACGTTCAGGTCAGACGGTCGTATTAGTGCGGCGAAATGACATCGTGCTCGGCGTTATCGCCCTCCAGGATACGCTACGGGACGATGCCCGTACCGCCATAAGCGCACTGAACGCGCTGGGGGTTAAAGGCGTCATCCTCACCGGCGACAACCCACGCGCGGCGGCGGCCATCGCGGAGACGTTGGGACTGGATTACAAAGCGGGACTCCTGCCGGAAGACAAAGTCCAGGCGGTCAGCGCGCTGAATCAGCAGTCGCCGCTGGCGATGGTGGGCGACGGCATTAACGACGCTCCCGCGATGAAAGCCGCCGCCATCGGGATTGCGATGGGCAGCGGTACCGATGTGGCGCTGGAAACAGCAGACGCTGCGCTAACCCACAATCGTCTGACCGGACTCGTGCAAATGGTGACGCTGGCGCGGGCGACGCACGCCAATATTCGCCAGAACATCGCCATTGCGCTGGGGCTGAAGGGGATCTTCCTCGTCACCACCCTGCTCGGCATGACCGGGCTGTGGCTGGCGGTGCTGGCGGATACCGGCGCGACGGTACTGGTGACGGCTAACGCGCTGCAACTGTTGCGTCGTCGGTAAAAAAGCCCGGTGGCGCTTACCGGCCCTACGCGTAGCATGACGTGTAGGCCGGATAGCGCCATCCGGCTTTGTGTCTTACTGCATTCCCAGAAGCCCCGGCAGCCACAGCGAGATGGCGGGGATATAGGTCACCATTGCCAGCACCACCAGCAGCAGACCGTAGAAGGGCAGCATCGCCCGCACCACGTGTTCAATTTTCTGCTTACTTACCGCGCTGGCCACAAACAGCACCGACCCGACCGGTGGGGTAATCAGTCCAATCCCCAGGTTCACCATCATAATCATCCCGAAATGCACCGGATCGATCCCTAACGCATTGGTCACCGGCAACAGCACCGGCGTCAGGATCAGGATGATCGGCGCCATATCCATCAGCGTGCCAATCAGCAGCAGCATGATGTTGAGATACATCAGGATCACGTACTTATTATCGGAGAGCGAGGTGAAGAATTCGGTGATACGCATCGGCAACTGCATATAGGTCATCACCGCGCCAAACGCCGCGGCGAAGCCGATCAAAATCATCACGATAGTGACCGTTTTCACCGTCCGGCACATCAGTTTGGGCAGTTCATTCCACTGATAGTCACGGTAAATAAACATGGTGACGAAAAAAGCCCACAGGCAGGCCACCGCCGCCGATTCGGTGGCGGTAAAAATTCCCGACAATATACCGCCCAGAATGATCACTACCGTCATCAACCCCCACAGCGCGTCAATGAAGATTTTCACCGCCTGGCGAAACGGGATCCGTTCACCTTTCGGGTAGCCACGCTTACGCGCAAAACAGAGGCACAGCCCCATCAGACACAGCCCGAGCAGCAGCCCCGGCAACACACCTGCGATAAACAACGTGGCGATAGAGACCGTCCCGCCCGCCGCCAGCGAGTAGATCACCGAGTTATGGCTCGGTGGAATCAAAATCGCCTGCACTGAACCGCTCGCGGTGACCGCCGCCGCGTACTCGCGCGGATAGCCCTTTTTCTCCATCTCCGGGATCATCACGCTACCGATGGACGCCGTATCCGCCACCGACGAGCCGGAAATCGCGCCGAAAAAGGTCGAGGCGACAATGTTCACCAGCGACAATCCGCCGCGAATAAAGCCGACGAACAGATAGGCAAAGTTGACCAGCCGCCGGGCGATTCCCCCTTCCGCCATGATCGCCCCGGCAAGAATAAAAAACGGGATCGCCAGCAGGGTGAACTTGTTGACCCCGCTGGTGATTTGGATCATCAGCGCTTCCAGCGGTAAATCGATCCACAGCGCGCCCGCAACGGCGCTCAGGCCGACGGCAAAGGCCACTGGCATGCCCAGCGCCAGCAAAATGGCGAGGGTGAATAACAAGATAAAGGCGTCCATTGTTCACCCCTTAACCGTGGTTGCCGATCGTCACGACCGGACGGTGTTCCTGTGAGCCAAAGAACAGGCGCTCAAGGACGAAGAAAATCAGAATTGCCGAACCGATGGGCAGCGGCAGGTAGCTTTCACCCGACGTCAGTATTGGGAATTCCGCCACTGGCTGCTCCCACAGCTCGACGCACAGCAGATAGCTGTACCAGAACATGATCAGCGAAATCAGCAGCATCAACAGATCCACCACCCGTGCGCAGGCGGTTTTCAGCACCGGCGGCAGACGGTCGGTCAGCATGTTCACCGCGATGTGCGATCCGGCGCGGTAGCCCACCGCCGCGCCGATAAAGGTAAAGGTCACCATACAAATAATGGCGATCGGTTCCGGCCATGACTCCCCGCGATTCAGCACATAGCGCGAGAAAATGCCGATGGGGATGACGGTGGTCATCACCAGCAGCGACACCCCCGCCACGGCCATCGCCAGCAGGTACAGGCGATCCATCCACTTCAGGTACAGTTCGGACATATTTCCTCCGCAACGGGGTGGGATCACTTCACAGCCGCGATAGCGTTCATCAGATCCTGATGTTTTTCGCCATATTGCGCGCGTACCGGCTCCGTGGCTTTCACAAACACCGCCTTGTCGATGTCATGGAACTGGACGCCGCCTGCCTTCATTTTTTCCAGCGCCTGCTGGTTATAGGCATCCCATAGCTTGCGCTGTTCAAACTGCGCTTCACGGGCGAGAGTGAGGATTTTTTGCTGCTGGTCGGCGTTGAGCTTGTCCCATTTCACTTTCGAATAGAGCAGCATTTCTGGGGTGATAAAGTGCCCGCTAAGGGTGTAGTTTTTGGCGACCGGCAGGTAGTTATGGGCAATATAGGTCGGCGGATTGTTTTCCGCGCCGTCAATCACGCCGGTTTGCATGCCGCTATACACTTCGCTGACGCCCATCGCCACTGAGTTCGCCCCCATATCCTTCAATGTCGCCAGCGCGACCGGACTGCCCTGAACGCGGATCTTCATACCTTTCAAATCTTCCGGTTTCACTACCGGATTTTTGGTGATCAAGTTGCGGGTACCGGAATCCATCCAGCCTAAAAAGACCAGCCGCGATTTCGGGTTAGCAGTGAGCTTGTCGCCGATCTGCTTCCCGATATCGCCGTCGATCACCTTGTGCATATGCTCTTCGTCGCGGAACACGTACGGCAGGGTAAAGACTTCGATATCGGGCAGAATTGCCGCAACCGGCGCCATTGAGACGCGAATCATATCGATCGCCCCCATTTGCGCCTGCTCAATCATCTGTTTTTCATCCCCGAGCACGCCACCCGGAAAGACTTTGATTTCCAGCTCGCCATTAGTTTGTTGTTTTAATTTCTCGCCCATCTGCTGCACCGCCACCACGTTCGGGTAGCCTTCGGGATGGACGTCGGCGGCTTTAATCGTTTGCGCAGAAACGGCGCAGGAAAAAGCAGACAGGCACAGCACGGCCAGTAACGGCTTGAGGGTCGTTTTCATTTCGTGGGCTCCAGGGTAGTGAGGTAAGCGTTAAAACAGTGTTTTAGTTTTGTACGCTTAAAAACTAGACTACGCCCTGAAAAGCGGAGGTGAAGCACCTCACAAAATTGTGAAGTTTTGAAACGATGGTTTAGAACTGTGATGTTTACATGATCTCGTTACGTTAACCGAGATGTAAACATCACAAGCTTTTATTCTTCAATATTATGATTTTTTAGGAATTCACGCCCTCTTTCAGATACGATGAAGGTCTGTCGAGAAGCTTCATAATCATTTATGACATCAACAAATCCTTCTTCTACTAAACGGTTCACGACTGTTGGTACATAACCGAATCCAGGTATATTTCGGGTCGACAGCACCCTATCCAGTACATACCAATTCCAGTCCCCCTCTTTCAGGGCCATAACTTTCAGAACGCCTAACTCAATTTTTGAAATCATTTATTAAAGCCTCCGGATGGAATAATTCTGCATCTGTGATTCTGTAATCTGCAAGGGTGGCCGCATGCGCATTATTCCAAAGTATATAACCGTCGAGCCCCTTAGGCTCTCCAGTCTCCCATCCTAAATTACAGTAACGCTGAAATTCTCGACATTCATGGGTGAAATAATTGAGGTCAACTTTCTCGGGTTTAATTTCACCTTTGTTTATCTTATAAACCGAGCAATCATTACATCATTAGCAGGATCATGTTGAAAACGAGAAATATGCTTTTCTACCGTAGCGATACCTGCGCTGTCAATGATGACACCTTCAGTGGTCAGATACTCTATTGGTCCCCCGGCTAATTCGGGGTCAAAAGTGCGTCCTGATACCGGCCCCTTTGCCCCAGAATACTTCATTTTTTCAATTGCCGGAAACTTCATCCTCCCCATCATTAATCCAGCCATCAACGACGCGCCAGTAATCAATAAACCCTGATTATCCATCACCTGGTTGTAGCCATCAGGCGCTTCTCCTCCCAGTTTTTTCGCTGTCTCTTCAAAGCCGTCGATATTCCCGTTATAAATCCCGCCAGCAGCGAGAAGCCTACCGACAGACTTGCTATTCAACGTTGTTAACGCATTGACCGCCGTTTCATTTTTGACGGGTATAAACAAGCGGTTATAGTCAGCAGGGAACGCCAGATAGCCAAACTCCGTGTTAGCAATAAGATGTTTGCTGAGGATATATTCATAATTTACAACAATAGTTTCCGTATCTAAATTACCTGGCGAAAATAGATAATGGATACTTGATATGAAAACGCCTCGCAATTGAAGGTAATAATATTTCTCCCATCGGCCATAGGCATTGATGCGGTAGAAATAAAACTCCATATATAACTGTTCGTTATTATTAATCGCATTCGACAACAATGGTGTGCTTTTATCGATCAGTTTCTTGAAACTTAGCCCATGCTGTTGCGAACCATTACCGGTACTGGTAAGACTATTCGTGAGCGAAAAAACAAAAATTTCGTTCTCGTGACCGATTCGTCGACGGTTCCCAATTGAATCAGCGGTTCCACAACTGTCAGAAATAGCGCCTTGTTGTTCCCCTGCGATCGTCAGGTAAACAATATCACTCATTTCATCCCTTTATTACATGTTGAGGTAATACAACAGTGGCAACAATATCCCTGGAAATTAACTTTTACGCTGATAAAGAGATTCCGTATAGCGAAATAATAAATTTTTTCAATTTATCGGCAATAATAAGGATTATCTGACAGGATGAAATGCGTAATGTGAATAGAGTGGTTTAAATTATAGAAGGCGATTATTTTATCGGGACAGGTACAGCATGTCGCCGCTGCGGATAAAAGCCTTTGTCAGCGAGAGTAGCACGCTCTGTTGAATACGGACGATGTGGAAGCACCGGAGCGTGCACGCAATACGAAAGCATTTTTCGCGAAGCTCCCCCTTCGGGCCGTCCTGAAGGGGGTTCAAAACGCTCACGCGTTTTATCTGAGCCCGGCGCAGATTCAAAGCGGCAAATGATTTAGCCTTTACGCAGCAGATAACGATAGGGTAGCGCCTCGGTTTCCTGAGCCAGCAGTTCATGCTCCATAAAGGTACAAAAGCCGGGGATGTCGCGAGTGGTCGCCGGGTCGTCCGCCACTATCAGCAGCGTTTCGCCGCTCTGCATACCGCGGACGGTTTTACGTACCATCATCACCGGTTCCGGGCAGCGGAGCCCCTGGGCATCAAGAGTGTGGTCGGGAGAGGTAAACAGATCGCTCATGGTGGTCTCATATACATAAAAACCGCCGTAGTTTACGCCCTGTTGCGCGCTAAGCCAATCAGGTTAACGATTGCGTGAAAAACAACCATTGCAAAGTCCCGCTAAAGCAGTATCATGCGGCGGCTTTACCCGGTTTAAGACGCGTTATTGTCGCAGCCAGTTTACCTTAAGGGCAAAATGGCAAGTAAAATAGCGTGAAGCACGTATTGGGTTCCCTCACCCCAAAATTAAAAAGGTACAATATGACGTCGTTCTCTCAATCGCAGCGCGTAAAAGCGTTGTTCTGGCTATCGCTATTTCATCTGCTGGTGATCACCTCCAGTAATTATCTGGTTCAGCTTCCCATCACCATTTTTGGTTTTCATACCACATGGGGCGCATTCAGCTTTCCGTTTATCTTTCTCGCCACCGACCTGACCGTGCGTATTTTTGGCGCGCCGCTGGCCCGACGGATTATTTTCGCGGTGATGATCCCGGCGCTGCTGGTCTCTTATATTATCTCGTCGCTGTTTTACATGGGCGCCTGGCAAGGATTCGGCGCGCTGGCGCAGTTTAATTTGTTCGTCGCCCGTATCGCCGCCGCCAGCTTCATGGCTTACGCGCTGGGGCAGATCCTCGACGTGCATGTCTTTAACCGCCTGCGACAAAATCAGCGCTGGTGGCTGGCGCCAACCGCGTCCACGCTGTTTGGCAATATCAGTGATACCCTCGCATTCTTCTTTATCGCGTTCTGGCGCAGTCCGGATGCGTTTATGGCCGAGCACTGGATGGAAATTGCCCTCGTCGACTACGGCTTCAAGGTGCTTATCAGCATGATTTTCTTCCTGCCGATGTACGGTGTGTTGCTGAATATGTTGCTGAAAAGACTGACAGATAAATCCGAAATCCCGGCAATGCAGACGAGTTAAAGGTTCGTTTTCCGAGTTGTGTTAAGATGAACCCATGAGCCGTTATGGCCGTTTATCGAAAGGAAGAAGTCAATGCGCAATCTGGTTAAATATGTCGGGATTGGCCTGCTGGTGATGGGGCTGGCGGCCTGTGATAATAGTGAGACGAAAGCGCCTGCAGACGGTGCGGCGGCAGAAAGCCAGGCCACCGGTCAGCCTATTACGCTGCTCGACGGTAAACTCAGTTTCTCCCTGCCCGCGGATATGACCGATCAAAGCGGTAAGCTGGGCACCCAGGCGAATAACATGCACGTTTACTCGGATTCAACCGGACAGAAAGCGGTGATTGTGATTGTTGGTGACAACACCAGCGAAGACCTGGCGGTGCTGGCGAAACGTCTGGAAGATCAACAGCGCGCCCGTGACCCGCAGTTGCAGGTGGTGACCAACAAATCCATCGAGCTGAAAGGCCACACGCTGCAGCAGTTAGACAGCATTATCTCCGCAAAAGGCCAGACGGCGTATTCCTCTGTCCTGTTGGGTAAAGTCGATGACCAATTGCTGACTCTGCAAATCACGCTGCCTGCGGACGATCAGCAGAAAGCACAAACCACAGCCGAGAACATCATCAATACGCTGGTTATCCAGTAACATTCTACGCGGATGAAGCGGCCTCCTCAGACTCCTGCGGAGGCCGTTTTTTTAACCGCCACGTCAACAACAGCGCAATGACCACCAGTCCCGCCGCCGCAAGGTAGATCACCGGGACACCCGCCCAGCTCATCACCAGCCCCGCCAGCGGTCCCGTCACCCCAAGCGACAAATCCATAAAGACCGTATATGTCGCCAGCGCCGCCCCCTGATTCTGCTGCGGCACCGCCTTCACCGCCACCACGCCCAGCGCCGGGAACACCAGTGAGAAACCCATTCCCGCCAGCAGCACGCCGACTTTCGCCATCCACGGCATCACCGCCACGCCGACCAGCAACAGACCGACGATTTCGACGCTAAAGCAGATCATCGCCACGTTCAGCCCGCCCAGGCGGTTAATGCCGTTGGGAAACAGCAGCCGCGTCCCGACAAAAGCGCAGCTGAATAAGGTCAGCGCAAAGGCCGCGCCGTCCCAGCCTTTGGCGTCATAAAACAGAGTGATGAACGTGGCGATCACCCCGAATCCGGCGGATGCCAGCGCCAGCGCCATGCCGTACAGCCAGACACGTCCAAGTACCGCGCGAAACGGCAGCGGTTTACCTTTGTTCGCTTTTACCGCCGGGCGCGGAATCGCCAGTAATACCGCCAGTAGCGCAACGCCCATGATGATCATCGCCAGTCCCTGCAGGCCGCCCCAGGCGTAAAACAGTACGCCAAGCGGCGCGCCCATCGCCATCGCGCCATACGTGACGATGCCGTTCCACGAAATAACCCGGCCAATATGCAGCGAACCGACAACGCCCACGCCCCACAGCGTCGATCCCGTACCGGCGAAGCTCTGCCCAATGCCCAGAATCACACGCCCCAGACACAGCAGCAGCAGACTGGCAACCGGCCACGGGCTGACGCTTGCGGCCAGAAAATAGCCCGCTCCGCTTAAAAAACAGCCGCACAGACCAAAAACGACGATTTTTTTCGGCCCGAGTAAATCGGCGTAGCGACCGGCATGAGGGCGGCTGAGCAAGGTAGCGAAATATTGCAGGCTGATAACCAGTCCCGCCCAGAACGCGCTAAATCCCATGACATCATGGACATAGCCGGGAAGTACCGCCAGCGGCAGGCCAATAGTGAGGTAGCTGGCAAAGTTAAACATGACAACAGAGACAATGCGCAGATTGAGGCGCAATCCAGTAAGCGCCGGGTCAGCGACAGGTTCGGGCATGGGGATCACCACGTTTTTACCACAGTGTTTCCCTTCTACCATGCAACGGCGGGAAAATCAGCATGAAGATTAGGATTATCGGCAGCAAGCCAGACGCTACACTTAATGAAAATCATAAACAGGACGTAACCATGACAACCCCCCAGCCCGACAAAACGGGTATGCATATTTTGCTCAAACTGGCTTCGCTGGTGGTGATCCTCGCCGGGATCCACGCTGCCGCCGATATTATTGTGCAACTGTTACTGGCGCTCTTTTTCGCTATCGTCCTTAACCCGCTGGTCACCTGGTTCGTGCGTCGCGGCATTAAGCGACCCGTGGCGATCACCATTGTGGTGGTGGTGATGCTTATTGCCCTCACCGCGCTCATTGGCGTGCTCGCCGCGTCGATCAATGAATTTATCGCCATGCTGCCGAGCTACAATAAAGAGTTAACGCGCAAGTTATTGTATCTGCAGGAGATGATGCCTTTTCTCAATCTGCATATGTCGCCAGAGCGAATGCTACAGCGGATGGATTCGGAAAAAATCATGGCCTTCACGACCACCCTGATGACCGGGCTTTCCGGCGCGATGGCCAGCGTCGTGCTGCTGGTCATGACCGTGGTCTTTATGCTGTTTGAAGTCCGCCATGTACCTTACAAAATGCGTTTTGCCCTGAATAACCCTCAAATTCACATCGCGGGTCTGCACCGGGCATTGAAAGGAGTATCACACTATCTGGCGCTGAAAACGCTGCTTAGCCTGTGGACCGGGGTGATTATCTGGTTGGGTCTGGCGCTCATGGATATTCAGTTTGCATTGATGTGGGGCGTGCTGGCGTTTCTGCTGAACTACGTGCCCAATATTGGCTCGGTGATCTCCGCCGTTCCTCCTATGATTCAGGCCCTGCTGTTTAATGGCCTCTATGAATGTTTCCTCGTCGGGGCGCTGTTTCTGGTGGTGCATATGGTGCTTGGCAACATGGTGGAGCCGCGCATGATGGGGCACCGTCTTGGCATGTCGACGCTGGTGGTATTTCTCTCATTGCTCATCTGGGGTTGGCTGCTCGGCCCGGTAGGAATGCTGCTCTCCGTACCGCTGACCAGCGTGTGTAAAATCTGGATGGAAACCACCAAAGGCGGCAGTAAACTGGCAATACTGCTTGGGCCGGGCCGTCCCAAAAATCGATTACCCGGCTAACGACGTTACCTACCAACCAGGGTAGTTTTATTCCCGGACGGGTGAACGTATTATAAGGCGCGCTTTTTGTTATCATCATGTTTCATTTAGCGCGCCGATGATCATAAAAAATAAAATAAATACTCTGCGTCAATGATTTTAAGGCAAATCAATTCACTACGAAATTTCATTTAAGTAAGCGTTAATTGACTGATCTCATGCAGTACCGCAGGATATTTCCCCGCCTGCATCGCATAATAATTACAGATTTTTCGTGACAATCCGCGAAAGTCATCATTTAAAATGAGCGGTATTATTGTTGCGTAAACCAATAAAGAAATGTGTTCGACGTTAATATAAATAGTTATTTTGATAGGGAGTTTTCATGAAAAAATACATTAAGTGGTTTGCGGCGATTGCCGTTGTGGGCGCCCTGGCAGGCTGCGCGCGTACTGCGCCAATCGATCAGGTTCACTCAACCGTGAGCGCAGGCCACACGCAGGATCAGGTTAAAAACGCGATCCTGAAAGCGGGCATCCAGCGTAAATGGATCATGAACGAAGCGGGTCCGGGCGTGATCAAAGCGCGCCAGCAGTCTCGCGACCACGTGGCGGAAGTACGTATCACCTATACCGCGACCAGCTACGATATCAAATACGACAGCAGCCTCAATCTGCAGGCGTCTGGCGGCAAAATTCATAAAAACTACAACCGCTGGGTACGTAACCTGGATAAAGACATTCAGCTGAATCTGTCTGCCGGCGCGGGTCTGTAATTCAAAAAAATTCAATTCGGGCCGTTTTGGCCCGATAACCTTATCATTACCCTTTTAACAGGTTGTGCTCGCCATGTACGAACAGGACTCTCTCAGCGCACTGGATGCGATTACTGAAGCGCAGCGTATCGCCTTCGCCCCGATGCTATTTCAAACCGCGCTGTGTCTGCGAAATACTGGCGTGCTGGCCTGGCTTGATAGCCAGCGAAAAAATGGGGCGACCCTTGCCGAGATAACCGAAAATAGCCAGATAAATGAATATGCGGCCAGCGTACTGCTGGATATGGGATTAAGCGGACGTATTCTTACCTATAAAGAGGGACGGTATTATCTGGGAAAAATCGGACATTTCCTTTTGCACGACACCATGACCCGCGTAAATATGGATTTCACGCAGGACGTCTGTTATCAGGGTCTGTTCTTTTTAGAGAACGCACTGAAAGAGGGGAAACCGTCAGGATTAAAAGTTTTTGGCGACTGGCCAACGATTTATCCGGCGTTATCCCAATTGCCGCCATCGGCGCGTGAAAGCTGGTTCGCCTTCGATCACTACTACTCAGACGGGGCATTTGACGCGGCGCTGCCGCTGATATTCGCCAGCCGTCCTGCAACCCTGTACGATGTAGGTGGAAATACGGGTAAATGGGCGATCCGCTGCTGCCGCTACGACGACAATATCGCGGTAACCCTATTAGATTTGCCACAACAAATTGCACTTGCCCGCGAAAATATCGAAAATGCAGGATTATCTCATCGCATCGACTTTCATGCGGTAGATATGCTTGGCGATGCGCCTTTACCTACAGAGGCCGATATCTGGTGGATGAGTCAATTTCTGGACTGCTTCTCACCCGAACAAATTGTCGCCCTGCTCAGCAACGTTGCACGCGTCATGAAACCCGGTGCAAGGCTGTGCGTTATGGAGCTGTTCTGGGATGCACAGCGCTTTGAAGCCGCTTCATTCAGTCTGAATGCGTCTTCGCTCTATTTTACCTGCATGGCGAACGGCAACAGCCGCTTCTACAGCGCAGAAAAATTTTATGGCTATCTGGACATGGCAGGGTTCCAGGTAGAAGCACGCCACGACAATTTAGGCGTTGGGCATACCTTACTGATATGCCAAAAGAAAAAATAACAAAGTAGCGTCACCACGCTACAGGAATCACCGGTTTACCGCGGACGCGCGTTGATGAAATTCTCTTTAAACATGACCGACTGGCGGGCGATGGCGCCAGGGCTCAGCGAAGCTAATCAGTGGCTGCAATGGTCACGGCATTCGCACGCCATCGATCCGGGCGCGGCGCAAGGCAAGTTAAGCGAGCTGCCGATGATGACCGCTCGCCGCCTCAGCTCCGGCAGCAAACTCGCCGTAGAGTGCGGACTGACGATGCTGCGCCGTCACGCTATCGACGCGGTGCTGTATACCAGTCGTCACGGCGAACTGGAGCGCAATTATCGCATTCTGCACGCACTGGCGAACGAACAGGCGCTTTCACCGACCGACTTCGCCCTGTCGGTGCATAACTCCGCCGTCGGCAATCTGACTATCGCGGCCAAACAGCCTGTCGTCTCTTCCTCGCTCTCAGCGGGTCGTGACACTTTCCAGCAGGGTCTGTGTGAAGTGATTTGCCTTTTGCAGGCGGGTTACCAACGGATATTGCTGGTCGATTTCGACGGATTTCTCCCCGAATTTTACCATCCGCACCTGGCGGAAAACATGCCGACCTGGCCCTACGCGGTCGCGCTGGTATGCGAAGCAGGCGATGACTGGCACTGCCAGACCCGTCCGGCCCTTGCGGGCGCGGAGACAACACTTCCGCAAAGCCTGCTGTTTTTACAGCACTTTTTACAAGATGCCAACGCCTTTACGATCCCCGGAGAGCGCATGCAGTGGCACTGGAGCCGCGCATGAACGGCATTTTCACCTCTCTGAACCGGCTATGGCGCATCGCTATGACCGGCTTCTGCTTCGCCCTCTTTGGCCTCGGCGGCCTGCTGCTTTCTGTCGTCTGGTTTAACGTTCTGTTAGTTTTCGTGTGGGATAATTCCCGGCGTCGCCGCATTGCCAGGCGCAGCATTTCCGCCAGCTTCCGTCTCTTTTTAACGGTGACGCGGGTGCTTGGCGTGCTGGACTATCGCATGGAAGGGGTGGACATTTTGCGTCAGGAACGCGGATGTCTGGTGGTCGCTAATCACCCCACGCTCATTGATTACGTGCTGCTGGCCTCCGTGATGCCCGAAACGGACTGTCTGGTTAAAAGCGCGCTGCTGACGAACCCTTTCCTTAGCGGCGTCGTGCGTGCCGCCGACTATCTGGTTAACAGCCAGGCGGACGCGCTGTTGCCCGCCAGCCAGCAGCGGCTGGCGCAGGGCGACACCATTTTGATCTTCCCCGAAGGGACCCGCACAAAACCCGGTGAAACCATGACGCTACAGCGCGGCGCCGCCAATATCGCCGTGCGCTGTCACAGCGATTTACGGGTCGTGACGATCCACTGTAGCGAGCGGATGCTCGATAAAGAGAGTAAATGGTATCAGGTTCCGCCCTGCAAACCGCTGTTCACCATTGAGGTGCGTGAGCGCGTAAAGATCAACCAGTTTTATGACGCAGACTCACAAGAACCGGCGCTGGCGGCAAGACAGCTAAACCGGCATCTTTTACTTAAATTACAACCAGGTACGTTACCTCTCTCAGGAATTAATGATGCAAGCGCTTTATCAGGAAATTAAACATCTCATCATCACCACGCTGAATCTGGACGAGCTGTCGGCAGACGACATCGACACCGAGGCGGCGCTGTTTGGCGACGGCCTGGGGCTGGATTCAATCGATGCTCTGGAGCTGGGGCTGGCGGTTAAAAATCAGTACGGCGTGGTGCTCTCTGCGGAAAGTGAAGAAATGCGCCAGCACTTCTTCTCCGTCGCCACGCTGGCGTCCTTCATTCACGCGCAACGTGCCTGAGGAGAACCGTGATGACCGAACAACAAGCCATTTACGACGAAGTCTCCGCGCTGCTGGTCAAACTGTTTGAAATTGACCCGGAGGATATCAAGCCTGAGGCGCGCCTGTACGAAGATCTGGAACTGGACAGTATCGACGCCGTCGACATGATTGTGCACCTGCAGAAAAAAACCGGTAAGAAAATCAAGCCGGAAGAATTTAAAGCGGTGCGCACCGTGCAGGATGTCGTTGACGCCGTAGAACGTCTGCTGAAAGAAGCGTAATCGCCATGTCGGGCGCACGCGCGCTGCCTGGCGTCAAGCTGCTGACGGGCATGTTATTGCTCGCCTGGCCGTTTCTTATCTGGTTTGGGCTGGCGCATAACAGCCTGCGCTGGTTACTTCCGCTGATGGCGCTGCTGCTGTTTCTGCGCTTTCGCCAGACCCGGCGACAGGCGGGTCCCCTGCGCGTAGTGACCCAGGTGGTTGCCGTGGCCGGGATCGCCCTGTGCGTCGGCAGCGCCCTGCTGAAAACCCATCAGCTGCTGCTTTTTTATCCGGTGGTGGTGAACAGCGTCATGCTCGCGGTGTTTGGCGGTTCGCTGTGGACGTCAATGCCGCTTGTCGAACGGCTGGCAAGACTGCGCGACCCGCAGTTACCAGACGCTGCGGTACGCTATACCCGCCGGGTGACGCAAATCTGGTGCGTCTTTTTCATTCTTAACGGCAGCATCGCGCTCTTTACCGCGATTTATGGCGATATGACGCTATGGACGGCCTGGAACGGCATGATTGCCTATCTGCTGATGGGCGCGCTGATGGCGGGCGAATGGCTGGTTCGCCGTCAGATGATTAAACGAGATCCCCGATGAAGCAAACCCTGACGCTTGCCGAGTGGCTCACCGCGCCGCGTCCCGCACAAACGCCGATTGCCTGGCAGGACGACTTTACCTGGTCGCTGGGCCATCTGCGCCACGACGTCGCCCACCTGATAGCGCAGTTGCGCCAACAGCCGGGCGCTCGCTGGGCGCTGTGCTTTGAAAACAGCTATCTGTTTATCGTCGCGTTACTCGCCACCCTGCATGCGGGCAAAACGCCGGTCATTCCCGGACATAGCCGCGTTTCATTGCTCGACGAGCAGCGTGCCTTGTTTGACGGCGTACTGAGCGACAAAACCCTTGGCTGGCAAGGCACGCTACGGGTTGTCAGCACCGCGAAAACCCTTCGCGACGAGGCTTTCACCTTCCCGCCCGTCCCTGAAGACGCTTACGTGGAACTGTTTACCTCTGGCTCTACCGGCCAGCCGAAGCGCATCGTGAAGCCCATCGCTTGTCTTGACCGCGAAGCCGGGCTGCTGGCGGCGCGTTTCGCTGAAAGGCTGGCGGGCTGTCGCATCGTGGCCTCCGTTGTGCCGCAGCATCTGTACGGCCTGACGTTTCGCATCTTCCTGCCGATGGCCCTTAGCCTGCCGCTACATGCTGCCATGCTCTGGTACGCCGAGCAGCTTGCGGCGCTGGACCATCAACATCGTTACGCGTTTATCAGCAGTCCGGCGTTTTTAAAGCGCCTCGATGCCCAGCTTACGCCGCCGCCGGTGTCGATGCTCCTCTCCGCGGGCGGCATGCTGCCCTGGCAGGACGTCACCCAAACTGCCGCCTGGCTCAACGTCTGGCCGGATGAAATTTACGGCAGTACCGAAACCGGCATCCTCGCCTGGCGCTACCGCCAGCAGGATGACGTCAGTTGGTTGCCCTTTCCTGGTATACGGTTTATGCCAGAAGCCGAAGGATATCGCGTATTTTCGCCGCTGATCGCCGACGATAAAGGATCAGCGCTCGACGACATTCTGCAGTTCGAGGCGAACGGGCAGTTCCGACTGATGGGACGCCGGGGCCGGGTGGTTAAAATCGAAGAAAAACGGATATCCCTCAGCGAAGTCGAACAACGCCTGCTGTCGCTGGAAGGCGTCCGCGAAGCCGCCGCATTGGCCCTGAACCGTGGCGGTCGCCAGGGCGTGGGCGTGCTACTGGTGCTGGAGGATGAGGCCCGCGCGCGCTGGCAGCGCAGCGGCAAAGCGCAGGAACTTAACTGGCGACGCGCCTTGCTGCCGTGGCTGGAGCCGGTTGCCGTCCCTCGTTACTGGCGGGTGATCGACGAGATCCCGGTCAACAGTATGAATAAGCGTGTCTATGCGCAACTACAGGAGTTATTTCATGAAACCCCATGAAATTGAGCGCCATCAGGCACAGCCGCACCAGATTGAGATCGTACTGCATCTCGACCCGTCCCTGTTCTGGTTTCGCGGTCATTTTGCCGTGCAGCCGCTGCTGCCCGGCGTGGCGCAGATGGACTGGGTGATGCACTACGCCACTACCCTGCTCGCCCCCGGCTGGCGCTTTCACAGCATACAAAACGTCAAATTCCAGGCGCCGCTGCTGCCTGACAGCACCGTCACGCTCACGTTGAACTGGCAGGAAGCGCGCCAGATCCTGGCGTTCAGCTATCAGCGTCACGACGGTGAAGCCCGTCATACCGCCAGCAGCGGGAAGATACGGTTATGTCGTTGACCTTCTCCCCATGCGTACTGATCCCCTGCTATAACCACGGCGCGATGATGGCGCAGGTGCTGGCGCGCCTGGAACCGTTCGGCCTGCCCTGCATCGTCGTGGATGACGGTAGCGACATGGCTACCCGGCAGGAGCTGGATCGGCTGGCGGCACAAACCACCAACCTGACCTTGCTTCGCCTGGCGGAAAACGCCGGCAAGGGCGCGGCGGTGATCCGCGGTTTGCAGGCGGCGGCGCAGGCAGGGTTTACCCACGCCGTGCAGGTAGACGCCGACGGCCAGCACGCCATAGAGGATATCCCCAAACTGCTCGAACGGGCGCAGACGCACCCGGACGCGCTGATTTCCGGGCAGCCTGTCTATGATGACTCTGTTCCCCGCTCGCGCCTGTACGGACGCTGGGTAACCCACGTCTGGGTGTGGATAGAAACCCTGTCGCTGCAACTGAAAGACAGCATGTGCGGCTTTCGCGTTTATCCGGTCGCGCCCACGCTGAAGCTGGCCCAGCGCGTGACGCTCGGTCAGCGGATGGACTTCGACACCGAAGTCATGGTGCGCCTCTACTGGCAGGGTAACACCAGCTATTTTGTGCCGACCCGGGTGACCTACCCGGCAGACGGCCTGTCGCACTTCGACGCGCTGAAAGACAACTGCCGCATTTCGCTGATGCACACCCGGCTGTTCTTCGGCATGCTGCCGCGCATACCGTCGCTGCTGTTTCGCCGCCCATCCTCGCACTGGGCGCGTCAGGACGAAGTGAAAGGACTTTGGGGCATGCGTCTGATGCTGCTGGTCTGGCGGTTGTTGGGACGCAGGGCGTTTTCACTGCTGCTGTACCCGGTGATCGGCGTGTACTGGCTGACCGCCTCCCGCGCCCGACGCGCATCGCAAGACTGGATCGCCCGCGTACGCGAGCAGCTGACCGCGCGCCAGCAACCGGTACCGCGCACTCTGAACAGCTACCAGCACTTCCTGCGCTTTGGTCATGCGATGCTCGACAAAATCGCCAGCTGGCGCGGTGAACTGCATTTGGGTCGCGACGTGGTGTTCGCCCCTGGCGCGGAGGCGGCGCTTAACGTTGACGACCCACGCGGCAAGCTACTGCTGGCGTCGCATCTTGGCGATGTTGAAGCCTGTCGGGCGCTGGCGCAGCGTCAGGGCAGCAAAACTATCAATGCGCTGGTGTTCAGCGATAACGCCCAGCGCTTTAAACAGATCATGCAGGAGATGGCGCCGCAGGCCGGGCTAAACCTGATGCCGGTGACCGACATCGGCCCGGACACCGCCATTGCGCTTAAAGAGAAGCTGGAACGCGGCGAATGGATTGCCATCGTTGGCGACCGCATCGCGGTGAACCCGCAACGCGGCGGCGACTGGCGCGTCTGTTGGAGTGACTTTATGGGGCAGCCCGCGCCGTTTCCGCAGGGGCCATTTATTCTGGCGTCAATACTCCGCTGCCCGGTCGATCTCATCTTTGCCCTGCGCGAACAGAATACGCTGCGCGTGTACTGTGAGCCGTTCGCCGATCCGCTGGTCCTGCCGCGTGGCGATCGCCAGCGCGCTTTGCAGCATGCCATCGACCGCTACGCCGAACGCCTTGAGCATTACGCGCGCCAGTCGCCGCTCGACTGGTTTAATTTTTACGATTTCTGGCATCTGCCGGATGCCAAAAACAAGGAGTAAAGGGTGCTTAACGATCCCCGTTTTACGGCTGAAGTCGAGCTGACGATTCCGTTTCACGACGTCGATATGATGGGCGTGGCGTGGCACGGCAACTATTTCCGCTACTTTGAAATCGCCCGCGAAGCGCTGCTCAACCAGTTTGACTATGGCTACCGCCAGATGAAAGCCTCCGGCTATCTGTGGCCGGTGGTCGATACCCGCGTGAAGTACCGCAATCCGCTGACCTTCGAGCAGCGCATTCGCGTGCGCGCGCGTCTGGAGGAATTCGAAAACCGACTGCGTATCGGCTATGAAATTTTTGACGCCGAAACCGGTAAGCGCGCCACCACCGGTTACACCATTCAGGTAGCGGTAGAAGAAAAAAGCCGTGAAATGTGCTTCGTCAGCCCGGATATCCTGTTTGAACGCATGGGGGTGACGCCATGAGATTTTTGCCTCTGCTGGCCTTGCTCGTCAGCCCGTTCGTCAGCGCCCTGACGCTTGATGATTTACAGCAGCGCTTTACCGGGCAGCCGGTCGTACGCGCCCATTTTGATCAGACCCGCACGATAAAAGATCTGCCGCAGCCGCTGCGATCCCAGGGCCAGATGTTGATCGCCCGCGACCAGGGGTTGCTGTGGGATCAAACCGCGCCGTTCCCGATGCAGCTTCTGCTTGACGACAAACGGATGGTGCAGACCATCAATGGTCAGCCGCCGCAGACCATCACCGCCGACAATAATCCGCAGATGTTCCAGTTCAACCATCTGCTGCGCGCGCTGTTCAGAGCCGACCGCAAAGTGTTGGAGCAAAACTTCCGCGTTGACTTTACCGATGCAGGCGAAGGCCGCTGGTCGCTGCGCCTCACCCCGATCACCACGCCGCTGGATAAAATTTTCGCCACTATCGATCTCGCCGGAAATGCGTATCTGGAGCGAATTACGCTAAACGACAAACAGGGCGACCGCACGGACATTACGCTCTCCCAACACCAACTGACGCCCACACAACTGACCGATGACGAACGCCAACGCTTTGCCGCCCAGTAAACGCCCCGCGCTGTTATGGGGTTTTGCCTGCCTGCTGATGCTGGGCGTCTTGCTTGCGCTGCTGCCCCAGGCGCGGCTGAACAGCAGCGTGCTGGCGATGCTGCCGAAACAGGCGCTGGGGACGATTCCGCCGACCCTTAACGACGGCTTTCTGCAGCGTCTGGACCGCCAGTTGGTCTGGCTGGTCAGCCCCGGCAAACAGGCCGACCCGCAGGTGGCGCAGGCGTGGCTGACGCTGCTTAAACAATCGCAGGCGCTGGCGGAGGTGAAAGGCCCGATGGACGCCGACAGCCAGCAGGCGTGGGGCGCGTTCTTCTGGCAGCACCGCAACGGCCTTGTGGATCCCGACACCCGCGCGCGCCTGCAAAACGGCGGCGAGGCGCAGGCGCAGTGGATCCTGTCTCAACTCTATTCCGCATTTTCCGGCGTGAGCGGTAAAGAGCTGCAAAACGATCCGCTGATGTTGATGCGCGGTTCGCAGCTGGCGATGGCGAAAAACGGTCAACGCCTGCGGCTGATGGACGGCTGGCTGGTGGCGCAAGACGCGCAGGGGAATTACTGGTACCTGCTGCACGGTGAACTGGCTGGCTCCTCGTTTGACATGCAGCAGACGCACCGGCTGGTGACTACACTCAACGCGTTGGAAAGCGACCTGAAAGCACGCTATCCGCAGGCGCAGCTGCTGTCGCGGGGAACCGCATTCTACAGCGACTATGCCAGCCAACAGGCGAAGCAGGATGTTTCGACCCTCGGCGTGGCGACGGTGCTGGGCGTGCTGCTGCTGATTGTCGCGGTGTTCCGCTCCTTGCGTCCGCTGTTGCTGTGCGTGATCTCCATCAGCATCGGCGCGCTGGCGGGCAGTGTGGTCACCCTGCTTCTCTTTGGCGAACTGCACCTGATGACGCTGGTGATGAGCATGAGCATCATCGGCATTTCCGCCGACTACACGCTCTATTATCTGACCGAACGTATGGTACATGGCGCAGACGCTACGCCGTGGCAAAGCCTCGGCAAAGTGCGCAACGCCCTGCTGCTGGCGCTGCTGACCACTGTGGCGGCGTATTTGATCATGATGCTCGCGCCGTTCCCCGGCATACGCCAGATGGCCGTCTTCGCCGCCGTGGGGCTTTCCGCCTCATGCCTGACGGTGATCTTCTGGCATCCGTGGCTGTGCCGCGGTTTGCCGGTGCGACCGGTACCGGCGATGGTACTGATGCTGCGCTGGCTTGCCGCCTGGCGCCGTAACAAGGCGCTTTCCGTGGGGCTCCCGCTGGCGCTCGCCGTCTTCTCGCTGGCCGGACTGGCAACCCTGCGCGTCGATGATGACATTTCGCAGTTGCAGGCGCTGCCGCAGACCCTTCTGGCGCAGGAAAAAGCGATTACCGCGCTGACAGGCCAGAGCGTCGACCAGAAGTGGTTTGTGGTTTACGGTGACTCCGCCCAGCAGACGCTGGAGCGGCTGGAAGCCTTCCTGCCCGCGCTGGAACAGGCTAAAAAAGAAGGACTGATTGACCACTACCGCAGCATTCCGCTCAATTCGCTGGCGCGCCAGCAGCAGGATCTCGACTTGCTGAAAAACGCCGCGCCTGCCGTTACCCGAAGCCTGAACCACGCCGGACTGGCGACGGTTACGCCGGACCTTAACGCCATGCCGGTGACGGTGGACGCCTGGCTTGCCAGTCCGGCAAGCGAAGGCTGGCGCCTTTTATGGCTGACGCTGAAGGACGGCGAAAGCGGCGTGCTGGTGCCGGTTGAAGGGGTCAGACAGAGCGCAGCGCTGAACGCTCTCGGCGAGCGGTATTCCGGCGTGGCGTGGGTGGATCGGAAAAGCGCCTTTGATGCGCTGTTCGCGCTGTATCGCCACATACTGAGCGGTCTGCTGTTTGTCGCGCTGGCGGTAATCGCCTGCGGCGCGATAGCCCGGCTCGGCTGGCGAAAAGGACTTATCAGCCTGGTGCCCTCGGTACTCTCGCTCGGCTGCGCCCTGGCGGTGCTGTCGCTGAGCGGCCATGCGGTCAATCTGTTTTCCCTGCTGGCGCTGGTGCTGGTGCTGGGCATTGGCATTAACTACACCCTGTTTTTCAGTAATCCGCGCGGTACGCCGTTGACCTCGCTGCTGGCGATAACGCTGGCGATGCTAACCACGCTATTGACGCTTGGCATGCTGGTGTTTAGCGCCACCCAGGCAATAAGCAGTTTTGGCATTGTGCTGGTGAGCGGTATTTTCACCGCATTCCTGCTTTCGCCGCTGGCGATGCCGTCGAAAAGAGAGAAGAAAAAACGATGATAAAACGTATTTTTGCCATGTTGCTTGGCGTGCTCATTCTGACCGGCTGTAGCCACTCCCCCAGGGAGCAGGAAGGCCGTCCGCAGGCGTGGCTGGAACCCGGCGTGCGGGTCACGCTGCCTGCGCCGGGCATCTCTCCGGCGGTAAATTCCCAGCAGTTGCTTACCGGCAGCTTTGACGGCAAAACCCAGTCGCTGCTGGTGATGCTCAACGCCGACAATAAAAAAATTACCCTTGCAGGCTTGTCGTCCGTCGGCATTCGGCTGTTTCTGGTCACCTACGATGAAAAAGGACTGCATACCGAGCAGTCCATCGTGGTACCGCAGTTGCCGCCAGCCAGCCAGGTGTTGGCGGACGTGATGCTGAGCCACTGGCCTGTCAGCGCCTGGCAGCCACAGTTACCGGAAGGCTGGACGTTAACAGACACTGGCGACAAGCGTGAACTGCGCAACGCGCGCGGCAGGCTGGTCACTGAAATCAGCTACCTGAACCGTAACGGGAAGCGCGAGCCGATCGGCATTGAACAGCACGTCTTTAAATACCACATCACCATTCAATATTTAGGTGGCTGAGATGATCTACATTTCCGCGGTCGGCACGATCAATGCGCTGGGCAACGATAACGACGCAATCGCCGCGAACCTGACACGCGGCGTGGCGCCCGGCATGCGGTCGCGCGCGGGCTGGCTGCAGGGTTATCCCGACGCGGTACTGGCAGGCGTCGACGGTGAGCTGCCAGCCATTCCAAACGCGTTTCACGCCCACCGTTCGCGCAACAATCAACTGTTGCTGGCGGCGCTGGCGCAAATTCAACCGCAGGTGGACGACGCCATCGCGCGTTATGGCCGGGATCGGATTGCCGTGGTGCTCGGCACCAGCACCTCGGGGCTGGATGAAGGCGATGCTCACGTCAATCTGACGCTGAATGGCCAGCAAAGCACCGCATGGCAGTACCCGCAGCAGGAACTGGGTGACCCGTCGCGCTTTCTCAGTCACTGGCTGGCGCTGGACGGCCCGGCCTTTACCCTTTCTACGGCCTGCTCCTCCAGCGCCCGCGCCATCATCAGCGGGCGCCGGTTAATCGAGGCGGGCCTGGCGGACGTGGCGATTGTTGGCGGGGCGGATACGCTCAGCCGGATGCCGGTCAACGGCTTTCACAGCCTCGAGTCGCTCTCGCCGACGCGGTGCCAGCCGTTTGCCCGCGATCGCAGCGGTATCACCATCGGCGAAGGGGCGGCACTGATGCTGCTCACCCGCGAGCCGCAGTCCATCGCGCTGCTGGGCGTCGGCGAATCCAGCGACGCGCACCATATTTCCGCCCCACATCCGGAAGGCGAAGGGGCGATCCGCGCGATTCAGCAAGCGTTAAACGACGCGGGCATCGCTGCGGACCAGATGGGCTATATCAATCTGCACGGCACCGCCACGCCGCTTAATGACAAAATTGAATCGAAAGTGGTAAACATGCTGTTTGGCGAACGCGTCCCCTGCAGTTCCACAAAACACCTGACCGGGCATACGCTGGGGGCGGCGGGCATCACCGAGGCCGCCCTGAGTATGTTGATTTTGCAGCGCAACCTTCCGCTGCCCCCTCAGGACTTTAGCGCATCGCCGCACGACCCGGCGCTGCCAGTCTGCGGCATCATTACGCAGCCGCAGCCGCTGGAGCGGCCGGTCATTCTTTCCAATTCCTTCGCCTTTGGCGGCAATAACGCCAGTATTCTGCTCGGGAGGATTTCATGAGCCCTTATTTATCGCCCGGCGAATACCTGCCGCACGACGCGCCGATGCTGCTGCTTGAGCAGGTCGATAGCGTGACCGACGAGACCGCCATCTGCCGCGTGACGGTTGCGCCCGACGGCGTGCTGGCGCCGTTTCTCGATCCAATGGGCTATCTCCCCGGCTGGTACGCCCTGGAACTGATGGCGCAAACCGTCGGCGTGTGGTCTGGCTGGCATCGCCACCAGCAGGGACAGGGCGCGATTTCGTTGGGCATGGTGCTCGGCGCGCGGGAACTCATCTGCGCGGCGGGGAGGCTTCCCGCCGGTAAGACGTTGATCATTGACGTCAAATTGCTGATGCAGGACGAACGCTTCGGCAGCTTTGAGTGCGTTATCTCGGCGGATGACGAGACGCTGGCAACCGGGCGCGTCAACACCTTCCAGCCAACGGCTGATGAACTTAACACCCTATTTCAACAAGGAGCGTCTGTATGAGTCGTTCAGTTTTAGTGACCGGCGCCAGCAAAGGTATCGGTCGTGCTATCGCCCGGAAGCTGGCGGCAGACGGCTTTGTGGTCGGCGTGCATTATCACCGCGACGCGCAAGGCGCGCAGGCGACGCTGGAAGCGATCCTCGCCGTTGGCGGCGCGGGCCGTCTGCTCAGCTTTGACGTGGCTAACCGCGAGCAGTGCCGGGAGGTGCTGGAGCAGGATATCGCCGCCCACGGCCCCTGGTACGGCGTGGTGAGCAACGCAGGTATCACCCGTGACGCCGCGTTTCCAGCACTCAGCGATAACGACTGGGATGCGGTGATCCACACCAATCTCGACAGTTTTTATAACGTTATCCAGCCCTGCATCATGCCAATGATCGGCGCACGCCAGGGCGGACGCATCATCACCCTGTCGTCGGTATCCGGCGTGATGGGCAACCGCGGGCAGGTCAACTACAGCGCCGCCAAAGCGGGGATCATCGGCGCGACCAAAGCGCTGGCGATTGAGCTGGCGAAGCGCAAAATTACCGTCAACTGTATCGCGCCCGGGCTGATTGATACCGGGATGATCGGCATGGAAGACGCCGCTCTGAAAGAGGCGATGGCGATGATCCCCATGAAACGCATGGGGCAGGCGGACGAAGTGGCCGGACTGGCCAGTTATTTAATGTCGGATATTGCGGGTTACGTCACCCGCCAGGTGATTTCCATCAATGGAGGGATGCTATGACACGTCGCGTGGTGATTACAGGGATGGGCGGCGTGACCGCTTTTGGTGAAAGCTGGCAGGCTGTCTCCGCGCGGCTACTGGCCTATGAAAACGCGGTGCGAAAAATGCCGGAATGGCAAGTGTATGACGGGCTGCATACGCTGCTGGGCGCGCCGATCGACGACTTCAGCCTGCCGGAGCACTACACCCGCAAGCGCATCCGCGCAATGGGCCGCGTGTCGCTGATGTCCACCCGCGCCAGCGAACTGGCGCTGGAGCAGGCCGGACTGATTGGCGACGAGGTATTAACCAACGGCCAGACCGGCATCGCCTACGGTTCATCCACCGGCAGCACCGGCCCGGTAAGTGAATTCGCCACCATGCTGACCGAAAAGCACACCAATAACATTACCGGCACCACCTACGTGCAGATGATGCCGCACACCACCGCGGTGAACACCGGACTGTTTTTCGGTCTGCGCGGGCGGGTGATCCCGACCTCCAGCGCCTGCACCTCCGGCAGTCAGGCCATCGGCTATGCATGGGAGGCCATTCGCCACGGTTATCAGACAGTGATGGTTGCAGGCGGCGCGGAAGAACTCTGTCCGTCAGAAGCCGCGGTTTTCGATACCCTGTTCGCCACCAGCCAGCGCAACGACGCGCCAAAAACCACGCCTTCGCCATTCGATGAAGCGCGCGACGGACTGGTGATTGGCGAAGGCGCCGGGACGCTCATTCTTGAAGAGCTGGAACACGCGAAAGCGCGCGGCGCAACGATCTACGGTGAAATCGTCGGCTTCGCCACCAACTGCGACGCGGCGCATATCACCCAGCCGCAGCGGGAAACAATGCAAATCTGCATGGAGCAGGCGTTAAACATGGCAGGCTTAAGCCCGCGGGACATGGGCTATATTTCCGCGCACGGCACGGCGACCGACCGTGGCGACATCGCGGAAAGCCAGGCAACGGCGGCGATCTACGGCGACAACGTGCCGGTCTCCTCGCTGAAAAGCTACTTCGGTCATACGCTCGGCGCCTGCGGCGCGCTGGAAGCCTGGATGAGTCTGCAAATGATGCGCGAGGGCTGGTTTGCGCCTACGCTAAATTTACGTCAACCGGACGCCAGCTGCGGCGCACTGGATTACATCATGGGTGAAGCCCGTAAGATTGACTGCGAATACTTACAGAGCAACAATTTTGCGTTTGGCGGCATCAATACCTCCATCATCATTAAACGTTGGTCGTGATATGTACCAGATTTTGCTGGGAAAAGTATCGACACTGAGCACAGGCGTTTTGCCGCCGGCGTTAACAGAGCAGGCGCCTCAGGGAGCGCGCCGCGCGCGCTGGCTGGCGGGTCGCGTACTGCTTTCCCATGCCCTTTCGCCGCTGCCGGAGATCGTCTACGGCGAACAGGGAAAGCCCGCCTTTGCCCCGCAACACGCGCTGTGGTTCAACCTGAGCCATAGCGGCGATGATATTGCGCTACTGCTGAGTGATGAAGGGGAAGTGGGATGCGACATCGAAGCCATCCGCCCGCGAACCAACTGGCGGGAACTGGCAAATGCGGTTTTCAGCGTCGGGGAGCACGCTGAAATTGAGGCAGAACACCCGGACCAGCAGTTGGCTGCTTTCTGGCGTATCTGGACGCGCAAAGAAGCGATGGTGAAACAGCGCGGCGGCAGCGCCTGGCAAATCGTTAGCGTCGACAGCACGCTGGCCTCCGCGCTTTCCGTCAGCCATTGCCAGATCAACAACTTAAGCCTCGCCGTCTGCACGCCGACGCCGTATACGCTGAGTGCGGCGTCGGTGCAATGGCTGGAGACGGTTTAGCGTAAGTTATCCGGGAAATTCGCCGGCAGCTCGCTCGCCGCACAGTCGATCACGCTGTCATTGTCAGCGCCGCAGTCGCGGACAAAAGTGATGGTCGCAAACTCGTCAATCACTTCCGTTGGATACGCCGGGCCCGCTTCGCGATACGACTCCATCAGCGGGATATGCTCGTTCTGGAAGCAAACCGTTTTTTCGGGGTTATTCATTACCCAACGCGGGAAGAAAATGGTGCCGTGGAACAGTTTGTCGCCGAGGTTGACGATCAGGCTGACGTCAGTCCCGGTCGGCTCGGTCCACGAAATTTTATAGATGCTTTCCCCCACACGCACAATGTAAGCCTTCTGATCTTTCACCCAACGGTTTGCGACGATACCGCTGTGGATCCGGTAGTCCAGGGTAGTGTCATTTTTGACGTAAATTTCGTAGTTCCAGCCATTATCGTAGGTATAAACCAGATGTTTGCCAACGAAGCCGCTTAAATCTTGTTTGTCGAAAGTGCTCATAATCTTTCTCCTGTTGGTTGATGCGAAGATCATAACGCTTCAAAAAATCGATGAATAACGCTATGTTTGCATCACATTCATTCAATTTTTAGATGAGTTATGCACAAAACGACGCTGGAACAGTGGGCATTGTTAGAAAAGGTGGTGGAGGCAGGCAGCTTTGTCAAAGCGGCGGAAGTCACTCACCGCAGCCAGTCATCGGTGAGCTATAACCTCGCGCTGCTCCAGGAGCGCCTCGGGGTAACGCTGCTGGCGCCGGAAGGCCGCCGGGCGGTATTAACGCCAGCGGGTGAACTGCTGCTCAATCAGGTGAAGCCGTTACTGAAGGGGTTCACCTGGCTGGAAACCCGCGCCGCGACGTTACAAAACGGTATGCGCACGCGACTGGATCTGGTGGTCGACAGCATTTTTCCTCGCCGCCGTCTGTTTGCCATTCTCAAACAGTTTCAACAGGCGTGGCCGCAAACCCAGGTACGCCTCACGGAAGTGCTGGAAAACAGCCCCGAACAGCAGGCGGCGTATGCCGATGCTGACGTCATGGTGCTCACCCGCCGACAGGATATCACCGGGCGCGGCGAGTGGCTGATGAACATTGATTTCATCGCTGTCGCCCATCGCGATCATCCGCTGTGCGCGCAGACGATACCGCTGGATGAAGACGCGCTGCGCGCCTGGCCGCTTATTCGCATTGCCGACCGGGATAATCCGCAGCAGCCTGGCCGCGATGGTTGGACCTTTTCCACCGTCGACGCCGCCATTGACGCGGTGATGTATCAGGTCGGCTATGGCTGGCTACCGGAGGAACGGATTGAACCCTTGCTGGAACAGGGCGTACTGCGCAGGCTGCCCTTGACGCATGGCGCCCGTCGCGCCACGCCGCTGCATCTTATTGTCAAGAATACCCTCGCCCCGCTCGATGATCAGGTCAGCACTCTGCTGCGGTTATTAAGCGAGAGATAACATATGATTTTCGTATAATTCCCGCCTTTCACCGCCCTTCTATTGATCCAGAACACGTCAAAAGTATGATGATTCCTTAGAATCGTCATACTTCTTTAGTCGTACTCCTACAGCATTCAGGATCACTATTTTGTCCAGACTACGCCGCACACTCTTTGCGCTGCTGGCCTGTGCGTCCTTCTTCGCGCACGCCGCCGCGCCTGACGAAATCACTACCGCCTGGCCGGTCAACGTCGGGCCGCTTAACCCGCATCTCTATACCCCTAATCAGATGTTCGCCCAGAGCATGGTGTACGAGCCGCTGGTGAAATACCAGGCGGACGGATCGGTAAAACCGTGGCTGGCAAAAAGCTGGACCCACACGGCGGACGGGAAAACCTGGACCTTCACGCTGCGCGATGACGTGACGTTTTCCAATGGCGAACCGTTTGACGCCCCTGCCGCGGCGGAAAATTTCCGCGTGGTGCTCGACAACCGCCAGCGTCATGCCTGGCTTGAACTGGCCAACCAAATCGTCGACGTCAAAGCGCTGGGCAAAACCGAACTGCAAATTACCCTGAAGAGCGCCTATTACCCGTTCCTGCAAGAGCTGTCCCTGCCGCGCCCTTTCCGCTTTATCGCCCCGTCGCAGTTTAAAGACAATGAAACCCTGCGCGGCATTAAAGCGCCGATCGGCACCGGACCGTGGGTACTGAAAGAATCAAAGCTTAACCAGTACGACGTGCTGGTGCGTAACGAACGTTACTGGGGCGACAAGCCGCCGATCAGGCAAATCACCGTCAAGGTGATCCCTGATCCAACCACCCGCGCGGTGGCGTTTGAAACCGGCGAAGTTGACCTGCTGTACGGCAATGAAGGACTGTTGCCGCTCGACACCTTTGCCCGGTTCAGTCAGAACCCGGCGTACCGTACTCAGCTTTCACAGCCGATAGAGACGGTGATGCTGGCGCTGAATTCCGCCAAAGCGCCCACCAACGAGCTGGCAGTGCGTGAAGCGCTGAATTATGCGGTGAACAAAAAATCACTGATCGACAATGCCCTGTACGGCACCCAGCAGGTGGCCGACACGCTGTTCGCCCCGAGCGTGCCCTACGCCAATATCGGCCTGACGCCGCGCCAGTACGACCCGCAGCAGGCCAAAACGCTGCTGGAAAATGCGGGCTGGAAGCTCCCGGCGGGCAAAGACATCCGCGAAAAAATGGGTCAGCCGCTGCGCATTGAGCTGTCGTTTATCGGCACCGACGCGCTGAGCAAATCCATGGCGGAAATCATTCAGGCCGATATGCGCAAAATTGGCGTCGATATCGCTCTGATCGGCGAAGAAGAGAGCAGTATCTATGCCCGCCAGCGTGACGGTCGCTTTGGCATGATTTTCAATCGCACCTGGGGCGCGCCGTACGATCCGCACGCCTTTATGAGCTCAATGCGCGTCCCCTCACACGCCGACTACCAGGCGCAGCAGGGACTGGCTGACAAGCCGATCATCGATAAAGAGATCGGCGAAGTGCTGGAAACCACAGACGAAACCACGCGTCAGGCGCTGTACAAAGACATTCTGACCCGTTTGCACAATGACGCGGTGTATCTGCCCATCAGCTACGTCTCCATGATGGTGGTGGCAAAACCTGAGCTGGGCGAAATCCCTTACGCGCCAATCGCGTCGGACATCCCGTTTGAACAGATAAAACCGGTGAACCCCTGATGTTGCGTTACATAGTGCGGCGCATTCTGCTGCTGATCCCGATGATTTTCGCCGCCTCGGTGATTATCTTTTTGATGTTGCGTCTGGGTACCGGCGACCCGGCAATGGACTACTTGCGCCTGTCGAATCTGCCGCCGACGCCGGAGATGGTCGCTTCGACGCGCGTAATGTTGGGGCTGGACCAGTCGCTTATCGTGCAGTATGGCAACTGGCTGTGGAAGGCGCTGCATCTGGACTTCGGCATCTCGTTCGCCACTCAGCGCCCGGTGCTGGATGATATGTTGAACTTCCTGCCCGCGACCCTGCAACTGGCGGGCGCGGCGCTGATATTAATTCTGCTCACCTCTGTGCCGCTTGGTATCTGGGCGGCGCGCCACCGCGATCGCCTGCCGGATTTCATCGTGCGGCTGATCGCGTTCCTCGGCGTCTCAATGCCCAACTTCTGGCTCGCTTTCCTGCTGGTGATGTTCTTTTCCGTGTACCTGCAATGGCTACCCGCGATGGGCTACGGCGGCTGGCAGCACCTTCTTTTGCCTGCGCTGTCGATCGCCTTTATGTCGCTGGCGATCAATGCCCGTCTGTTGCGCGCCAGCATGCTGGAGGTTGCCGGGCAGCGCCACGTCACCTGGGCGCGACTGCGCGGTCTTAACGAGAAACAAACCGAACGTCGCCATATTCTGCGCAACGCCTCGCTGCCGGTCGTCACCGCGGTGGGGATGCACATCGGCGAGCTGATCGGCGGGACGATGATTATTGAAAACATCTTCGCCTGGCCCGGCGTCGGGCGCTACGCCGTATCGGCGATTTTCAACCGCGACTATCCGGTGATTCAGTGTTTTACGCTGATGATGGTGGTGGTGTTTGTGGTCTGTAACCTGATTGTAGATTTGCTGAACGCCGCGCTGGACCCGCGCATTCGCCGCCATGAAGGAGCGCATTCGTGAACTTTTTTCTCTCTGCTCGCTGGTCGGTACGTCTGGCGCTGGTCATTATCGCGTTGTTGGCGGTGGTTGCGATCACCAGTCAGTGGTGGTTGCCGTACGATCCGCAGGCGATCGATTTACCGTCGCGTCTGCTGGCCCCCGACAGCCAGCACTGGCTTGGCACCGACCATCTGGGGCGCGATATTTTTTCCCGCCTGCTGGCGGCGACAAAGGTGTCGCTGGGGTCAGTGATGGCCTGCCTGCTGCTGGTACTGGCGCTGGGGCTGGTCGTTGGCGGCAGCGCCGGACTGATGGGCGGTCGCGTCGATCAGATAACGATGCGCGTCGCGGATATGTTTATGACGTTCCCAACCTCGATCCTGTCGTTCTTCATGGTCGGTGTACTGGGAACCGGGCTGACCAACGTAATTATCGCCATCGCGCTGTCCCACTGGGCGTGGTATGCGCGAATGGTGCGCAGCCTGGTGATCTCCCTGCGCCAGCGCGAGTTCGTACTCGCTTCGCGCCTTTCCGGCGCCGGTCACGTGCGGGTGTTTATCGATCATCTGGCCGGTGCGGTAATCCCTTCCCTGCTGGTGCTGGCGACGCTGGATATCGGCCATATGATGCTGCACGTCGCCGGTATGTCATTCCTCGGCCTCGGCGTCACCGCGCCGACGGCGGAATGGGGAGTAATGATTAACGACGCGCGCCAGTATATCTGGACCCAGCCGCTGCAAATGTTCTGGCCAGGGCTGGCGCTGTTTGTCACCGTGATGGCCTTTAACATGGTGGGGGACGCCCTGCGCGATCACCTCGATCCTCATCTGATTACGGAGCATGCCCACTGATGCCGCAACAGATTGCATTACAGACTCTTGCCCTGGAAGCGGACCGTCCGCTGGTACACGGCGTCTCATTAACGCTGAAACGCGGACGGGTGCTGGCGCTGGTGGGCGGCAGCGGCAGCGGTAAGTCGCTGACCTGCGCGGCGGCGCTCGGTATCCTGCCCGCAGGCGTTCGCCAGACGGCAGGCGTCCTCCTTGCCGACGGCAGGCCGGTATCGCCCGGCACGCTGCGCGGCATCAAAATCGCCACTATTATGCAAAACCCGCGCAGCGCCTTTAATCCGCTTCATACCATGGCGACACACGCGCGGGAGACCTGCCTGGCGCTGGGGAAATCCGCCGACGACGCCACGCTTATCGCGGCGCTGGATGCTGTCGGGTTGGACAACGCGGAGCGTGTGCTGAAGCTGTACCCGTTTGAGATGAGCGGCGGCATGTTGCAACGTATGATGATTGCTATGGCGGTGCTGTGCGACGCGCCGTTTATCATCGCCGACGAACCGACGACCGATCTTGACGTGGTCGCCCAGGCGCGCATCCTCGAGCTGCTGGAACGCATTATGGCTGAGCGCGCGCCAGGTATGCTGCTGGTGACGCACGACATGGGCGTGGTGGCGCGGCTGGCCGACGACGTAGCGGTGATGGATAACGGCAGGATCGTCGAACAGGGCGAGGTGGAAACGCTGTTCCATGCGCCGCAGCACAGCGTAACCCGCAGTCTGGTGTCGGCGCATCTGGCCCTGTACGGAATGGAATTAGCCTCATGACCTTACTCAGCGTCTCTGCCCTGTCACATCAGTATGCGCACGCGAACCTCGGCGGCAAACATCCGCATCAGGCGGTACTGAACGATATCTCACTGAACCTGCAAAGCGGCGAAACCGTGGCGCTGTTAGGCCGTAGCGGCTGCGGGAAAAGCACCCTCGCGCGTCTGCTCGTCGGGCTGGAGTTACCGACGCAGGGGAGCGTAAGCTGGCGCGGCGAACCGCTGGCGACACTGAACCGGGCGAAACAGAAAGCCTTTCGCCGGGATATTCAGATGGTGTTCCAGGACGCTATCAGCGCCGTTAATCCGCGCAAAACCGTCTGCGAGATCCTCCGTGAGCCGATGCGTCATTTGCTCTCGCTGTCGAAAGCCGACCAACTGGCGCGGGTGCGCGAGATGCTGAACGCGGTCGATCTCGACGTTTCGCTGCTGAACAAACGCCCGCCGCAGTTGAGCGGCGGCCAGCTGCAGCGCGTCTGCCTGGCGCGAGCGCTGGTGGTAGAGCCGAAACTGTTGATTCTGGACGAAGCAGTATCGAACCTCGATCTGGTGTTGCAGGCCGGGGTGATCCGTCTGCTCAAAAAATTGCAGCAACAGTTTGGCACCGCCTGTCTGTTTATCACCCACGATCTGCGGCTGGTCGAGCGTTTCTGCCAGCGGGTGATGGTGATGGACGACGGGCGAATCGTGGAAACGCAGACCGTTGGCGAGACGTTAACATTTTCCTCTGAGGCGGGACGTGTGTTACAAAACGCGGTACTTCCCGCTTTTCCCGTGCGCCGTCGCGCCATAGCCTGAGGTTTATAACAGATGCAACGAGTCACCATTACCCTCGATGACGATCTCCTGGAGACGCTGGACAGCCTGAGTCAGCGCCGGGGCTATCACAACCGTTCCGAAGCGATCCGCGATATCCTGCGCGGCGCGCTGGCGCAGGAAACCACGCAGGAACACGGCACCCAGGGCTTCGCGGTGCTTTCCTATGTGTACGAACATGAAAAACGCGACTTAGCCAGCCGGATTGTTTCCACGCAGCACCATCACCACGACCTTTCCGTTGCCACCCTGCATGTGCATATTAATCATGACGATTGCCTGGAGATCGCGGTGTTGAAAGGCGACATGGGCGACGTGCAACATTTCGCCGACGATGTCATCGCCCAGCGCGGCGTGCGCCACGGCCATTTGCAGTGTCTGCCAAAAGAAGAATAACGTCGCCGCATCCGGCAAAAGATCGAGTGCGCTGCGCTTCTCCGGCCTGGCGCAGTTCGCGACCGCAGGCCGGCTCAGGCATTAAGCCTGTTTCAAACGTTCACTAAGGGTATCGATAATCCAGGTATTGACGGACACCTGTTCTTCCGCCGCTGCGGAACTTAAACGTTCGCCAAAAGATTCCGGATAGCGAAGCGTAAACGTTTTCATTTTTTCCGCATGTGCATAAGGTTCGATTCCCGCTTCCCGGCAATCCGCAAGATATTCGTTTAAAGAGATTTCGCCCTCTTCCTGTAAACCCTGAATGCTGTCTGAGACAAAATCGCAATGACCCGATAACCCAAGGAATTTTCCGCGAAACGCGTTTAGTTCAGGCACATAATGAATCACGGCAGGATGCCCCGCGATTTCCATTGCGTTTGGCGTTTTAGGTTTGATCATGGTTTAACCCCTATGCTTATTAGCCAGTCGCGCACACTCTCCACTGCGCCTTTATCTGTATCCGGTGAAGGATGCGGTCGGTGAAAACAAGCAATACTATTGTTTAATAAGAATTTGCATCGAGAGCCGCGTCCTTCTTTAATTTCACCGCCTAACGCTTTGACCAGAGACTCTATGTCTAACCACTTTATTGCTTGTGGTACAGGCGTTTTAAAGAGTTGCTCCAGCGTATTCCTTTGCTTTTTCCGCAAGGATAACACCTGCTGCCTCATAACATTCCCTTTTTGACTTCATCCTTTGACGTCAATTTTATGACAGCATAAAGTGAAGTCAAGCCTCCGCTACCGGGTGCGCTGCGCTTCTCCGGCCTGGCGCAGTTCGCGACAGCAGGCCGGATTACGCCATCGTGCCGATCGTTTTCCGGAAGCGGAACAAGGCGATCAGGAAGAAGGCGCTGCCAATAGCCAGCAGGGTGAGGAACTGCGGCCACACGATGCCAAACCCCGCGCCGCGATAAAGAATCGCCTGCGCCAGCGAGACAAAATGAGTGGTTGGCATGGTCAGCATGATGTCCTGGACCGCCTCCGGCATGCTTTCGCGCGGCGTCGAACCGCCGGAAAGCATCTGTAACGGCAACAGCACCAGAATCATTAGCAGGCCCAGTTGCGGCATGGAACGCGCCAGCGTGCCCATAAAGATACCAATGGAAGTGGTGGCGAACAGGCTCAGCGCTACGCCCAGCATAAACAACGGGATCGAACCTTCGATCGGCACGCCGAGCACGCCTTTCACCATCAGCAGCAGCGACAGGCCAGAAACCACCAGCACCACCAGCCCCATCGACCAGACCTTCGCCATCATGATCTCAAACGGCGTAATCGGCATCACCAGCAGGTGTTCAATGGTGCCGTGTTCACGTTCACGGATCAGCGCCGAGCCGGTCAACACAATCGCCAGCATGGTGATGTTGTTAATAATCGCCATTACGCCGCCAAACCACGCCGGGTCAAGGTTCGGGTTAAAACGCATTCGCGTCTCCAGTGAGACCGGCGGCTCGCTGTTGTCGCGATAACGGGCGACAAAACTGTTCACCTCGCCGTTAATGATATTTTGAATATAGCTGTTGCCGGTAAACGCCTGGCTCATCCGCGTGGCGTCAACGTTGACCTGAATATCCGGTTGCCGTCCGGCCAGCACGTCGCGCTGAAAATTGGGCGGAATGTTCACCGCAAAGGTGTAGCGACCCGCGTCCAGCCCGGCGTCCATTTCGTCAGCGGTGATCATTTCCGGCGGTAAAAACCACGGGCGATAAAAGCTGTTCACGATGCGATTCGACAACGGCGATTGATCCATGTCGGCAATCGCAATCGGCGCCAGATGCAGCGAACCGGGCAGTACGGTGGCGGAGGAGTATACCGAGACGGTAAACGCGAAAACGATCAGCGTCAGCATCGCTTTATCACCCAGAAGGCTGCGTAACTCTTTAATGCCCAAATTGAAAATATTGCGTAACCGGCGCATTACCCCTCCTGTTTTTTCAGCAGCAGAATGCTCAGTCCCAACACCAGCGGAATGGCGACCAGCAGCGGCAGGAACTGCGGCCAGAGATCGGCGAGATCCAGCGCTTTCGAAAATGTTCCGCGGGCGATCGTCAGAAAATGGCTGGTCGGGTAGATCTCGCCAATCCACCGGCCTGGACCTTCCAGCGAAGCCACGGGATCGATCATTCCTGAAAACTGGGTGGCCGGGATCAGCGTGATAATGGACGTACCGAAAATTGCCGCAATCTGGCTTTTCATAAACGTAGAAATCAGCAGCCCCATGCCGGTGGCGATGGTGACATATAGCAGCGCCGCGAGGCTGAGCGTCAGAAAACTGCCCTTATGCGGAACGCCAAACACGAACACCGACAGCGCGCAGAGCAGCAGAAAATTGAGCATCCCCAGCGCGATATACGGCAGCTGTTTGCCGAGCAGAAATTCGCTGCGGGTGGTCGGCGTTACGTACAGGTTGATGATTGACCCGAGCTCTTTTTCCCGTACCACGCTCAGCGCGCTGAGCATGGAAGGGATCATCATTAATAGCAACGGGATCACCGCCGGAACAATAGCGGGCAGACTTTTCACGTCCGGGTTATAGCGATAGCGGGTTTCGATGGTCAGTAAACCGGACTGCGTTACGGGCATTGGCTGGCGGCCCGCCACCTCCTGCAGCCAGCTTTGGTGCATCGCCTGTACATAACCTTTCACCGTCTCGGCGCGGCTCGGCATCGCGCCATCAACCCATACGCCAATGTCCACCGGCGTGCCGCGGGCAATGTCGCGGCCAAAATCAGGCGGAATTTCAATCGCTACCGCCACTTCACCCGCGCGCATTCGCCGGTCGAGATCGTCATAGCTGGTAAGCGGTGGTTGTTCAATAAAATAACGGGAACCGGACAGGTTGAGCGTCCACGCCTGGCTGCTGACTGTCTGGTCGCGGTCGAGCACCGCAAAGCGCAGGTTTTCAACGTCCATGCTGATGCCGTAACCCATGATCAGCATCAGGATCACCGTCCCCATCAGCGCCAGCGTTGAACGAACCGGATCGCGACGCAGCTCCAGCGCTTCGCGACGGCTATAGCTGAACAGACGGCGCAGGCTGAAGCCCTGGCGCGGCGGTTTTTCCTGTTCATGCGTCATCTTCAGCGGCAACGACGCGTCCGGCGTCGGGGCCGGACCCGACGCTTCCGCCAGCCAGGCAATAAACGCGTCTTCCAGCGTGGCGGCGCCGCGCCGTTTTACCAGTTCCCGCGGTGTGCCGCTGGCCAGCACTTTCCCGGCGTGCATCAGCGACATGCGGTCGCAACGCTCCGCCTCGTTCATAAAGTGGGTGGAGATAAAAATGGTCACTTTGTCGCGGCGGGATAAATCGACCATCAGTTGCCAGAACATATCCCTGGCGACCGGATCGACGCCGGAAGTCGGTTCGTCAAGGATCAGCATTTCCGGGCGATGGATCACCGCCACGGCCAGCGACAGGCGTTGACGAATGCCGAGCGGGAGCGATGTCGGCAGGATGTCTTCCACTTCGGTGAGCATAAAGCGTTTGCTCATCTCATTGACCCGCGCCGGGATCTCCGCTTGCGGTATATGAAAAAGGCGGGCGTGCAGCTCCAGATTTTGCCGCACCGTCAACTCGCTGTAGAGTGAAAAGGCTTGCGACATATAGCCGACGCGGCGGCGAGTTTCGATATCCTTCGGATCGACCGGCTGACCAAACAGCCACGCTTCGCCTTCGCTTGCGGGCAGCAGCCCGGTCAGCATTTTCATGGTGGTGGATTTCCCGCAGCCGTTCGAACCGAGAAAGCCAAAAATCTCGCCGCGCGGAATGCGGAAGTTAACGTGATCGACAGCGACGAAATTACCAAAGCGCATAGTCAACGCTTTCGCCTCTATCGCAATTTCCGCCTGTTCCGCGTCATACGGCGGGATAGTCACCGGTTTGTGGGCCTGCCGCTGCGCCTCGGGTAAAAGGGCGATAAACGCCTGCTCCAGCGAATCGCTGGCGGTTTGCTCGCGCAACGCCTGCGCGCTGCCGGTTGCCAACACCTCACCCGCGTTCATTGCCACCAGCCAGTCAAAACGTTCAGCCTCTTCCATATAGGCGGTCGCGACCAGCACGCTCATGTTGGTCTGACGCTGGCGAATGCTGTCGATAAGGTCCCAGAACTGCGCGCGGGAAAGCGGATCAACGCCGGTGGTCGGCTCGTCGAGAATCAATAACTGCGGGTCGTGGATAAGGGCGCAGCACAGTCCCAGCTTTTGCTTCATGCCGCCCGACAGTTTTCCGGCGGGACGGTCGCGAAACGGCGCCAGCCCGGTGCTGTTCAACAGTTCATTGATACGCGCTTCGCGCTCGGCTTTGCTATGCCCAAACAGGCGGGCAAAAAAGTCGACATTTTCATACACCGACAGCGTGTGGTAGAGGTTTTTTCCCAGCCCCTGCGGCATCCAGGCGATGCGCGGACACACCTCGCGGCGGTGCTTCGGGTCACGCATATCGCCGCCAAGCACCCTCACGTTTCCCTGTTCGATCGCCCGCGCGCCGGAAATCAGCGACAGCAGGCTTGATTTTCCCACCCCGTCCGGGCCAATCAGCCCCACCATGCAGCGGGCGGGAATGTCCAGCGTGATGTTGTTCAGCGCGACCGTAGCCCCGTAATGCTGACTCACGCCGTCAAGGTGCGCCACGGGAGGTACGGAAACCTGCGCCAGATGCGTCATTGCGGCAGCCTCACTGCCAGCGACTCAGGCCACGGGAGTTTTTCATCCAACCTCACCCACGCCATTCCCGGTAGCCCGGTTTTCACATATTCCAGATGCTGTTCGAGCAGTTCCGGTGGGATACGCGCCTTGACGCGAAACATCAGCTTCAGTCGCTCATCGCTCGTCTCAACGGTCTTCGGAGTGAACTGGGCGACGCTGGCGACAAAGCTAATGGTGGCGGGAATACGCAGCGTTGGCGCGGCATCCAGCACCAGTCGCGCTTCGCCGCCAATCTTCAGCAGTCCGGCCTGTTCGGTAGGCAGGAAAAAGGTCATATAAACATCGCTGAGATCGACCATATTCAGCACCCGACCTCCCGCCGCCAGTACTTCGCCCGGTTCCGCCACCCGGTACTGCACCCGGCCATCGCGCGGCGCTTTCAGTTCACTGTCCTCAATGTCGGCGACGATGCGACGTTCGGTGGCCTGCGCGGCTTCCACGCGGGTTTGCGCCTGAATGATGCTGGTACGCGCGGCCTCGATCGCCGCGTTAGCGGCAGAGACCTGCGCTTTTGCCGACTCCAGCGCCGCGCGGGCGCTTTCGGCGGCGGCGCGATCGTCATCCAGTTGCTGCGCCGACACCGCGCCACGCTGGGAAAGCGAGCGTGAGCGAAGGTGTCGATTAGAGACCGAAGCCAGCTCGGCTTCACGCTGTTTCACCACCGACTGCGCGGCGCGGGTTTCGCTCTGTCGCTGCTCAAGAAGCGCCCGCGCGGCGGCAACGGCGCTTTCCGCTTCTTTAATTTGCGCGATGGCTTCCAGCCGTTGCTCCTGCAACACGCGGGTATCCATCTTCGCCAGCACCTCGCCCTGGCGAACAAACTGCCCCTCTTTCACCAGAATAGCGTCAATGCGTCCGGCGATTTTGGTGGCGATATCCACTTCCGTCGCCTCGATCCTGCCGTTACTGGCGGCAAAGCCCTCCGGCACGCCAGCGGGGCGCAGCATCCACCACGCCGCCGCCGCGACCACCACCAGCACGCCTGCCACCCACCACGCCAAATGACGTTTACTCTTGTCCATAATCGACCCGCCATAATCCCTGTCAGCAAACCATGCGTGTTACAACACCCGCCGAACGCGCGTTCAGCGGGATCTTCCTTCCGGGATAAGAAGGAAAGCGAGAAAGTAGCCGTGCGGCATCCGGGCGTCAGCGCGACGCGTGCCGTGAAGGAAAGTGAATGATGGAGAAGTGCGAAAAACGGGTAGTAATGTTGTCATCATCAGCGATCCTGGCCGTAAATGAAACACGCATACTCATAACTACTATCAATAGGATACTAACACCTGCGATTAATAAGTCTATTCAGTAATTCTTGTCAATGACGCCCGTAACGGAATTCACTTATCGCCCTGTATTGTCCCGGACTGAACGAAGGCCGTACTCTGGCGGCGCCGCAGGGCGCTGGCATGGACGATGTGATCGCGTTCCATTTCGGATTTCATTCTGCATTTCACCCCCTTTCACTTTGCAAATATCGCTATTTCGGCGGCCAGCCAGAATGTGAAGAACATCACCTGAACAGGTCTCACCCGCCTCACCCATTTAAAAAATAATAGATTATTTTCAATGCATTATAAAAATTCACTGCGTTCTGCAAGGTTATGGCACGCCCTCTGCAATATCACCGGTGTAATCAACACTGGAGATAGTTAAATGACGTACAAAATTTTACTCCCGCAGGAAATCATGGCAGAAGGGAGAGAATATCTGGAAAGCCGCGGTTATGAGCTGATTACCGGCTCAGGCATGGAAGAAGAGGACATTATCCGCGATATCCCGGATTGCGACGGTATTATCGTTCGCCTGTCCAAAATGTCCGATCGCGTCTTTGAAGCGGCTAAAAAGCTGAAGGTGGTCGCACGTCACGGCGCGGGTTACGACACTGTCGATCTTGAATCAGCCAAACGCCACGGCGTGGTGGTTCTTAACGCGCCTATCGCCAACAGCATGTCGGTTGCCGAACTGACGATTTTCTACATGTTGCACTGCTCGCGTAACTTTAAGCTGGTCGAAGAAAAAATGCTTGAAGATTACTACTGGGCCAAACTGCGTACCCCCAAAGTGGAGCTGGATGGCAAAACGCTCGGCCTGATCGGGGTGGGGAATATCGGCTCCCGCGTGGCCCTGAAAGCCCTGCACGGCTTCAACATGAAAGTCATTGCGTACGATCCGTATAAAACCCAGCAGCAAGTGCCGCAGGGCGTCCAGATGACGGATGACTTCGAACGCATCTTTAAAGAGAGCGACTTTGTTTCGCTGCATTGTCCGACCACCGCCGAAACCACCGATTTTGTCGGTGAAAAACAGTTCTCCCTGATGAAACCTTCGGCCTATTTCATCAACACCGCGCGCGGCAAGCTGGTGGATGAAAAAGCGCTCTATCACGCGCTCACCAGTAACACCATCGCGGGCGCAGGCATCGATGTGCTGAAAAAAGAGCCGTTCGACGCCAACGATCCCATTTTTTCACTGAGCAATATCGTGATTGGGCCGCATATCGGCGCCGCCACGATCGAAGCGACCGATCGCGCTTCACTGCATTCCGCCATCGGGATTGATGAAGTCCTGTCCGGTAAAAAACCGTCCTGGCCGGTTCCGGGTTTTTAAGGAGAAAAACATGTCTATTGGCAACCGTATTTTTTTACAACGCCCGCAAGGCAATCCTGAACTGCTCAAAGCGTATGAACAGCTTCCGGCGGCAAATATTGCCGACACCATGAACCGTATCGCGGTACTCGGCAACGGCATAAAGCGTATTTCCGCGCCGAAGAAGCCGATTATGGCAGGCTTTGCTATCACCGTGAAAGCGCGCGCCGGGGATAACCTGATGCTGCATGCGGCGCTGGATATGGCGACGGAAAACGACGTGATTGTGGTCTCTAATGAAGGCGACCGCTCCCGCGCGCTGATGGGGGAGATCATGGTGGCCTACGCGCACTGCTGCAAAAAAATCGCCGGAATTGTGCTCGACGGCCCCATCCGTGATATCGACGCGCTTTCCGTCCTCGACTTCCCGCTCTTTGCTACCGGCGCAAACCCGGCAGGCCCCTTTAAGGAAGGGCCGGGCGAAGTGAATACGCCGATCGCCGTCGGCGGTGTGGCGGTGAATCCGGGCGACCTGATTGTCGGCGACGCCGATGGCGTCATCGTGGTGCCGCTTGGCGACGCCGAAGCGCTGCTGGCGAAAGCAAAAGAGTATTCAAAATTTGACGCAAGTAAGGTCGAAGCGGCTAAAAACGGCGCCGCGAACCGTCAGTGGGTTAAGAAGACGCTTGAAGACAAAGGCGTTGAGTTCATCGACGACACTTACCGTTAATACGAATAAATAATAAAACGCCGCGACGTCTGATGAGCCGCGGCTTTAAAGCAAAGGTAATTAACATGCTTTATTTAAAACTCTTACCCATTATTTTTTTCCCGGTCTTGTTCTGGATAATACCTAATCCTGAAGGCGTTTCCGCCGCCACCTGGCATATGGTGGGGATTTATCTGGCAATGCTGTGCGGCCTGGTGCTGCGCCCGTTTACCGATGCGGTGATCATGCTGATTATTCTGGGATTCGCGTCTCTGGTGCTCGATCCCGGTCCGCTGTTTGCCGGATTCGGCAGTCCGATGGTCTGGTTTATTATCAGCGCCTTTATCATCTGCAAAGCGTTTGTGATCACCGGCCTCGGCAAGCGCATCGCCTATATGCTGCTTAAGCGTTACGGGAAGAATACCCTGACGCTCGGCTATTTGATGATGGTAACCGATACCGTTCTCGCGCCCGCCACCGGCTCAAACATGTCCCGTTCCGGCGGCATCACCTACCCCATTTTCCGCAACATTGCCGAAGCGCTGGGCTCAAAGCCGGATGAGGGCAGCCGCAAAATCGGCGCTTATCTGACTATCCTGATGTATGTCGTCTCAATGGGCACCTCCAGCCTGTTTCTGACCGGGATGGCCACCAACTCAATTACCGTGTCGCTGGCGAACGAAATTATGAAGGTCAACCTGGAATGGATGACCTGGTTTAAGGCCGCCATCGTGCCCGCCGGACTGGTTCTGCTGCTGTCGCCATGGATCCTGTATAAAATCTACGCGCCAGAGTTAAAAACAATCGCCAACGTGAACGACATCGCTGAAAAAGGCCTGCGTGAGCTGGGGCCGGTGAAGCGGGAAGAAAAACTGCTGATCGTCTTTTTCATCCTCGGCGTACTGGGCTGGATGACGGGCTCGCTCACCGGCATCGCCTTTATACCTGTGGGACTGGCTTTCCTTGCCTGTCTGTTGCTGTTTGGCGTTTTAAGCTGGAACGATGTGGTCAGTGAGAAATCCGCCTGGCAAACCTTTGTCTGGTACGGCGCGTTCTATGGCTGCGCGGTGGCGCTGTCAAAGGGCGGTTTTTATGTCTTCCTCGTCGACGTCATCAAAAACTATCTTGATTTATCGCACCTGAGCGAATTCAGCGCCATCGCGGTGCTGGTGTTTATCAGCCTCGCGGTACGTTACTTCTTCGTCTCTAACAGCGCTTTTGTCGTCTCGTTCTACCCGGTGCTGTTTACTCTTGGCATGACCACCCAGGCGCACCCGATGTATGTGGCGCTGTCTTTAGCGTTTTCAGCAGGTTATGGCGCATTGTTGACCCACTACGGCAACGGCGCGGGGGTTTTTACCTTCTCCAGCGGCTATGTCCCGCAAAAAACCTTCTGGCTGTTAGGTACCATTATGGTGGTGATTAACGTTCTGGTTTACTTCCTGATCGGCATTCCTTACTGGAAATTCATCGGTATTTAAAGGAGATAGCAATGAAACTGGATATTCTGATCAAAAATGGCCTGATTGCCGATGTCGAAAGCAATGAATACCTGAATCGCAGCATCGGGATTATTGGCAACCGCATTGTCGATCTGGATAACGTCGACGCCACCCAGGCGGAAACGGTGATCGATGCCGCTGGCTGTCTCGTCCTGCCGGGTCTGATCGACTTTCATGCCCATGTGTTTCATGGCGGTACGGCAATCAGCGTGAACCCGGATATTATCTGCCTGCCGAATGGCGTCACCAGCGTGGTGGATGCGGGAAGCAGCGGGTGGGTGAACTACGCGTTGTTTCGTCACAGCGTGATCGCATCTTCAATGGTAAAGATAAAAAGCTATCTCAACGTGGTGAACGTCGGGCTTTCCACGCTCGGGGGCGGGCCAACCGGTTATCTGGAAAACACCAATCCCGCGAATTACAACGTGGAACGCATTGCCCGGACGCTGGCGGAAAACAGCGACAATATCCTTGGTCTGAAGCTGCGTTACAGCCAGGATATTGCGAAGGGAAAAGCGTACTCCAGCGATCCTTTCCTTACCACCGTCGCGCTGGCGCGTGAGCTGAACACTTCCCTCTGCGTTCATGTTACAGATGCCCTGCTGCCCGCCGATGAGCTGATAGGTCATTTTCAGGCAAACGATATATACGCCCACTGCTTCCACGGTACGGGTCACTCGATACTGAACGCGCAGGGCGAAGTTTACCCGGCGGTGAAACAGGCCAAAAAGCGGGGCGTGATTTTCGACTGCTCCAACGGGGTGGCGCATTTTGACTTCAACGTGGCCAGCAATGCGATGGAGCAAGGTTTTTACCCGGATATCATCAGCACTGACCTGACGCAAAGAAATAGCCTGCGGACGGATAAGGTGTACAGCCTGCTGCACGTAATGTCGAAATATCTCAACATGGGCATGTCATTTTTTGACGTCCTGCGCGCAGTCACCACCACGCCAGCCCGCCTGATGAAAATGGAAGGAGACATCGGCACGTTAAAGCCTGGCGCGTTTGCCGATATTTCCCTTGTGAAGCTACGCAAGGAGCGGATCGTCTTTGAAGATACCCGCGGCGTAAAAATAGAGGGCGATCGGTATATCGATAACTGCGCCACACTCTGCAACGGTCAGATTGTTTATCGTCGTCTTCATTTCTGAGCATTGCCTGTTGAACCTTACACAATGGTTTGTGTAAGGTTCTTTTTATAAATCAGGACGCCAGCCGTAAGTGATGAATAAATGAAGAATAATGAGATTGTTATCTTTTCTGTTTCCAGCACCATCACTCAGCGCATCGCCAATGTGTTAATAGAACGCAAACTGGATATTCCCGTATACGAATTTCATTATTCTGACGTGCTGGAAAAAGCGGATGAGATGATTCGCGCCGGCACAAAAATTATTATCAGCCGCGGTGGCACCGCCGCCCTGTTGCGCAGCAATATGACCATTCCGGTTATCGAGATCGCCCATGATTTTCACGGCGTTTATCGCATCCTGCAGGAAGCCAAACACAAGTCGCAGAAAATCGCCGCTATTGGTTTTCCTCAGTTTTGTAATGCGCTGCGCCATTATCAAAATATGACCAACGAAGAGTTCAAGATCTGCCAGGTCTATAACCATTATGATATTGAAAACGTGGTTAAAAATCTGGCCGAAAATGACTATCAGCTGGTGATTGGCGGCCTGACAGTGGCTGAAATGGCGAAAAAGTACGGCTTAAATGCGGTCATGGGCGATACCGATAATATCTCCATCGAACAAGCCATTAACGAAGCCTGGAGTCTGCTGAAATATATCAATCAGGAAAACACAAAACTGTTAATGAGCCAGTCGGCGCTGAATCAGTCGCGTGAAGGCATTATGTGTATCGACCAGATGGGGGAAGTCATTAGCGTTAATGCCACCGGTATGACCCTGTTTCAGTGCCATCCAGGCGATAAACTCTTCAAAAAAGAGGCGTTTAAAGATCTGTACGGTAGCATTATTAATGAAATAAGCCTGAAGGAACAGCCGACGGAAATTAACGGAAATCTGGTCTACGTCTCGATCAAACATTTTGCCAACCGTCGACACTCGTTTTCGATTATCACCGGTTTAAGCCAGGATAATGCGCTCTGGCATTCCGTGGCGAATAAAAAAAGCAAACTGCGCGGCTTTACCACATCGTATCACTTTGACGATATTATCGGCCAGTCGCGGCAAATCCTTGACGTCATTGCGAAAGCAAAGCTGTGCGCCCAACATGATTTACCGGTCAATATCACCGGTGCTACCGGGACGGGGAAAGAGCTTTTCGCCCAGAGCATCCATAACCATAGCGCACGCAGCCATTGTCCTTTTATCGCCATCAATTGCGCGGCCATCCCGGAAAGCCTGCTGGAAAGCGAACTGTTTGGCTATGCCGATGGCGCATTTACCAACGCCCGTAAAGGCGGCAAACCCGGCATTTTCGAAATGGCGAAAGACGGCACGGTGTTCATTGATGAAATCAGCGAAGCGCCGTTATCGGTGCAGGTAAAATTGCTGCGCGTATTACAGGAAAAACAGTTTTCCCGGATCGGCGGCGACTCGTTGATTACCGCCAACTTCCGCCTTATTACCGCCAGTAATAAACCGCTGAAGGCGCAGGTCGACGCGGGTGAATTTCGTCAGGATCTCTGGTACCGCATCAACATTCTCGAACTGGCGTTGCCCGCGCTCCACGAGCGCCCCGGCGACGTCATGCTGATCGTGCAGCACCTGCTGGCGCAGCAAGGCAAAACGCTGATATTTACCCCGGAAGCCCAGGCGTTTTTAAACGCGTATACCTGGCCGGGCAACATTCGTGAGCTGCAGGCGGTGGTTTATCGGCTCGTTGTGTTATTACAAACGGATGTGGTGAGCAAAGCGGATCTTCAGCAGTTGTGCCAGATGTCCTCCGTTTCGCCGGAGGAGGTTTCGCGCCTCCCCACAAGCGAAATGACGGTGGACGCTACCAACCTGCTTAAGAAACAGGAAAAACAGCTCATTACCCGCGTCATTGAAACCACGGCAGGCGACCGTACCAAAGCCGCGACAATGCTCGGAATAAGCCCCACCACATTGTGGCGTAAGCTTAAAGAACATCGCATTAGCGTTTAGCGTCCTCATGAGACGTTAAATCCTGCGCGCAGGCCCAGGCGCTCGACCACGCCCACTGGAAGTTGTAGCCGCCCAGCCAGCCGGTCACGTCCATCACTTCACCAATGAAGTAGAGCCCTGGTACGTTACGGGCTTCCATCGTCCGCGATGACAGTTCGTTGGTATCGACGCCGCCCAGCGTCACTTCCGCCGTGCGGTAACCTTCAGTGCCATTTGGCTGTATACGCCACGCGGTGAGGGTGTCGACCAGCGTCTGCTGCTCACGTGCGTTAAGCTGCTTAAGCGAAACGTCGGGAATTTGCCCAAGCTGCTGCAAACATTCCACCAGCCGCTTCGGCAGGAGCATCGCCAGCGTATTTTTCAGGCTTTGATTGGGATGTGCGCTGCGCTGCTCGTTTAAGAAAGCGTCGGGGTCGGCATCCGGCAGCAAATTAATGGTAACAAATTCGCCAGGTTGCCAGAAGCTGGATATCTGTAAAACAGCCGGGCCTGACAGACCGCGATGAGTGAACAGCAGATTTTCGCGAAAGACGGTGCCGTCCTCGGCGGTAATGACTGACGGCACAGAAACGCCGGAAAGCACCTGAAGCTGCTCCAGCAGGGGTTTATGCAGGGTGAAAGGCACCAGACCTGCACGCGTCGGCAACACCTTCAGGCCAAACTGTTCGGCAATTTTATAACCAAACGGCGTGGCGCCCAGTCCCGGCATCGACAGCCCGCCAGAGGCGATCACCAGTTTTTTTGCGCCAACGTTCATGCCATTCAGCGCCAGCGTATAACCGTCGTTGTCCCGCGTCACGCTCAGCACTTCGCTGCGTAACCGCAGGGTAACATTGCCTTTTTCACATTCGGCCACCAGCATGTCGACGATTTGCTGCGCAGAGTCATCACAAAAAAGCTGTCCGAGCGTTTTTTCGTGCCATGCGATGCCGTACTTGCCGACCAGATCGATGAAATCCCACTGGGTATAGCGCGCCAGCGCCGATTTGCAAAAATGCGGGTTTTCGCTCAAATAGGCCGCAGGCTCAACATAGAGGTTAGTAAAGTTGCAGCGCCCGCCGCCGGACATGAGGATCTTGCGACCCGGTTTCTTACCGTTATCGATAAGCAGCACCCGGCACCCCGCCTGTCCTGCCTGCGCCGCACAAAACATACCTGCCGCGCCAGCGCCTATAATAACGGCATCAAACCTTTCCACTTTGCGTTCCTCTCTCAAAACCGGGCGTGAATTGTAAAGTTATCTAAGTGGTCGCACCAGCGCCAAAATCCTCAGTAAGGAGTATTTGTCTGAAATCTATAAGATAATTCTTTAGAGGCAGCTCAGGATGCCGACGTTAAATCAAAAAAAGTCTATATTTCACTTTGCCCGCGCCGCCAAAGTCACTGATAATGCGCCGCGTTCATGTCCTCAAGATGGCGTAACGTCCTATGCTACATTTGTTTGCTGGCCTGGATTTACATACCGGGCTTTTATTGTTACTTGCTCTGGCTTTTGTGCTGTTCTACGAAGCGATCAATGGCTTCCATGATACAGCCAACGCAGTCGCAACCGTTATCTACACCCGCGCGATGCGTTCGCAGCTGGCGGTGGTGATGGCTGCGCTGTTCAACTTCTTAGGTGTGCTGCTGGGCGGACTCAGCGTAGCCTATGCCATCGTGCATATGCTGCCGACGGACCTGCTACTCAACATGGGCTCCACGCATGGACTTGCGATGGTCTTCTCCATGCTGCTTGCGGCGATCATCTGGAACCTCGGTACCTGGTACTTTGGCTTGCCTGCATCCAGTTCCCACACGCTGATTGGCGCGATTATCGGTATCGGTTTAACCAATGCCCTGATGACCGGCACGTCAGTTGTCGACGCGCTCAACATCCCGAAAGTTATCGGCATTTTTGCTTCGCTTATCGTCTCGCCGATCGTCGGTCTGGTGGTCGCGGGAGGCCTGATTTTCATTCTGCGTCGTTACTGGAGCGGCACCAAAAAGCGCGCCCGTATTCACTTGACGCCAGCGGAACGTGAAAAGAAAGACGGTAAGAAAAAGCCGCCGTTCTGGACCCGTATCGCCCTGATTCTTTCCGCTATCGGCGTGGCGTTCTCTCACGGCGCGAACGATGGTCAGAAAGGCATTGGTCTGGTGATGCTGGTTCTGATTGGCGTCGCTCCGGCGGGCTTCGTGGTGAATATGAACGCCTCAGGTTATGAAATTACCCGTACCCGCGATGCGATCAATAACGTCGAAACTTACTTCCAGCAGCACCCTGACCTGCTGAAGAAAGTGACAGGCGTCGACCAGTTGATTCCTTCCCCGGAACCGGTCGCCACCCAGCCAACGGAATTCCACTGCCACCCGGCAAACACCATCAACGCGCTTGAGCGTGCGAAGGCCATGCTGGCGAACAACGTGGAAAGCTATGACAAACTGAGCGTTGAGCAACGTAGCCAGCTGCGTCGCATCATGCTGTGCATCTCCGACACCACTGATAAAGTGACGAAGCTGCCAGGCGTGAGCACAGACGACCAGCGTCTGCTGAAAAAACTGAAAACCGATATGCTGAGCACCATTGAGTATGCGCCTGTCTGGATCATCATGGCGGTCGCGCTGGCGCTGGGTATTGGTACCATGATCGGCTGGCGCCGCGTGGCGACCACTATCGGTGAGAAGATTGGCAAGAAAGGCATGACCTATGCACAGGGGATGTCCGCGCAGATGACGGCGGCTGTCTCTATCGGTCTGGCCAGCTACACCGGTATGCCGGTTTCCACCACCCACGTACTCTCCTCCTCTGTGGCGGGGACGATGGTGGTTGACGGCGGCGGTTTGCAGCGTAAAACGGTAACCAGCATTCTGATGGCGTGGGTCTTCACGCTGCCAGCCGCGATCCTGCTTTCCGGTACGCTGTACTGGATCTCGCTGAAGCTGATTTAAACATCACTGTGCCGGAGGGCGGCAACGCCTTATCCGGCCTACAGATAAACGAAGCACTCTGGCCCGGTAAGCGAAGCGCTTTCAGGTAAGGGGATGCGAAATAAACCGTATCGGGCGGGTCAGGAAACTGGCCCGCTTTTTTTTGCTCAGTGCCAAATCATCAACGCGATAAGGCTGATGACCACCAGGCCGCACAGCGCGCTGGTCAGAATAAACTGACCGCGCACCCGCTCACAGCGGCGAATGAATTCATCATCATGGTGATCGCGGTAACGCTGGGCATAGATATACCACACCAGCCGCACCTGCTTGTTGGGCTGGCCGTGCGAGGTAAAAAAGCCGCCCCCATCCACATACTGGTAAAGCAAAGGATCGCAACCACGAAGTACCACTAACAGTGCGCGTAACGATGAGAAATAGCGCGCCATATTAACAATGCATACGACACATAACGCCCAGAACAATGCGACGGTGCTTATCATACGACCTCCCCGGCGACCCGCCCACGGAGATCCTCTCCGGGACTACCGCTCCCCAAACTTGCCAGACAGTTCAATGAAAGAGTACGACGAAACCGCCCACGATGGTGCATAAAATCCGAGCGGCTTTATTAATAGTGTAGGAGATCAGTTAATTTTTTTGCCAGAAGGTTAATCACTATCAATGCAATTAACGCAAAAATTTGTTTAACTAACTGGTAAGCAAGGCGGATTGACGGATTATCCTGGTCGCTATACTGTAAGGATCGTCTCAACAATTCATCGCGGCTGAGCTGGCCCCGCGTAGACAAAATCGCATAGTTCGCAGGACGCGGGTGACGCGACGGCACAAGAAACGCCAGCTGGCTGGTCATCGACAACTTTATGGAAGGAGTAATACTATGGCTTACAAACACATTCTCATCGCAGTTGATCTTTCTCCGGAAAGTAAAGTGCTGGTAGAAAAAGCGGTCTCTATGGCGCGCCCGTACAACGCAAAAGTTTCCCTGATCCACGTAGATGTAAACTACTCTGACCTTTATACCGGCCTGATTGACGTTAATCTGGGCGATATGCAAAAGCGCATTTCTGAAGAAACTCACCATGCGCTGACCGAGCTTTCCACTAACGCAGGCTACCCTATCACCGAAACCCTGAGCGGTAGCGGCGACCTGGGCCAGGTGCTGGTCGACGCGATTAAGAAATACGACATGGACCTGGTGGTATGTGGTCATCATCAGGACTTCTGGAGCAAGCTGATGTCTTCAGCGCGCCAGTTGATCAACACCGTTCACGTTGACATGCTGATCGTTCCTCTGCGCGACGAAGAAGAGTAAGTTTTCCCTGCCAGATCCCACGCCCGCTTTTGCGGGCGTTTTTATTTCTCCCTCAGGACATCATTCCATCCCACAAAACATAATTAGTGTGATCGGCTAATTAGATCGAAGTCTATCTGTATAATAATCTACTCATTCGGTTAATGACCGCAGTCTATAACAGAGTCATACATTTTCGGCGCGTTTTGTTTTACGCGTCATACTTTTTGGGATGGCATCGAAAGGCGAAAAAATATGAACACATCTGCACCGACGGGTTTGCTACAACAACCCCGCCCCTTCTTCATGATCTTTTTTGTCGAATTATGGGAACGATTCGGCTATTACGGCGTTCAGGGCATCCTGGCCGTTTTCTTCGTCAAACAGCTTGGCTTCTCGCAGGAACAGGCCTTTATCACCTTTGGCGCCTTCGCTGCGCTGGTCTACGGCCTGATCTCCATTGGCGGTTACGTGGGCGATCACCTGCTTGGCACTAAGCGAACGCTGGTGCTGGGGGCGATTGTACTGGCAATCGGCTACTTCATGACCGGGATGTCGTTACTGAAGCCCGACCTGATATTTATCGCTCTCGGAACCATCGCTGTCGGCAACGGCTTATTTAAAGCCAACCCGGCGAGCCTGCTTTCGAAATGTTATCCCCCGAAAGATCCGCGTCTGGATGGCGCTTTCACCCTGTTTTACATGTCGATCAACATCGGTTCGCTGCTGTCGCTTTCCCTGGCGCCCGTGATTGCGGAAAAGTTTGGCTATGCCGTCACCTATAACCTGTGCGGCGCGGGGCTGATTGTCGCGCTGCTGGTCTATTTCGCCTGCCGGGGGATGGTAAAGAATATTGGCTCCGAGCCGGACCATCGGCCGCTCAGTATGCGGAATCTGCTGTTTGTGCTGATTGGCACAGTGGCGATGATTTTCCTCTGCGCCTGGTTGATGCATAACGTACAGGTCGCCAACCTGGTGCTGATCGTTCTGTCCATCGCGGTGACGATTATCTTTTTCCGCCAGGCGTTTAAGCTGGATAAAACCGGGCGCAACAAAATGTTCGTGGCGTTCATCCTGATGCTTGAAGCGGTGCTGTTTTACATTCTTTACGCACAGATGCCAACCTCGCTGAACTTTTTCGCCATTAATAACGTCCACCATGAGATCCTCGGCTTCACCATTAACCCGGTGAGTTTCCAGGCGCTGAACCCGTTCTGGGTAGTCATCGCCAGCCCGGTACTGGCGGCGATCTACACCCGTCTGGGCAGCAAAGGCAAAGACCTGACGATGCCAATGAAATTTACCCTCGGGATGTTTTTATGCTCGCTGGGCTTTTTAACCGCCGCCGCCGCAGGCATGTGGTTTGCCGACGCGCAGGGACTGACGTCGCCGTGGTTTATCGTACTGGTGTATTTGTTCCAGAGTCTGGGCGAACTGCTGATCAGCGCGTTGGGACTGGCGATGGTCGCGGCGCTGGTGCCGCAGCACCTGATGGGCTTTATTCTGGGGATGTGGTTCCTGACGCAGGCCGCGGCGTTTCTGCTGGGCGGCTACGTGGCCACCTTTACCGCCGTGCCGGAAAATATCACCGACCCGCTACTGACGCTGCCCATTTATACCGGGGTATTCAGTAAAATCGGACTGGTGACGCTGGGCGTAACGGTGGTGATGGCGCTGATGGTGCCGTGGCTGAACCGGATGATCAATACGCCGGACAGCGAGAAGTAACCGTACTGCTTGTGCCGGAGGGCAGTCTCGCCTTCCGCACCGGACTCCAGGCCCGATAGCGCAACGCCATCGGGCCATTCATCCGATTTACCCTTTACGCGCGTCGATCCACGCCTGCACTTCGACGACAAATGTATCCGGGGCTTTACGGTACATTTTACGCGCCAAATCGAGAATGGTATGTTGGCCCAATGCCTCTTCCATTCGCTGCTGCGCCATATCCATCACTGAACGCACGCCACAAATGCCTTCACAGGCCCACGTCGGCGGTTGCTCGTCAAATACTGCCAGACGTTGGCGGATCTCGCGACATTCGAAAATACGCTTGTCGCCATCTATGGCATTAACCACATCCAGCACGGTAATGTGTTCGGCGGGTCTGGCAAGCTGAAAACCGCCCCCCTTTCCTTCTATGCTGCGCACCAGTCCCGCCTTCGACAGTCGGGTAAAGATTTTAGCCAGGTAGTCATACGGCACGCTTTGTAACTCAGCTATTTCGCGCACGCTCATATCGCGGGCATCGCCTTTGCTGTCCACCATACACATCAAGCTGTGGATGCCATACTCAACCCCGGAACTGTAGAATGCCATGCCTTTATCTCAGCCAAATTAATTCTGAGTTATTGTAGCTTTTTCGCCCTTATCATTCCACTCCCTCCCTTTATATCAGCGATGATAGCAAAAATAACCAACTATTAATCAAGAGGATAATAACTAAATATTGACCGTCATGATTTTTCGCGTTGCTTTTTCAAACTACGACCAATAAAATCCGAGTAAATAAATCAGTGTTAACGGAGCAGGTAAGCAATGCGTAAACAAATTTTGATCGTTGGTGCGGGTTTCGCCGGAATGTGGGCAGCCCTGAGCGCCGCTCGTCTGGTGGATAAAAATGACAGCCAGTCTATTGATATTACGGTGATTGCCCCGCAGCCTGAGCTTCGTGTGCGTCCCCGCTTCTATGAAAATGCCGTAGAAACATTGGTTGCCCCTTTACAGCCTTTGTTCGACGTTACGGGCGTAAATTTCCTGCGCGGAACGGTCACTCAAATTCTGCCCGCCTCAAAGGAGGTCAGTTGGACTGACACCAACGGTGAATCACACTTACATCACTATGACCGTCTGATTCTCGCCAGCGGAAGCCACGTCAACCGTTCACTCGTGCCGGGCGCACAAACTTATACGTTCGATCTGGACCAACTGGAGAGCGCCGCGGTCCTGGAGCGGCACCTGAACGAACTGCCGCGCCAGGTGGAAAGTGACGCGCGTAATACCGTTGTCGTTTGCGGCGGCGGTTTTACCGGTATCGAGATGGCGCTGGAACTACCGGGACGGCTGCGTGAGATCCTCGGCGCGAATGCTAAGACCAGAGTAGTCGTAGTTGAACGTGGACCGACGCCCGGCTCACGCTACAGCGAAGCCCTGCGAAACACTATCATCGAAGCTTCCGCTGAGCTTGGCGTGGAATGGCTGGTGAATAGTGAGATTGAAAAAGTCGATGCCAGTGGCGTAACGCTGAGAGATGGACGCGCCATCCCTTCACAAACGGTAATCTGGACGGCTGGCGTACAGGCAAACGCCCTGACAGCGCAAATTGATGCGCCGCGCGATCGCCAGGGCCGTCTGCACGTCAACAGCAAACTTCAGGTGCCTGGACACGAGCATATTTTCGCCACTGGCGATGTGGCCTACGCAGCCACCGACGATAAAGGCAATCACGCCCTCATGACCTGCCAGCACGCGATTTTGCTGGGCAAATTTGCGGGTAATAACGCTGCAGCCGATTTGCTCGGCATCGAAGCGCTACCGTATCGCCAGGAAATGTATGTCACCTGTCTGGATCTCGGCGCCTGGGGTGCTGTCTATACCGAAGGATGGGACCAGCAGGTGAAACTGACGCGCGCAGAGGCGAAAAAAGTGAAGCAGTCGATCACCCGCGAATTAATTTACCCGCCGGTAGCAGAAAAAGAAGCCGCGTTTAAAATGGCGGATCCGTACGCACCATTTGTGTAAGCAGAAGCGCCATCCGGGGCTTCGTCACGCGTCCAACGGCGTCCCGGGATAAATATCAAACCGATGCCCTTTGGTCACCACCGCGTTGGGCGTGGCGATATTCGCCAGAGGCGGCGCATAATCCGGGCGCTTGACCACCACACGTTTCGTGGCGAGCTGGCGCGCCGGTTCCAGCAGACCGTCGGCGTCTAAATCCGGCCCCACCAGCGACTGAAACACCCGCATCTCTTTTTTCACCAGTGCGCTTTTCTGCTTATGAGGAAACATCGGGTCGAGATAGACCACTTGCGGACGCGGCGTGATGTCCGTCAGCGCCGACAGGCTGGACGCGTGGATCAACTGTAAGCGTTCCTGTAACCAGCCGCCAATCTCCGGATCGGCATAGGCGCGCGTCAGGCCATCGTCGAGTAAGGCCGCCACCACCGGGTTACGCTCCAGCATCCGCACGCGGCAGCCCACCGAGGCCAGCACAAACGCATCGCGTCCTAACCCCGCCGTGGCGTCAACAACGTCGGGCAGATAGTCGCCTTTAATGCCGACCGCTTTCGCTACCGCTTCGCCGCGACCGCCGCCAAACTTACGCCGATGCGCCATCGCCCCGCTAACAAAATCAACGAAGATACCGCCCAGTTTGGGTTCGTCGCGCTTACGCAGTTCCAGATGCGCGGCAGTCATCACCAGCGCCATCAGGTTGTCTTCATCGTGCTCCAGTCCCCAGCGGGACGCCAGAACAGATAAGGCGCCGTCTCCGGCGCCTGTTTCATTAACTAAGCAGATTTTCACGTCGGGATTAGCCTTTTATCCCGTAATGTTCCAGCATTGCGTCCAGCTGCGGCTCGCGGCCACGGAAGCGTTTGAACAGTTCCATCGGCTCTTCAGAACCGCCACGGGTCAGGATGTTATCAAGGAACGACTGTCCGGTTTCGCGGTTGAAAATCCCCTCTTCTTCAAAGCGGGAGTAGGCATCTGCCGCCAGCACGTCTGCCCACAGGTAGCTGTAATACCCCGCCGCATACCCGCCGGCGAAGATGTGGCTAAACGCGTGCGGGAAGCGGCCCCAGTGCGGTGATGGCACCACGGCCACCTGCTTTTTGATCTCTGCCAGCGTTTCAAGGATCTTTGCCCCCTGCTGCGGGTCAAATTCCGCATGCAGGCGGAAGTCGAACAGGCCGAACTCCAGCTGGCGCAGGATGAACAGCGCCGCCTGATAATTCTTCGCCGCCAGCATTTTATCCAGCAGTGCTTTCGGCAGCGGCTCGCCGGTCTCAAAGTGACCGGAGATGAACGCCAGCGCGTCCGGCTCCCAGCACCAGTTTTCCATAAACTGGCTTGGCAGCTCGACCGCATCCCACGGTACGCCGCTAATCCCCGAAACTCCGGCAGTTTCAATACGGGTCAGCATGTGATGCAGGCCGTGGCCGAACTCATGGAACAGGGTAATCACTTCATCGTGGGTAAACAGCGCAGGTTTGCCGTTCACCGGACGGTTGAAGTTACAGGTCAGATAGGCGACCGGTTTTTGCAGGGAACCATCCGCTTTACGCATCTGGCCGACGCAGTCGTCCATCCACGCCCCGCCGCGTTTGTTTTCGCGGGCGTACAGGTCGAGGTAGAAGCTGCCGCGCAGCACGTTTTTCTCATCATACAGCTCGAAGAAACGCACGTCCGGATGCCAGGTGTCCACGTCGTTGCGCTCTTTGGCGGTGATGCCGTAAATGCGTTTCACCACTTCAAACAGGCCATTAACGGCTTTGTTTTCCGGGAAGTAAGGACGCAGTTGCTCGTCGCTGATGCTGTACAGATGCTGTTTTTGCTTCTCGCTGTAGTACGCGATGTCCCACGGCTGCAGTTCATCAACGCCAAATTCCGCTTTGGCAAACGCACGCAGTTGCGCCAGCTCTTTTTCTCCCTGTGGACGGGCGCGTTTCGCCAGATCCGTCAGGAAGTCGAGCACCTGCTGTGGGTTTTCTGCCATTTTAGTGGCGAGGGATTTATCCGCGTAGCTGTCAAAGCCAAGCAGTTGCGCCAGTTCGTGACGCAGGGCGAGGATTTCCGCCATCACCGGGCTGTTGTCCCACTTTCCGGCGTTTGGCCCCTGATCAGAAGCGCGGGTGCTGTAGGCGCGGTACATCTCTTCACGCAGCGTCTGGTTGTCGCAGTAGGTCATCACCGGCAAATAGCTCGGAATATCCAGCGTCAGCAGGTAACCGTCCTGTTCTTTCGCTTCGGCCTGGGCTTTCGCCGCCGCCAGCGCGCTTTCCGGCATACCCGCCAGCTCCGCTTCGTCGGTAATTAGCTTCGTCCAGCCCATGGTGGCGTCGAGGACATTGTTGCTGTACTGGTTGCCCAGTTCGGACAGACGGGTGGCGATTTCACCGTAGCGTTGTTGTTTATCTTTCGGCAAGCCGATGCCGGACAGCTCGAAATCACGCAGGGCGTTATCTACCGCTTTTTTCTGCGCGGTGTTCAGAGTGGCGTAATGATCGCCGTCGCGCAGGTCGCGGTACGCTTTGTACAGTCCTTCATGTTGCCCTACCCAGGTGCTGTATTCAGACAGCAGCGGCAGCGTTTGTTCGTAGGCTTCGCGCAGTTCCGGGCTGTTTTTCACCGAGTTCAGGTGGCTGACCGGCGAAAAAATGCGACCCAGCACATCATCAACTTCGGCAAGCGGCTGACACAGATTTTCCCAGGTGTACGGCGCGCCCTGCGCGACCACACGTTCCACATTTTCACGGCAGTCGTTCAGCGCTTTGGTGACGGCGGGAACAACATGCTCAGGCTGAATCTGGGAAAACGGCGGTAGCTCGAAGGGCGTCAGTAAAGGATTAGTCATAAACGCTGTCCTGTTTGAAAGAAGTGTATGAAGCGCGCATCCGGCGCTGTGCAATATCCCTGTACAATGGGGATAAGTGTAGAGGATTTCAATACCGGGCGTTGCGCTTTCGCGGCAGGGGGAACTTTTCTGTATACTGTGGCGATACGCTCTATTTTTGCCCGATGGCGCGCAGCTTTTGGGTCTACGTTTATTATCTGGAATACTTTCATCCATGCTCAGTTATCGCCATAGCTACCACGCAGGCAACCACGCCGACGTCCTTAAACACACCGTTCAGAGCCTGATCATTGAATCGCTGAAAGAGAAGGAAAAACCGTTTCTTTATCTGGACACCCATGCCGGGGCAGGTCGCTATCAGCTGAGCAGTGAACATGCCGAGCGCACCGGAGAATACCTGGAAGGCATCGCCCGCATCTGGCAGCAGGACGATCTGCCCGCCGAGCTGGAGCCGTACATTAACGTAGTGAGCCACTTCAACCGCAGCGGTCAGTTGCGTTATTACCCGGGCTCGCCGTTGATCGCCCGTCAGCTGCTGCGCGAGCAGGACAGCTTACAGTTGACCGAGCTGCACCCGAGCGATTTTCCGCTGCTGCGCGGCGAATTTCAGAAAGACAGCCGCGCCCGTGTGGCGCGCGCCGACGGCTATCAGCAGTTGAAGTCTAAGCTGCCTCCGGCTTCCCGCCGTGGCCTGATTCTTATTGACCCGCCTTATGAAATCAAAAGTGACTACCAGGCCGTGGTCAGCGGCATCAGCGAAGGCTATAAACGGTTCGCCACCGGCACTTACGCCCTGTGGTATCCGGTGGTGCTCCGCCAGCAAGTCAAACGCATGATCCACGACCTGGAAGCCACTGGCATCCGAAGGATCCTGCAAATTGAACTGGCCGTGCGCCCGGACAGCGACCAGCGCGGCATGACCGCCTCCGGAATGATTGTGATCAACCCGCCGTGGAAGCTGGAAGCGCAAATGAACAACGTGCTGCCATGGCTGCATAGCAAACTGGTTCCCGCCGGAACCGGACATACATCGGTGAACTGGATCGTGCCGGAGTAATCGCAGCCATTGGTGGAACCAATTGATTTCAGGTATACAATCGCGGCAATCTGAACGGAAGGATAAGACCTATGAGCAAACATTATGACTACATCGCTATCGGCGGTGGCAGCGGCGGTATCGCCTCGATTAACCGTGCAGCGATGTACGGCCAGAAGTGTGCGCTGATTGAAGCCAAAGAGCTGGGCGGCACCTGCGTCAACGTCGGCTGCGTGCCGAAAAAAGTGATGTGGCATGCTGCGCAGATTCGCGAAGCGATCCATCTGTACGGCCCGGACTACGGTTTTGATACCACCATCAATAATTTCAATTGGGACACGCTGATTGCCAGCCGTACCGCCTATATTGACCGTATTCACACCTCGTACGATAACGTGCTGGGTAAAAATAATGTTGATGTGATCAAGGGTTTTGCCCGCTTTGTCGATGCAAAAACCATCGAAGTTAACGGCGAAACCCTGACCGCCGACCATATTCTGATCGCCACGGGCGGCCGCCCAAGCCATCCGGATATTCCGGGCGTGGAATACGGCATCGACTCTGACGGTTTCTTTGAACTTCCCGCGCTGCCGGAACGCGTGGCGGTAGTTGGCGCAGGCTATATCGCCGTCGAGCTGGCGGGCGTGATCAATGGTCTGGGAGCGCAAACGCACCTGTTTGTTCGTAAACACGCGCCGTTGCGCAGCTTTGACCCGATGATCACCGAGACGCTGGTCGAGGTGATGAACGCTGAAGGCCCGACGCTGCACACCCAGGCCATTCCGAAAGCGGTGGTAAAAAACGCCGACGGCAGCCTGACGCTGGAACTGCAAGACGGTCGCCGCGAAACGGTTGACTGTCTGATCTGGGCGATTGGCCGCGAACCGGCGACAGATGATTTTAATCTGGCGGCAACGGGCGTGAAAACGAATGAAAAAGGCTACATCATCGTTGATAAATACCAGAACACGAACGTGGAAGGGATTTACGCGGTAGGCGACAACACCGGCGCGGTCGAACTGACGCCGGTCGCGGTGGCGGCGGGTCGTCGTCTTTCTGAACGCCTGTTTAACAACAAGCCGGACGAGCATCTGGACTACAGCAACATCCCTACCGTGGTCTTCAGTCATCCACCGATTGGCACCGTTGGCTTAACCGAGCCGCAGGCGCGCGAGCAGTACGGCGATGACCAGGTGAAAGTCTACAAATCATCGTTTACCGCCATGTATACCGCCGTTACCTCTCACCGCCAGCCGTGCCGCATGAAGCTGGTATGCGTCGGTCAGGAAGAGAAGATTGTCGGTATTCACGGTATTGGCTTCGGCATGGATGAAATGCTGCAGGGCTTCGCGGTTGCGCTGAAAATGGGCGCCACCAAGAAAGACTTCGACAACACCGTAGCGATTCACCCAACCGCCGCGGAAGAATTTGTGACGATGCGTTAAGCGACAACATGCCGGACGGCACTGAGCTGTCCGGCAGAACGCCCTGTTTCCCCTTCTGTCCCTGCTTGTTTTTTTACTGCTTCGGCCTTTTTCATACTACGTTTTTGCCTGTCCAATACGTTAAGACGCTCTACTCTGCCTTCCCGCTAACGCGTTAACATCAACAATTGCTGCGTTAACATTGTGGACCATCCTTATACTGATTTTTGTTCTTTACTTACTTTTAGTTGCAATGATGCAAGACATATATTTGATCCAGATCAAATATATGTCATTTTTTTTGGCGGGCTATTTTGCATTTTGTCACATGCTAAGATTTTTTGAACCAAATTAAATGTCCGCTATAAAATGGGAATCTTATCCAGGATTTTTAGTATGGTTTTGTAAGCATAAGTCAGCGCATATTAGATCGCAGAAATATTATAGGCCTTAACTCCGCCTTATTCTTCGATTTTTAGTTTTTAAAATGATCTTGAGCGAATTTACATTTCCAAAATTCCATTTTAAGAATATTCAAAATTATGTGATTGGTACTAATTTTTAATTTTCTAGTGAATAATCTTATTTTCCTTTAAATAGGATTTAACTATCATTAAAACCAATTGTGATAGTTAAAAACGATTTTAAATGAAATGAATCATTCGTTAAAAATTAGCAAAAGGATTGGTAAAAGATTATTCTGCAAAAGGTTTATTTCTCTCTTTCCGTTCTGAAAGGTAAGAAGTTTTAACGCAGATTTTCTCAAAGGGAGGTGGAGGTGTGGATCAGTGAAATGTTATTTCATTTCTGACAATAGTTACTTTATTGACGGGTTAAAGCATGTTTTAAGAGGAACTTCTATTGGCGAGCATTCCATTTACGTCAATATCAATGAAGATGAGTTTTACACGACACCAGAACAAGATGACATTGTCATTCTCGCCATCTCAAATGTTTGCGTGCGCCGAAGGGTTTTGCATATCCCAGAAATTGCGCTTTGCCGGCTGGCGATTATGGAGAGAACTGGAACGCGTGTAATCCCAAGGGGAATCTTTATCCCGTGGCTTGTCTCAGAGTGTTTAACCAAAGAAGAGCTTATTAATGCTCTGCAAACACTGCAAATAAATCGTTTTAAGATGCACCAGATTTCTGCCAGAGAAGCTGAGCTTTTTTCTTACCTTGGTGCCGGACTTTCGCATGATGAAGTCGCGGAGATAATGGGCTTGCCCAGTAAGTACATCTACGCATTAAGGCGTAAGATCAACATTAGTCTTGGTCTTTTACATTGTAACTCTGCCACAGGTATTCTTTTATGCCGGGATATCGCGGAGATGAGAACGTATAATAAAAGACAACCTGTTTTGAATCGATTTACTTTTGAAAGCAATATTGCATTTTACTAAACAATCAGCTTTATGCTTAATACGTAGCTGTACATTAAAGACAGATAAAAGAGGCATAAAGTTATATCAAAAAGAATTCTGAAAGCCCGAAATTTTCTTTCTCGCGCTAGATCCGAATTATATTTAGTCACGCTATAAAACCATATCGACATTGATGATTACTATCTGGCTTATAAAATTCAGGAAGGAGTGATAGCTAACGCAATAAAAAGAGAACTTTTATTTACAGATTATGAAAAAAACACCACACGAACACCCGCCTTTTATCGCGGTAAGGTTCCCTTTTTCTTCAATATATGCAAGTACAACATGGAGTTTATTATGAAGGTGATAAAGCAGTTATTAGCTATCACAATCGCAGCAACCTTTAGCGTAGCAAGCGTTCAGGCCGCCTCTAACGGTACCGTCAACTTTACCGGTGAAGTCCTGGACAAAACTTGTGATGTCACCATCGACGGTAATGCCAGCCCGGCAACAGTGGTGCTGCAAGCAGTCGACAAAAGCCAACTGAGTGCCGCCGGCGCAACCGCAAAACGGACAGGTTTCAATATTGAACTGAGCAACTGCTCTGGTTCCGCGTCTGTCTCCAGCGCAGCGGCATTCTTTGAAAACGGTTCAACCGTTGATCCGATCGGCTACCGACTGAACAACACCATCACCGATGGAACAGGAGCGACCAACGTCCAGCTGCAGCTGGTTGACGCCCCGACCGGCAATGCCATTAAGGTCGGTAGTCCGGATCAGCACGCCTCGTCGTCGACTTATGATTTGACATCAGGCTCCGCCACACTGCCGTACGCCGTTGAATACTACGCGACCGATGCAGCGACCCCGGGCCTGGTGGCCAGCTCAGTCAACTTCACCATTAACTACTTCTAATCTGTTTCGCAACAGTCCGGGTAGTGAGGAGCGATATGCGGGGAGCGACATTTCGCTCCCCGCATTCAGGGAGAAATCAGCATGAAACATCGTACCGTTTACCTTAATGCCGCCGCATTCGTTTTATCTTTCGCTTTAGCGGCCCCTGCAATGGCGGGAATTGTTATCACCGGTACACGCGTCGTTTACCCGGCAGGAGAACGAGAGGTCACAGTTAAAATTGATAACCGCGGAGATAAACCGGTCCTTGCGCAAAGTTGGGTCGACGACGGCGATGCAGGCGCCACGCCGGAAACAGCGAACGCGCCGTTTACTATCACACCTCCTGTGAATCGAATCAATCCGGGAAAAGGTCAGACGCTGCGTCTGATATATACCGGAGAAGCGCTTCCGAAGGATAAGGAATCTGTATTCTGGCTGAACGTGCTTGAAGTACCGCCAATGAGCAAAGAAAAGCAAAACCAGTTACAGATGGCGTTTCGTTCGCGAATCAAAATTTTCTTTCGTCCTTCAGGTCTGGTGGGGGATGCAAACCTGGCCGGACAATTCGTTAGCTGGAAAAAGGTGGATGGGGGCGTTGAGGGTACAAACCCGACACCATACTTCGTCTCACTCGCCAACATTGCGGAAGATGAAGAAGGTAAAAAACCGATTGGTAACGGTGGAATGATTGCTCCCGGCGGGAAGACATTCTTTGTGACAAATAAGCGCCCCTCAACAATTTACCCCTCATATATCAATGATTTTGGTGGGATAACCCCTGTGCCACAGTCGGTAGCGCCGTAGCCATCGCTGTCCGGCATCCCCGCGTGTACGGGCGGGCAAAAAAGAAAAAAGACCGAATACCGGGCTTAATTGTGTTCAACCGCGTCACGTCGCTAAAGTGAAAGGAACTCACATGTCCTCTTTCCATCATTTGCTGTCTCCGCTGACTGCCGCTGTTCTGCTTGCTACCGCAACCGAGAGCGCAGCCAATAATGATATTGAGTTTAACCCCCACTTTATGAGTCCGGGAAGCCAGAGCCGGATCGACCTGTCTCGCTACAATCAGGATCTCGCTCCTGCGGGTCGGTATAGCGTTGAGCTTATCGTTAACGATCGCCGTATCGGTCGCGATGACGTAACGGTACAAGACAGAACCGTCAGCGGTAAACGACTGCCTGAAGTGGATATTTGCGTAAAATTGTCGACGCTGGACGCGCTGGATATCAACCTCAAGCGGCTTACACCTGAAGCGCAAAAAATGATTGCGACCCATCAAGAATCCAACAACGACGATCATTGTCTGGCGCTGAACCGCCTGTTGCCAGTCAACAGCGTTTCTTTCGACGCTAACGAACAATCGCTGAACATGACGCTGCCGGAGGTGTATCTCATTAATCGCCCCAGAGGTTATGTTAATCCTGAACAATGGGATACAGGCATCACGGCGGCCACGCTGGGCTATAACGTGAACGCCGGAAGCACCCGTTACCACGGCAAAGACAACGACATGTTGTATAGCAGTTTCCAGGGCGGTTTTAACCTCGGCGGCTGGTACTTCCGCCACAACGGCGTTTACACCAAAACGACAGATACCGATAGCGTTTACAACAATATCAATACCTACTTACAGCGCGATATTCCCGCTATTCAGGGACGCCTGCTTTTGGGTGATGCCAATACCAAAGGAGAGTTGTTCGACACCCTTTCATTTCGCGGTGCGCAAATCGCTAACGAAGAACAGATGTTACCTAACTCCGTTCGAGGGTACGCACCGGTTGTTAGGGGCAACGCCCGCACAGCCGCGCGCGTTATTATTCGGCAGAACGGCAATGTTATCTACGAACGTTCGGTTGCTCCCGGCCCCTTTGAAATCGCCGATCTCTACCCAACCGGCTATGGCGGCAACCTGGATATTTCTATCGAAGAAGCGGACGGCTCACAGCAGAATTTTCAAATTCCCTATACGGCCACCAGCAACCTGCTGCGCCCCGGCACGCACCATTACAGCCTGACCATAGGCAAAATACGCTCAACTCAGTTGCGTGAAGAGCCCACCCTTGCGGAGGCGACCTATCGGCGCGGGATAAATAATGCGCTAACGCTCTATGGCGGCATGCAAGGTAACGGCGCCTATCAGGCAATCCAGGGCGGCGCGGCCTTCGGCACCGCATTTGGTACGTTTTCACTGGATGTGACACATTCGCGCCCGAGACTGGGAACGGGCTGGGGAAAAATGTCTGGCGAAAGTTATCAGCTTAAGTACAGCAATGTCATACAAAGCACCGGCAGTAATCTTTCTGTCGCGGCGTATCGCTACTCTACTGATGGTTATATGGACTTCATGACCGCCATGACCACCGACGAGCTGTATTCTGGAAACGGTAGCGGTAGAACCGCCAGACGCGCTAAAGACAGGGTGCTGGTCAGTGCGTCACAACCCCTGCCTACCGGCTGGGGGCAATTTTATGTCAGTGCCTGGCAACAGGCCTACTGGAATGATGCGGCAACCGACCGCCAGTACCAGTTCGGTTATAACAACCGGTTCAAAAAGCTCAGCTACAGCCTGAGTATTAATCGCAATCAGGACGCGTTTGGCCGGTTTCAGAACTCTTACATGCTCAACCTGACACTGCCGTTGAACGATTTACTGGGCTTCAGCCAGATGGGTTCTACCCTGACGCATGGTCCTGGCAACACCCTCAATGAACAATTGTTTGCTTCCGGCACGGCAGGCGACGAAAACCAATACAACTATAGCGTGACGGCTGGGCATACCCGGCAGAGCGGGGAAAACAGCAGCAGCCTGGTGATGAACGGTTCTGCTCGTACGCCATACACCACGCTGAACGCGTTGGCGGGCGGCGGTAAACATTATGTAACCTGGTCTGCGGGACTCAGCGGCGCGATGGTAGCTCACTCCGGCGGACTGACGCTCTCGCCATACAGCGGCGATACCTATGCGCTGGTTGAAGCGAAAGGCGCAAAAGGGGCAAGCATGGTGAGTTATCCAGGCATTAAAGTGGATCGCTTCGGCTATGCCGTCATTCCTTATCTGACAGCGTATCAACTTAATGAAGTGGAGATCAGTCCGAAGGGGTTATCGAACAACGTCGAACTGAATCTGACCAGCCAGAAAGTGGCGCCCTATAGCGGAGCAGTAGTGAAAGTGAAATACGACACTACGGTGGGTTATCCCGCCCTGATCGGCGCGCCAATGGCGAATGGAAAACCGTTGCCGTTTGGCGCTGAAGCCTTTGACAGCGACGGAAGACACATCGGGGTTGTCGGCCAGGGCGGCAGACTATTTGCCCGCGTGCCGTCAACCGAAGGCAAGATCAAGGTTGTCTGGGGCGAAGGCCCGGACCAGCAGTGCCAGGTGCGCTATATGCTGCCCGCCAATGCAGATCTGGAAAAAAGCAACGCCATCAAATTTAACTCGCGCTGCGAGTAACGACAGTACCGTAGCATCGCTGAATGCACAACCGGATACAACGGTAACGGACAAAAAGGAATATGAACATGAAATTAGCTCTGCGCTTACCGCCCCGGCTCCGCCTTTCCCTCGGGTCGTTGAGGCGCATGATTTGCGGCGTTTTGGCGCTTACGGCGCTACAGGCTCAGGCGTATACCTGCGGATTCGATAATATCTTTCACGAAAATTTGACCATTCCGGTTGTCGGACCGGGTATGTCAACCGTTGGTGAAGATGTTCCCGTGGGTCAGGTTATCTACAGAGGACGGTTTATGGGTACCGCCAGGGCAACCAGTTATTACTGCGATATCAATGTAGAAGATATTGAAGCTGGCGAAAGCGTACAGACAATGCATGTTTATAACAAAATTGACATCATCGCCACACCATCGGGTGCGCCGACGCTTTCAGAGGAAAAAGCCATTTTCCCAACCAACGTGCCCGGCATTGGCGTCATCTTTTACCTGTCGGGATCGTCATTCCAAAATTCGAAATTCCCGGCTATTTGGGAAAGGAAATTTGAGATCGGATATGGGAAGACATCGCAGGGGTTGGGACAGATATCATGGGTTGAGCTCGAATTAATCAAGACAGGTCCAATTGCGCCAGGTACTCATCAGGTACTGGGATCGTCTTTTCCGACGTTCCAGATTACATCTGGATCACATTCGCCAATCGTTGTGGATCATGTGTTTGTAACACTCAATTTCAGCGGCGCCACGACCATGTATACCAAAACCTGTCAGTTGGCTACATCAGTCGTTGATGTCGAGCTGGGCCGCCATCAACGCGCTGACTTCACCGGTATTGGCACCGTCGCGCCGTGGAGCGAGTTTGATATTATGCTGCGGGATTGTCCGGCATTTGTCGGCTATGGCAATCACTCTTACAGAGAATCAACCGGCGAGACAACGGGCACCAACGCCCCAAACCAGGTCGCTATCACCTTTAACAGCGTTCACGGTGTAGTAGAGAACAATCCGCAAATCGCTAAACTGGAAAGCGGACCGACGGCAGCCGAAGGCATTGGTATCGAAGTGTCAGAACGAAATAGCGCTACGTTGCTTAATCTTGATGGTTCGGTCGGATTTAACCTGCAAAATTTACCGACGGAAGACGGCGCAAACTATATCATTCCGCTTAAAGCACGCTATGTACAATATCAATCCGAAGTAAAAGCTGGCATCGCCAACGGCGCAGCGGTTTTTACGATCACCTACAATTGATAATTAACAGGCCGGATTTCCGGCCTGATTTTTATCACTTGCCCTGCATATACGGCGTATACACCCCGGTCTGGCTTTCGAGGAAGGCGACGATATCATCGATATCTTCCTGCGGGATCTCTTTTCCGACCTGGTAACGCAGCATCAGCTTCACCGCGCCGTCCAGGGTCGGCACATCGCCCCGGTGGAAATAGGGCGCGGTTAGCGCAACATTACGCAGACCCGGCACCTTCTGGCGCAGTTTATCGCGCAACTCATTGGTAACGTTCATACGCCCAATATCCGCTGCGGTCATTTCACCAAAGTTAAAGTCCCGCTTTAAACCCAACGGCTCAAACGACCGACCGCCGAGAATCACGCCGCCATGACAGGTCGCGCACTTGTTATCCTTGAACAGCTGATAACCGTGCTTCTGCTGTGCCGTCAGCGCGTTTTCGTCGCCGCGCAGCCACTTGTCAAACGCGGAGTCTGGGGTGATCAGCGTTTTCTCGAATTCGGCAATCGCGTCGGTGATCGTCTCTCCGCTGAAACCCTGCGGGTAAACCGCCAGGAACTGCTGCTTCAGCACAGGATCCTTGTCGAGCTTACTGATGATCTCATCCCAGGATTTCGAGGCCATCTCGATCGGGTTCAGCGGCGGTCCACCGGCCTGCGCCTGTAACGTTGGCGCGCGTCCGTCCCAGAACTGCTCAACGTTAAAGACGGAGTTAAACACCGTCGGCGCATTGATTGGCCCTACCGCGCCGCCCACGCCGATCGACGTTTTACGACCATCCACTCCGCCCGCGTTCAGCGCATGGCAATGGGCGCAGGAAATCGTGCTATCGCCGGATAAACGCGGATCGTGATACAACGTGAAGCCCAGCGCCACTTTTTGCGCATCGGTCGGTAAGACTTTTGGAATCGGCTGCACCGGCTCATTGCGATGCTGCGCGGCGGTGTCATGGCTGGCGTAATACTGCTCACGCTGCTTCGCGATCCAGTCCAGAATCGTCTTCCGTTCCTCGTCGCTCACCTTCCCCGCCCAGTGCAGCGCGGTATAGCGCGTCGGTGGCATGGTTTCGTATTGCATCACCCACTCGATTTTATTCAGATCGCTCTGGGAAACAGGCTCGTTGGCCACCAGCGCGGCGCGAACGGCCTCCAGATTGAAAGATTTATAGCCAAGCTGAATATCATAATTCATCAATTGCCTGGCGATGGGGAAAGAAGAATAAAAAGGAAGTTCAGCGGAGGGGGTATGGCAATAATCGCATCCCTTCTCTCTTAAAAACCCCAACACCTGGTTATTTTCCTTCAGCGCAGAGGCCTGAACGGATGCGGTCTGGCTACGCTGCTTTTCGTGGTACCAGACGTAAGCGGATAAGCCGAAATAACATAGAACGATGCCCGCGATGGCTATCGCGGTAAGACGGGTAATGATTTTCATTATTTTACCCTCACGGTAGTGAGTTAGTGGGTCCCAGAAAGATAAAATGACGTGTCTTGTAAAGACCCAGTCATAATAAAAAAGACGCTGAAGCGGGGATTGATAAGTATCAAGCAATAACATGGGCGGTAACTATCGTTGAGATAGCTTATCCCTATTATTTAACGGGTTTTTTATTTTTTGCTATTTATACTTCGTTGCAATCGAATGTTCCGAAAATAGCGACGGTCGACACGACATCATTTTTCAGAATATCGCTGTCTTTCAAACAGATAAATTATTTATATGATAAAAGAGGAAATATCGAAACGTGATCGACCGCACACTTTGCACCGCACAGACCGAAGCGAATGTCTACGCTTAAAAAACAGCCGGGCAACACCCGTATCATTTACGACGCAATCCGGAGGTCCTTCTCATTATGATCAACCAGAACCTACAACACGTCCCGTCAGAGGAACTCACGATCGATGTCGATCTGATGTACGAAACGGATCCGTGCGAGTTAAAGCTGGATGAGATGATCGAGGCAGAACCGGAACCTGAGATGATTGAGGGGCTCCCCGCCTCTGACGCCCTGACGCCAGCCGATCGTTATCTTGAACTGTTTGAGCACGTGCAGTCCGTAAAGCTGTTTCCCGACAGCAAAACGTTCCCGGACTGCGCGCCGAAAATGGATCCGCTCGATATTCTGATCCGCTACCGTAAAGTCAGACGTCATCGGGATTTCGATTTGCGACAGTTTGTCGAAAACCACTTCTGGTTGCCGGAAGTGTACGACAGCCAATATGTCTCAGACCCTGAAAATACGCTTAAAGAACACATTGACCGTCTGTGGCCGGTGCTTACCCGCGAACCGCAGGATCATATCCCGTGGTCCTCGCTGCTGGCGTTGCCGCAGTCTTATATCGTGCCAGGCGGCCGATTTAGTGAAACCTACTACTGGGATTCCTACTTCACCATGCTGGGCCTGGCGGAAAGCGGCCGGGAAGATCTGCTGAAATGCATGGCGGATAATTTTGCGTGGATGATCGAGAAATACGGTCACATTCCTAACGGTAACCGCACCTATTATCTGAGCCGCTCGCAGCCGCCGGTCTTCGCCCTGATGGTCGAATTGTTCGAAGAGGATGGCGTACGCGGCGCGCGACGTTATCTCGATCATTTGAAAATGGAGTACGCCTTCTGGATGGACGGGGCGGAGTCCCTGGTGCTTAACCAGGCCTATCGTCACGTGGTTCGCATGCCGGACGGCTCGCTGCTCAACCGTTACTGGGACGATCGTGACACGCCGCGCGACGAGTCGTGGCTGGAAGATGTGGAAACCGCCAAGCACTCCGGGCGTCCGCCAAATGAGGTCTATCGCGACCTGCGTGCGGGCGCGGCCTCTGGCTGGGACTACTCTTCCCGCTGGCTGCGCGACGCCACGCGTCTGGCGAGCATTCGCACAACGCAGTTTATCCCGATCGATCTCAACGCCTTCCTGTTTAAGCTGGAAAGCGCTATCGCCAATATTTCGGCGCTGAAAGGAGAACGCGAGGTGGAAGCGGAATTTCGCCAGAAGGCCAGCGACCGACGGGCGGCAGTAAACCGCTATCTGTGGGATGAAGAAAACGGCTGCTATCGCGACTATGACTGGCGACGCGGAGAGATGGCGCTGTTTTCCGCCGCCAGCATCGTGCCGCTGTATGTCGGCATGGCGACGCACGAACAGGCCGATCGCCTCGGCGACGCGGTACGTAACCGCCTGCTGACGCCTGGCGGGATCCTCGCCACCGAGTATGAAACCGGCGAGCAGTGGGATAAACCCAACGGTTGGGCGCCGCTCCAGTGGATGGCGATTCAGGGCTTCAAAATGTACGGCGACGACGCGCTTGGCGATGAGATAGCGCATAGCTGGTTGCAAACGGTGAATCTTTTTTATCAACAGCACCACAAGCTGATCGAGAAGTATCACATCGCTGGCGGCACCCCGCGTGAAGGGGGCGGTGGTGAATATCCGTTGCAGGACGGCTTCGGCTGGACGAACGGCGTGGTGCGTCGGCTGATTGGCTTGTACGGCGAACCTTAAAGCGAGTGCCGGATGGCGGCGCGAAGCGCCTTCTCCGGCCTACCGCATTACCTGATGGCGTCATAAATGGCGCGTTGGATCCTGTGCCACTTTTTATTATCCGCGCTGGGGTCGGCGCGCAAGCGCCGTTCCGCCTGCTCCATATCATACTGCTGGCGCTTCACCACCGCAGGCACGGTGCAAAATCGTTGCAGGTAGGCTTTGTGTTCACTGGTCATCGTCGCGCCGCCTGACATGGCGTGACCCAGCGTGTTGATGAACCGTCGACAGGGCTTGTTTTCGTCCATCCGGGAGGGATAGCGCAGCAGCAGCTGTAAAACGTCGTCGTGTCCGCGGGCAAACGCCGTCTCCGTCCAGGCAATCTGCCAGTTCATTCCGCCTTGTAAAAAAAGGCTGGTGACCCGCACATCGTTACGATCGATGGCCGCCCGAAGTGAAAACGCATCCCAGGTGATGCCCATCTGGCTGACCGTCTCCCGTGCAGAGGGCATTTCACGCTTGGGTTCGCTCTGCACGATAGCCACGCTTGGGGCTGGCGCTGGCGGCTGGGAGCTGACCAGCCACGCGCCGCCGCCGAGCATGGCGAAGACCATCACGCCGACGGCGCCCCACAGCACGCCGGAAATCAGCTGCTCGCGTTCTTCCGCCGTGCGCTGCGGCCGCTTGCGCGGTGGATCAATGGATTCGCCGATCTCCTGCGCGTCACCGCCTGCCTGATGGTCTTTATGCCGCGCATCGTCCCAGTATTGCGCCAGTTTTCCTTCTTCCACGATCATGAACGCCGTCGGGTTTACCCGCCCTCGTCCCTGTTCGTAAGCCCGCTGTACGGGGCGGACAATATGCTGAAATTGGCAGGCCAGTAGCGTCAGTTGCGCCGATGATAAGGGAACGCCGGCCAGTACGCTGTTACGCGCCTGCCGGCAGTCATCAAGAAACACGCGTAGTGTGAGGCGAGGTTCTACAAACAGCGTCAACACGGATGCATCGTTAAAGATCCCGGCATAATGGCGGCTAAAGGTTTTCTTATCGACCACCATTAGCGCCAGTTCGCTGAAGCGCATTCCGCTCAGCGGATCCTGCTTTTCACCCTGCTTAATCCAGCGTCTGAGCTTATCGGCGCCAAAGCTCTGTCTGAGATAGTTGTTGAGCTGACTCTTGTCCGGCCACATTTGCGCAATCAGGGCGATTAACGTCAGTTCAATCGCGCGCAGCTGGCGCTCGGCGCGCATCTGCTGGCTTGCATCGGTTTGCTCTATGTCTGTCTTGTAATTCAGCAACGGCTGATGCTGGCGCAGTCGTTCAAGGGCATTCACTACCCGCAGGGCGGCAATAAGCTGATTCTCGTTGACCTCTTGTCCACTGTCGTATTGCGGCACGCACTGCTGAAGGTGGCGAAGTTGCAGCGTCAACTGGCTCAGTTGCGCATCGTTAAGATGCAGCCGCCGGGCGACCGCGCTCCAGCCCCCCAGATTCAGTCGGGCCTGATCCAGTTGTTCAAGAAACCAGCGCGGATCTTTGCCTTCAGAAGCATGTACCCCCAACAACAGCAGGATTTCAACGGAAGCCTGGCGGATGATTCCCAGGCAGTGTTCAAACGTCGTGCGTGTGGTCTGTAAAACGCTAATCGTCATTCTCTTCCTTCACCAGAAAGTCCACCCCACCGGGAAATAAATTTTGCTTTAGTGCATTGTTTTAATTATTACTTTTTATAGATATAACATGTTTAAACATTAATACAGTGACCGCTGTGTGAACATCGAGAAATTTTCAGGAGTGTGCCCCGTGCCCGTGTTAACGACCGACCGCCTGACCTGTCGCCCCATCGTCTCCCACGACTGGCCCTTTTTTCTCGCGCTCCAGCGACACCCGTCGGTGATGCGTTACGTTGCTGACGCGCGCAGCGAAAAACAGATCCGTGACGCCTTTGACGCCCGCCTGCCGGCATGGCAGCCTGGCGCAGCGCACTGGCTGTGCCTGGTGGTGTGCGACACGGCGACGCAGACGCCGCTGGGCGTGACGGGGTATATTCAGCATGATGAAGGAAGCGCGGAAGTGGGGTTCCTGCTGGCAGCGGAGGCGCAGGGGAAAGGGTATGGCATGGAGTCCCTGCGCGCAGTCTGCGACTACGCCTTCACAACGGGCGGCTTACGCCGCCTGACGGCCTGCGTCACAGAAGGAAACCAGGCCTCGCGGCGCTTGCTGGAAAAAACAGGATTTGTACTGGAAGGCACGCTGCGGGAAAGCTACTGGCTCGAACAGCGCTGGCAAAATGACTGGCTGTTCGGTCTACTGAAGCGGGACTATTTCGCGACCAGCACATCTCTGGCCACGAAATAAAAAGCGATTCCCTTATGGCTGAAACAACAGCATGGCCGCCTGCGTACGGTTTTTCACGTCGAGGCGGCGATAAAGCGTTTCAAGATGCGCTTTAACCGTTCCGGTACTGATATTTAACGCGCGGCCAATTTCTTTATTTGATTCGCCCGCCGCAAGCATTGTTAAAATTTCTCGTTGTCGGCTACTTAATGCGTTTATATCGCGATATTCAGGTGATGGAGTTGTTAACAGTTCACTGGGTAAAAATAACATTCCCATCGCGACGCTATTTAAGGCAAGGGCGAATTTTTCGGCGACAGAATCACGCGGCACAATCGCCAGCACGTTATATTGCACCATTTCCTGAAGCCACTTTTTGCTGCAGTCTGTCACCGAAATCAAGGTCCTCACCTGCGGAAACCGCTGGACCAGAGTCTGTAATAACCAGCGGCAAAACTCGCCGTCAAGGTCGCCGTCCAGCATCAGCAGGGCGTCCGGGGTGTTTTCCAGCGTTTGCCAGAGTTCATCCGCCTGACTGACGCCCTGAATACTTACTCCTGGAATTCGCTGTTCTAAACTGATTTTCATTCCATGAATAAATATTGACTGCCTGTCAAACATGATGATGTTCATTACTCTCTCTCCACCGTTTTCCAAAATCGCATTAAGGAGTGAAAGGGTATTACCCGGGGGGTAAAATAAGAATTCGCCTTTTGGCGGGGGCCATTCTACCGATATCACGCACGGAGAGAAGAAAAAAAGACGAATAGTTACAGCTCAGCCCCATAAATTACACATTTGACGAAAATACCGACGCCAAATTAAGGATATCCTTATAAATTCGTGGTGAGGTAATGATTTATAATATTATTTATCAAAATATTATCGAAAGCGCGCAGAAAGGGAAAGAAGTGAAAAACCCGCAATATGTAACATAATAAAAATTCGCATTTTAAGTTAATTCAGCGGACTTTCGCCCGCTGAACCGCGGTTATAAAAACATACCGCCTGACACCTCAATACGCTGTGCGGTCATCCAGGCCAGATCGTCACTGAGCAACGCGGCAATAGCGTCACCGATGTCATCGGGTAGCCCTGCGCGGCCAAGCGTCGTTTGCGACGCGATCCACGCGTTCAGCGCCTGATTGTCCCGCACACGACCGCCGCCGAAATCCGTTTCAATTGCGCCGGGCGCGATAACATTAACGGAAATGCCCCGTTCGCCAAGTTCTTTCGCCTGATAGCGCGTCAGGACCTCCATTGCCCCTTTCATCGCAGCGTAGGCCGCGTAACCCGGCAGGGCAAAACGCGCCAGCCCGGTTGACACATTGAGAATGCGTCCGCCATTTTTCAGCAGCGGCAACAGATGCTGAGTCAGGAAAAAGGGGCCTTTAAAATGAATGCGCATCAGTTCGTCAAACATCGCTTCGGTCGTGTCGACATAAGGTGCATACACGCCAATACCGGCATTGTTCACTAAATAATCAAATGTCTCGCGATGCCAGTGTTGTTGAAGCTGTTCTTTTACCGTTTGCGCAAAGTCGGAAAAGCCGGATGTATCGGCGACGTTTAGCTGAATTGCCGCCGCTTTTCTGCCTTTTCCTTCAATTTCGGCGACAACATCCAGCGCCGCCTGCTGCTGGCTATTGTAGGTAATGAGGATATCCGTTCCTTTGTCCGCCAGCTTAAGCGCGGCGTTTTTACCCAGTCCACGGCTTGCGCCAGTCACCAATGCGATACGTTGCGTCATAAGAAACCTCATTTCTGCGCTTGTGAAGATTGAGACAAAGCTTATTAGGTGATAGAAAAACAATAAATGTCGCGAATTGCGCATGACTGTTTCATCCAGAACAACAATAGGTCAATCGAATGGATAAAATTCATGCAATGCAGTTATTCCTTCGCGTCGCGGAGCTGGAAAGCTTTTCGCGTGCCGCCGATACCCTGGGCCTACCTAAAGGTAGCGTATCGCGCCAGATCCAGGCACTGGAAAACCATCTCGGCACCCAGTTGCTGCACCGCACCACGCGTCGGGTTCAACTGACCCAGGACGGCATGGTCTACTACGAGCGGGCAAAAGATGTGCTGAGCAACCTCGATGAGCTGGACGGGTTGTTTCAACACGACCCGACCAGCATCAGCGGCAAGCTGCGGATCGATATGCCGGTAGGCGTCGCCAGGAATCTGGTGATCCCGCGCCTGCCCGCCTTTTTACAGCAGTATCCCGGCATTGAGCTGGAGCTGAGCAGCAGCGATCGACTGGTGGATCTGGTCCGCGAGGGGTTTGACTGCGTGGTGCGCGTCGGCACGCTTAAGGATTCCGGTTTGATCGCCCGTCCTCTCGGTAAGCTGACGGTGATCAACTGCGCCAGTCCGCAGTATCTGGAGCGTTTTGGTTACCCGGAAAGCGCCGACGATCTCGCCTCACATGCCGTGGTGCATTATTCGCTGAATCTCGGGACGCGCCCGCCCGGCTTTGAGATCGCCAGCGCCGGCAGCACACACTGGATAAAAACCGGCGGCACGCTGACGGTAAACAGCACCGAAACCTATCACGCCGCCTGTCTGGCGGGTCTGGGCATCATACAGGTGCCGCGGGTCGGCGTGCGGGAGGCATTACGCAGCGGCAGCCTGATCGAAATCCTGCCCCAGTACCGCGCCGCGCCGATGCCGGTGTCGCTACTTTATCCCCATCGGCGGAATCTTTCGCGGCGGGTCCATTTGTTTATGGAATGGTTATCCGGCGTTATGCGGGACTACGTGGACTGAGAAGCTATACTCTGTGCAGACATGAACAAAAGAAGGACGACCGACCTGATGACGCAGGATAACGACGTAAAACGCCCCACTCAGGAACTTGAACACCAGCCGATCCCAAAGGTCGACACGACTGAAGCCATTGAGACCCCGAAGCAGGAAAGCAGCAACCCGACGCTGAAAAAGTTGACCACCACGGTGGAACAGATCCAGCGCATTCCGATGATTGCGCATCTGATCCGCGCGACTGAGCGCTTTAACGACCGCCTGGGCAATCAGTTTGGCGCGGCCATCACCTACTTCTCGTTTCTGTCGATGATTCCGCTTCTGATGGTGTCGTTTGCCGCCGCCGGTTTTATCCTCGTCTCCCATCCCACGCTGTTGCAGGATATCTTTAATAAGATCCTGATGAACGTCAGCGACCCGACGCTGGCCGCCACGCTGAAAAGCACCATCAATACCGCGGTGCAGCAGCGTACCACCGTTGGCCTGGTGGGTCTGGCGGTGGCGCTCTATTCGGGGGTGAACTGGATGGGTAACCTGCGTGAGGCGATACGCGCGCAGTCGCGTGACGTGTGGGAACGCACGCCGCAGGATCAGGAAAAAATCTGGATAAAGTACCTGCGCGATTTTATCTCGCTCATCGGGCTGTTGGTCGCGCTGATTATTACGTTGTCGATAACTTCGGTTGCGGGTTCGGCGCAACAAATGATTATTTCGGCGCTGTATCTGGACAACATTGAATGGCTGAAACCGGCCTGGCGTCTGATTGGCCTGACGATCTCTATCTTCGCCAACTACCTGCTGTTCTTCTGGATTTTCTGGCGTCTGCCGCGCCATCGTCCGCGTAAAAAAGCGCTAATTCGCGGAACGTTTATTGCGGCGATTGGCTTTGAGGTGATCAAAATCATCATGACCTACACCCTGCCCGCGCTGGTGAAATCGCCGTCCGGCGCCGCATTTGGCTCGGTGCTGGGGCTGATGGCGTTCTTTTACTTTTTCGCCCGCCTGACGCTGTTTTGCGCCGCGTGGATCGCCACCGCCGAATACAAAGACGACCCGCGTATGCCGGGCAAAAGCCACCGCTAGAGGCGGTATCGACGTGCCGGATAGCGACTCGCTCATCCGGCCAGCTAAGGCCGGCCAGGCATGGACTTCCGCCAGCACTCATTGATTCAGCATATAAATCCAGGCCGTAACTTTTATTTAACCGAAAACCAGTTTTATCCACTAATTTTACAATTATGTGAAGCATTTCATGGACGTGAAATCTCAGGCGTAAAAATTATCCGCTTTTTGCCCATTTTTTAGCCATCCCACTACGTTGTTACAGATTGAAATGTCGCTTTTGCTGTGCGTAATATGGCCTTTCGTTCGCCAAAAAATAAGAAAATTGTATGCAAGCAACAGCCACCACACTCGACAATGAACAGGAACACACACCGGTCAACTCGCGTAATAAAGTCGTCGTCGCCTCACTCATTGGCACCGCCATTGAGTTCTTCGACTTCTACATTTACGCCACCGCCGCGGTGATTGTTTTCCCACATATCTTCTTCCCGCAGGGCGACCCGACAGCCGCCACGCTGCAGTCGCTCGCCACCTTCGCCATCGCCTTTGTCGCGCGTCCCATCGGCTCCGCGCTGTTTGGTCACTTTGGCGATCGGGTGGGGCGTAAAGTGACGCTGGTGGCGTCGCTGCTAACCATGGGGATTTCAACGGTTATCATCGGCCTGCTGCCAGGCTATGCCACCATTGGTATCTTCGCGCCGCTGCTGCTGGCGCTGGCGCGTTTTGGTCAGGGTCTGGGACTCGGCGGCGAATGGGGCGGCGCAGCGCTGCTGGCCACCGAAAACGCGCCGCCGCGCAAGCGCGCGTTGTACGGTTCGTTTCCGCAGTTGGGCGCGCCGATTGGCTTCTTCTTTGCCAACGGCACTTTCCTGCTGCTCTCCTGGCTGCTGACCGACGAGCAGTTTATGACCTGGGGCTGGCGCGTGCCGTTTATCTTCTCGGCAGTGCTGGTGATCATCGGCCTGTACGTTCGCGTGTCGCTGCATGAAACACCGGTCTTCGCCAAAGTCGCCGCAGCGAAAAAACAGGTCAAGATCCCGCTCGGCACGCTGTTGACTAAACATGTGCGCGTGACAATCCTCGGCACCTTTATCATGCTGGCGACCTACACGCTGTTTTATATTATGACTGTTTATTCAATGACCTACAGTACCGCAGCCGCTCCCGTTGGGCTGGGCATGCCGCGTAATGAGGTGCTGTGGATGCTGATGATGGCGGTCATTGGTTTCGGCGTAATGGTCCCCGTTGCAGGTCTGCTCGCGGATGCGTTTGGGCGTCGTAAGAGCATGGTGATTATTACCAGCCTGATCATCCTCTTTGCCCTGTTCGCGTTTAAACCGTTGCTCGGTTCCGGAAACCCGGTGCTGGTGTTTGCTTTTCTGCTGTTGGGGCTGAGCCTGATGGGGCTGACCTTTGGCCCGATGGGTGCGCTGCTGCCGGAGCTGTTCCCCACGGAAGTACGCTACACCGGCGCGTCGTTCTCCTATAACGTGTCGTCGATTCTTGGCGCGTCGGTGGCGCCGTATATCGCCGCATGGTTGCAGTCAAACTATGGGCTGGCCGCCGTGGGTCTTTATCTGGCATCAATGGCCGCGCTGACGCTGATTGCGCTGCTGTTAACGCACGAGACGCGTCATCAGTCGCTGTGAGTCATTGGCCGGATGCCGGCATCGTCTTATCCGGTCACCCTCCTGTGTGCCTTCCCGACAGCCCGGCAAGCATAGCGCCGCCGGGCAACGCGGCGAAGGACATTATTTCTTCATCTGGGTCAAAATCGTTCGGCACTGATTCGCCTCGCCTTCAGAGGGCGAAATCAGCGCTAACAGCGCAGCGGCTGGGGTGACCAAAGTCGCCAGCGCAGCGGCGACGGCCCCACGCGCGATCAGCGGCCCCGCCTTCACCCCGGCCTGCGGATTTTTGAAGGTGCCGCGCACGTACAGCGGCGAGCGCAGAGTAATAATGCGGATCCCTTTACTTTCCGGATCAATGGTTAAATCGAGTTGCTCAGACGCGAAGCTCGCCGTTCCGGTAATGTTGATCAGCGCATTCTCGGTATCAAAAGCGAAAATCTGCGGGCGCGCCACGCCGTTAACGATATCCAGATTGGCTGCCGCGCAGTTCACCCGTACCTCATCGTCGCCAAAAATCTGCCCGACAATGTAGTTACCGACGTTCAGCCCGACGATCTCCATCAGGTTGCGGCTGATTAAACCGTCGTTCATCAGCAGTTTCAGGTTGCCATTGCTGTTGCCAAGCAGCGCCGCTACGGAGTTCCCGGTGCCGCGAAACTCGGCGTCACCGTTCATCTCACCCAGCGTCTTCTGCATCAGTTCAACATCCGGCATCAGCTCTTTCAGTTTCAGACGGCGCGCCTGAATATCCGCCCGTCCGTGCATAGGCTTTTTATCACCTTCCAGATGGATGTTGGCGTTGATGCTGCCGCCTGCCAGGCCAAACTTCAGCGGCTGCAGACGCAGATCGGCGTTTTTCAGGATGATATGGGTAGAGAGATCGCTAATCGGCAGGCTGCTACCGTGCTCAATGCGCCGTCCTTTGAAGCGCACGTCGGCGTCCATGACGTCCCACTTATCGGTTTCAAAACGGTCATAGGGCAGCACTTTGTCCGCAGGCTGGACGCTTTTTTCACCCTTTTTCTGTTCTGAACGCCGGGTCTGTTCGGCTCCTTTGCCGGAATCGACGCCAATCAGCGGGCCTAAATCCGCCAGACGCAGTTGGCGAGACTCCAGATCCCCTTCCAGCTTCGGACGCGGTTTACCGGTGGTATAGGTGAGCGAGCCGTGAATGTCGCTGTCGCCAATCCGTCCGTTGAAGCCGCGGTAGTCATAGACCGAGGATTTTTCGCTGTCGATTTTCGCCACCAGACGGCCATCTGTTTCAAACGGCGGCGTATCCGGCAAGAGGACGCCGGTCAGGTCATACAGTTCCGCCAGCGAATCGCCGGAAAACGTAAGCTGTAAATCGACGCCGCCCATTTTCATCGGGTCGTTCACCACTCCGACAAACGCCACGCGGGTATTTCCGGAACGAAAATCAGCCTGCACCGGGAATGGCGCATCAGCGCTACGCAGCGCCAGCATACCGCCAATTTTCCCCGTCCCGCTGAGCGGTTCGCCGTTATAACGCCCTTTCGCCTTCAGGCCGAAAACGTAATCCTCAACGTTGGCGTTTTCATTTTTACCTTTGCTTCCCGTCACTTCGCTAAACGGCAGCGGCTTACCCAGCGGATCGACAAGGATCTCAATATCCGCCTTGCTGACGTTGTCATCAATGGCGATCCGCCCCTGATCGAAAAGGATGTTGTCGAGGCGGAAAGACCAGGAAGACGGCTTCGCGTTGGGATCTTTTTGTTCATCCCCGGCGAGATCAAACGTCCAGTTATTGTTTTTCTCCGTCAGACGAATCAGCCGCGCGTCGGGCTTCACCAGCTTGATCCACGGCAGCCACACGGTTTTCGTGAGCAATGCCAGCGGGGCAATCGTCGCTTCAACACGAGGCAGATGCACCATCGTCACTTCGGGGATATCCGGCGGGTTGCCAAGGATAATATCCTCGGCGTGGATGTGCGGCCACGGCACCCAGCTTCGCCAGCCGGTTTCCTGTTTCTGACGCTCCCACACCACGCCTAAATCGCCGCGAATGGCGAATGGACGGTTCAGTTCCGCAGAGACTTTCTGGTTGATGGTCGGTTTGAGTCGGTTCCAGTCAAATGTCGCGATCAGGACAATGAGCACGACGATCAACAACAAGAAAGTCCCTGTTACAGCGGCGGTAATTTTGCCTGCTCTGGTCATGTTCTGCTTCCTCACTTCTTCCCTTGCCTGTCCTAAAGATAGTCCAGCCAGGCGGATTTACCGGAAACAGCCTGATTTAATGCGACAAATTCACCTCATCCAGACAGGCAAAAGGTCGCGGACGAGAGAGGAAATAGCCCTGAGCGGCATACGCGGGCGAGCGCTGTACGTCTCGCCACTCTTCCTGCGTCTCGACACCTTCTACGATAACGCCACGGCAGTAGCGGTTCATCAGCTGTAGCAGTTGGGTGAAGAGGTTACGCCCTTCTGACGTCTGACGAAGCAACACAAACAGCTCGCGGGCTATCTTAATAAAATCGTAGCGCACTTCGCTGAGGGCGGAAAAGTTAGCCATCCCGGTGCCGAAGTCATCCAGCCACAGCGGTCCTGCCTCGCACATCGAGGCAAACGAAGCCTCTTTTGGCAGACGGATGTGTTCCACCAGCTCAAAGCGCAGCCAGGGCATACGCTCGATATTCTGAAGGATCTGCGGATACTCGCGCAGAGCGATTAAGGTCGGGCCATCAACGTTGACGGACGCCAGAAGCGCGTGACGCTGGAAAAAGTCTGCCTTTTGTTCAAGTAAGCAGAGCTGCTCTTTTATCACCTCAATACGCTGGCGTACCGCCACTTCGGCAAAATAACGGTCGGGCGCAATGCGTTGCGCGGGATTATCCGGATGCGTGACCACCGTCAGAAGCTCTACCGCCAACAGACGCCCGTTGGTCTGATAGATAGGCTGAAAAGTGTAAGCGCGCTCACACTGCAGCCAGTAGCGACGCTCCTGCAAGCATTCAGGGCTCGCTGCGGACGTGCTTAGCTGCTGGATAATCTGGTTTATCATCGCCGATGTCCCGTGATTAAGTGTGTGGCTGCCCGGACTCGTCAAGGGTTATCGGCCTTCGCGCGAAGAACTTTATGCTGCGTCACACGCAAAAACGACAACAGTCAGGAAAAAACAACGCAGAATACGGACTGGCTCAAAAAAATAATGGAACGTTGTTTTAATATGATTGACCACCAAACACCCACAGCGCACACTAACGTTAATTTTTCCAGGTAGGTTCACGACTATGTCCAAAAAGATTGCCGTGATTGGCGAATGCATGATCGAACTGTCACAGAAAGGCGCTGACGTTCAGCGCGGCTTCGGTGGCGATACGTTGAATACTTCCGTTTATATTGCCCGCCAGGTTGACGCTGCGGCGCTTTCCGTTCACTACGTCACGGCGCTGGGCACGGACAGTTTCAGCCAGCAGATGCTGGACGCATGGCACGGTGAAAACGTCGATACCTCGCTGACCCAGCGTATGGAAAACCGTCTGCCGGGGCTGTACTACATTGAGACCGACAGCAGCGGCGAACGCACGTTTTACTACTGGCGCAACGAGGCCGCGGCGAAATTCTGGCTCGAGAGCGAGCAGTCTGCGACGATCTGTGAAGAACTGGCGACGTTTGATTATCTCTACCTGAGCGGCATTAGCCTGGCGATCCTCAGCCCGGGCAGCCGTGAAAAGCTGTTGTCCCTGCTGCGCGAGTGCCGCGCTAACGGCGGCAAAGTCATTTTCGACAACAACTACCGTCCGCGTCTGTGGGCAAGCAAAGAAGAAACGCAGCAGGTGTATCAGCAGATGCTCGACTGCACCAATATCGCCTTCCTGACGCTGGATGACGAAGACGCGCTGTGGGGCGTCAAACCCGTAGAAGAAGTGATTGCGCGGACGCACGCCGCGGGCGTAGAGGAAGTGGTGGTGAAACGCGGGGCAGATTCCTGCCTGGTGTCTGTTGCGGGACAAGATCTGATTGACGTCCCGGCGGTAAAACTGCCGAAAGAGAACGTCATTGACACCACCGCCGCAGGGGACTCGTTCAGCGCAGGATATCTGGCCATTCGCCTGACCGGTGGCGATACCGTAGCGGCTGCGAAGCGCGGACACCTGACCGCCAGCACGGTAATACAGCATCGCGGGGCGATTATCCCGCGCGACGCAATGCCGCAGTAAGCCATTCACCGTTGCCCGGTAGCATTACGCTTACCGGGCCAACAGAATTGCAGGTTACTGCGCGGCCGGAATATCCGTGACTTCCGGATGCGCATCATCCGTTTCAACCGTCGCTGCCGCCGTGCTCACCGGGGCCATAATCTGATCCCACGTGGCCTGCAGTTCCTTCATGTTAAATTCCGGTTCTCCCTTCGGCTGCAGCAGAATCAAAGCCATCTCCTGGGACAGTTGCTGACGCAGGCTTTGGTTCATCATCTCCACGGTCAGACCATTAAGAAAGTCCTGACGCAGACGCTGATACTGCTCCGGCGCGATATCCACCACCTGATTTTGCAGCGAACGCAAGCGCTGGCTGATTAAAATGTCAGTATCAGTGCGGGCATAGGTGGCAAAAAGCTTTTGTAGCTCCAGATTCTTCTGCGCCACCAGCGCGTTGAACTCGTCTTCCGGCAAACCGTTATCGCGCACTTTCGCCAGTTCGCGCGCCACGGTGCCTAAATTGGCGTTGAGCTTATCGTTCGGCGATTCAATATTGATGGCGCACTGAGCGCGCAGAAACAGCACGCGGCAGTCAAAGCCGAGGCCGATATCTTTAGCATTGTTCTTACTCAGCGCCTGCTGTACGTGCCAGAACAGCGCCTCACGCGCCAGATCCGCGCGCCAGTAGCGCAGCAGCGCGGATGACTCGCGAATCGGCTGCCACGGTGTATCCCACATGACTGACAAACGATCCTGGCGCACGGCGTCGGTCATGATGCTCACCGCCTCAGCGCGCAGCGGCGACAGCGTCGGCACTGGCGCAGGCGTTTCGCGTTTGCCCTTCAGTTCGCCAAACGTTTTGTTGATTTGCTCAGCTACCGTCCGCGCGTCGACGTTACCGACAATAATCAGCGTCATCGCGTCCGGGGTATACCATTTCTGGTAAAAATCGTGAATTTTCGCCGCATCGATCGGCTTCTTCAGCGGTTCAGCGGGATCGTGACCCAGCAGCGCGGAGCCTTTCAGCCGGTAGCGCCACCAGCCTTCTTTGGTATCGACCGGCAGCGTAGTGACCATATCTTCGCTATTGATCGCATGGTTCACCGTTTCCGGGGTGATCGCCAGTTTGCCCATCGTATTCGCCAGATAGGTCAGCGACTCTTTCAGCAGATCGTTACGGTTGTTGGGCAGGCTGAGATTGTATTGCGTGGAGTCATAGGAGACGGTAACGGGCGGCATCGGACGCTTGGGGTCGAAACCCTGTTGCCAAAGCGAACGCGCCTGGGTGGCGTCCAGTCCGCCGCTCTGGGTTAATGCAATACGAGGAATAATATGACTGAAACCGCTCTGTTGCGTACTTTCAGTGAGCGAACCGGTATTTACCAGCAGGCGGACCTCAATGCGGTCGCTGGGGCGCTGCGGGGTGGCTAACACTTGCCACTGTAATCCATTCGCCAGCGTCCCCTGTTGCCATGCCGGGTCAGGCTGGAGCGCATCTGCCTGCACATAGCCGGCAGTGGCCATCATCAGCAAACCGCCCGCTATAAGTCGAATTTTTGTGCCCTGCATGTGAACCCCTGATCAACAATCCTGGTAATAAAAAGACAGCCCTGCGAAGGCCAGTCTGAATATGACGTAAAAACACTTCGTGTTAGACCGCAAGAACATGGAAATGTCACGGCAGAAGTGAAATAAACCCAATGCCTTCATGTTGAAGGATTAAGGTGCAGGGGTCAATTATGCGCAGGAGCCCGCAGCCCCACAAGGGACTGCGGTCATAAGTCGTGAGATTATGAGGATATTTCGTTCGTTTTGCCGTCCGGCGCACGATTATTCAGGACATCGTCGAGCTTTTGGGAATCCAACTCTTTCACCCATTTCGCCACCACGACCGTCGCCACGCCATTGCCAACCAGGTTAGTCAGCGCACGGGCTTCCGACATAAAGCGGTCGATACCGAGGATAAGCGCCAGGCCCGCCACCGGCAGATGGCCTACCGCAGAGATGGTCGCCGCCAGCACGATGAAGCCGCTTCCGGTTACCCCCGCCGCGCCTTTAGAGGAGAGCAGCAGCACGACCAGCAACGTGATCTGATGGAAGATATCCATATGGCTGTTGGTCGCCTGGGCGATAAACACCGCCGCCATCGTCAGGTATATCGACGTCCCGTCAAGGTTGAAGGAATACCCGGTGGGGATAACCAGCCCAACCACCGACTTGCGGCAGCCCAGCTTCTCCATCTTATCGAGCATACGCGGCAGCGCGGACTCAGAAGAGGAGGTACCCAGCACGATCAGCAGCTCTTCGCGGATATAGCGGATAAACTTGAAAATGCTGAAGCCCGTCGCCCGCGCGATAGAACCCAGTACCAGCACCACAAACAGGATACAGGTGATGTAGAAGCAGATAATAAGCTGCCCCAGTTGCACCAGCGTCCCGACGCCATATTTACCGATAGTGAAGGCCATTGCGCCGAACGCGCCGATAGGCGCCAGGCGCATGATCATATTGATAATGCCGAAAATGACCTGCGAGAAACTTTCAATGACGTTGAAAATCAGCTGGCCTTTGCTGCCCAGGCGATGCAGGGCAAAGCCAAACAGCACCGCAAACAGCAGCACCTGCAGGATGTTACCACTGGCAAACGCGCCAATGACGCTGCCCGGAATCACATCCATCAGGAAGGCGACAATGCCCTGATCTTTCGCCTGCTCGGCGTAAACCGCCACCGCCTGCGCATCGAGAGTCGCGGGATCAACGTTCATCCCGGCTCCTGGCTGCACGACGTTAACGATAATCAGACCAATGATCAGCGCAATCGTACTGACGATCTCAAAGTAAAGCAGCGCTACCGCACCGGTGCGGCCAACGGCCTTCATGCTTTCCATGCCTGCAATGCCGGTCACGACAGTACAGAAGATGACAGGAGCGATGATCATCTTTATCAGCTTGACGAACGCGTCGCCAAGCGGCTTCATTTGTGCGCCTAATTCAGGGTAGTAATGGCCAAGGAGAATACCAATGGCAATTGCTGTCAGGACCTGAAAATAAAGGCTTTTGAACAGAGAGGTTTTCATAGGGTGTCCTTGAAGTAAAAACCACAGGTCTTGTAAGGTTATGATTAACCTGCGGCCTTAAAATAACACCCGGACAACACGACAGAAATGCACCTGGATCATAATTGAAACAAAAATGTTAAAAACTTTGAACTGGCTCGCATAAGCCGGGCCTTTTTAAAGTTTTGTAATTACGTCACTTGTGCGTGAGATACTGTTCCTGGAAGGTTTCAGCCGTCACGGCATGGGCAAAAAGATAGCCCTGAGCGATATCCACACCGGCTTGCGCCAGCCAGTCGCGCTGCGCCTCGTTCTCAACGCCCTCGGCGATCGTTTGCAGATTCAGGCTGCGCGCCAGCTGAATAATCGCCGTGATCATGCTGTTATCTTCCGGCAGACCGTCGACAAACATTTTGTCGATTTTCAGTACGTCTACCGGCAGCGACTTCATGTGCTGGAGCTGACGCAACCCCGCGTAACCCATACCAAAATCATCCAGCGCAATGCGCACGCCAGCGTTTCGCAATGGTCGTAATATCGCCACCGCGGCGTGCGGGTCGTCGATACGGCGGCTTTCGGTCACTTCCAGAATCAGCGTACCCGGCTGGATGCGATAACGGGCCAGCAGCTCAAGCATGTCCGACACCATGGTCGGGTGCATCAGTTGCAGCGCCGACAGGTTGACCGACAGCGGCATGGCCATTCCGCGTTCCTGCCAGGCGGCAAGCAGACGGCAAGACTCCTCCAGCACCCAGCGCCCCACGGTGACCATCAGGCCGCAGGACTCGATGCGCTCAATCAGCCCTTCCGGTAACGCCCAGCTTCCGTCCGGTTGCTGCAAACGCAATAGCGCTTCCGCGCTCACCACCTTGTCGCTGGCAATCGCCACCTGCGGCTGTAGCCAGAGCGCAAACTGGTGGTTTTCCATCGCGGTAAGAATGTCGCTCTCTTCGGTCAGCCTTTTTTGCGCCTGCGCCATTTGTTCAGGGTCGAAGAACTGAATCTGGTTTTTGCCTTTCCGACGGGCGGTAAACGCCGCCGAAACGGCACGAACGTAGAGCTGCTCGGCGCTGAGGTCGCCATAAAACATCGCCACGCCAATGCTGCAACTCGGGCGTAGCTGGATCCCCTGGACCGGCAACCGCTCATTAATAATAGTGAGCACTTGCTGACCTAACGTGATGGCGTGCCACGGCTCTTTCACGCCGTGAGCGACAATCGCAAAGTCGTAGCCGCTGATCTGGGCCAGCACCATTCGCGGGGAAATCACCGATTTCAGTTTTTCCACCAGCGTGAGCAGCAGGATTTCCCGCTGCGCCTCTTTCAGCACGCCTGCGGTATCACGCAGCGTTTCGCAGGTGACGATCATCAACGCGGTGGTCTGCTGTCGCGCCACCACTTGCTCCAGCAACCCCATCAGAAAGGCTTTGTTGGGCAGCTCGGAAACCGGAAAACGCATCGCGTTCCCCGTCAACTCTTCGCTGTGGCGTTTAAGCATCTGTTGATTAAGGTTATAACTGCGCACCAGCATCCCGATCTCATCGTCATGGTGCAGACGCGGCAGCGCCAGCTGATGCCCGATAAGATCCTGTTGCGGAATATCGTTCAGCTCGCGGGCGATTTTGCGCAACGGGTGCAGAATAAGGCGGTTTACGCACCAGCTAATCGCCACGGTCAGCATGAGTGACAAAAGTAAGTAAATAGTCACTAACGTGGAGAGGGTGCTCATGACGAACTTATACATACGGAACGAATCCGCCTGTAGCACCAGATAGGCCAGCGGCTGTGGGTTCGCCGGACGCTCGAGCGAATAGACGGGCAGGGAAATTTGCACCGGTAATTCAAAAAGTCGGGTGACCATGACCGGCACCGGGCGTTCAGGAATGAAGCTCATGCGCAGCGCCTGAAACTGATTTGGCAGCACGACATCGGCGCGCTGAACCACCCCAGCCGGTTTTATGCTGGCGAGAATCGCCTCCGCGCCGGGGAGATCCGCCTTTAATATGGCGGCAGACAAGGGTTCACGAACGGAGCGGGCGATACTTTCCAGTTGCGTAGCCGTGTTATAGCGGTTCTGCTGAACCAGATGGAATAGCAAAACGGTGCAAAAAATAAAAACGAACACCATGACAACGGCCGCGACCATTGCCATCTGCTTAATTGTTAACGAGCGACTCACGCGCAATATTGTCTCCCCCGGATATCCCAAATTGCCGCCCGAGTATACCCGATTGCAGCGGCATTAAGAGAGGCCGTATCTGAAAAGGACTTTTCTGAGTTCAGGTCGTCGGATGGCGGCGTTGTCTTATCTGGCTTTCACGCCAGCGCAGCGCCATCCGACCCTGGCGATTACCAGTCGGCGTAAGGCACCAGCGGCTGCGGCGGTAAATCCATATCGCCCTGCCAGCCTGCGGCGGAATAACGCACGTAAAGAAGGAAATGGCTTGGGGTGTAATCTTTCGCCTGCTGGATATCGATAGCGGTGCCGACAAACCAGTTGGAGGTGACACGCCGCTCCACCAGCGCCCGGGCGGTATAACCAAAGCCCTGGCTGCTGCCGCCATCATTGGTCTGATCGCGCGCCGCCTCCTGGTAATCCGCCGGAATGAGGTTCGTCAACGGATAACGCGGCATCGTTTTCGTGCGTGAATGCGACCACGACACGGAACCGCCCAGCTCCCAGGACCAGTTTTCCGTACGCTGACGCCACATTACCGGCACCGCAAACGACACATATTCCTGCGGACTGTAGTAACCACCGTGACCGAGCGAATAGCCGCTGAGGTCTTTGTCGTAGTGCCAGATCATGTTGTTCAGACCGACAGTGACGCGGCGGTTATTCTCGTTAATCACCTTGTAGTAGTACCCGGTCATCCAGCGCACGCGCCAGTTGTCCGCCACGTTTTTCCCTGTTAACTGGTCGCCGCTGAGCGAAGCCCAGACGCCATTCGCTTCCCCTTTGTCGTAACTGAGGCTGATGCCGCCGCCGTCGGCGCGTACGCCGCCCCATTTTTTACCGGTGTTAATCGCATCGCTGTCGCCGTTATGGCTCTGCGCGTCTTTCTGGCCGCCAAACGCCAGCAGCGAACTGGAAATGGGACGACGATGCGCGTTAAGCGTATACCCTAACGGCCCGATATCGCTGCTGTAGCTGACGCCGCCAACCACATCAACCACGTTGAAGCCCATTGGCGTGGTGCCGATGTCCCAGCGCCAGGTGTCGTTTGCCCAGCCCACCGCCACGCTCGCCCCGGCGTCCGACTGGCTGCGGTTGCCGCTACAGTCTTCCAGCGTACAGGTGCCCCAGTTGTTGTCATAACGCCCGTCGGCATCGGTTGCGAAGCTGCCGACATTCATATTGACCAGGTCGGTGCGAAAGAACATACGCCCATCGGACCAGGGCGCATCAACGTGCAGCATGGTGGTGTGCGCTTTCAGATCGGAATAACCGCCGGTACCGCTCGATCCCCAGTAATCGTGTTCGAGGGTTACGTTCAAATCTTGCTGACGATACAGATCCGCCGCGTCGCTGCGCACGCCGCGCTTCAGCCAGTCGTCTGTTTCATCGTTGCGGGTCAGACGGGTAAAAGTGTCGTCATCCTGCGGACGCGTCGGGGTGACGCCAGAGGCGACCATGGCATCTTTATACGTTTCCAGCGCTTGCTGCGGCTCGCCGCTCTGGGCCTGAAACCTGGCGGCATCACGTAGCACCATCGCGCTTTCCATCGACGGCGGCTGCGATTTCGCCTGCGGAATCAGGCTATCGAATGTCTGTCTGGCCGCCACGGTATCGCCCAGTTGCATCTGCGCCAGCGCCACCCGACGTTGCATATTCATTGAAGACCCGTTGGTCGTCGGCAGTGCCGCCAGTCGCGCCCGCGCGGCCGCGTTGTCGCCCTGAGCGATGTCGTTCTCCGCCAGCCCAAGCAGCGCGTCAACGTTATCCGGTTCGCGCGCCAGCACGCCGCTGTAATATCCGCGCGCGGCCGTAGCGTCCCGGCGCTGCTGCGCCCAGTCGGCGAGGGTTAAGTCGATACGGGTAGAAGCAGGCTGCTGACGTAGCAGCGCTTCGGCTTCACGCTCCTTGCCGCTTTCGCGCAGACGGTTAGCGGTTTCCAATACCTGGTTGCTTTGCAGCCTGTCGGCCAGTTCCTGAATATTTGGGTTCCACTGGCTGCGCGGCAGCGCGTTGATATGCGCCAGCGCCGCGCGGTCCCGATCGGCGCCGGACAGGTACAGCCCGTAAGCATAGACCTGCTCGGGATCGCCAGGTTTCTGACGCGCCAGCGCGTGCATCTGCGCGTCGGCCTGGCTACGCTGACCGGCCTGCCACAGATCGCGCGACAGACGGTAGGTTATCCAGACGCTGCCCGGATCCAGCGCCAGACGACGCCGGTGCAGCTCCGCCGCCTGCGCCCAGTTGCCCTGGCTCTCCAGCGTTTCAGCCTGTTGCGCCAGACGATCGTTTTCCAGCCCGCGTTCAATGTCATCAATACTGCGGCGCTGGCTGGCGGAAAGCGTGGCGATAAAAGCGCTGGCTCGCTCCGGCGACTGCTCGCGATAGAGGTTCGCCAGGCCGCGCACGGCGTTGGTGTTGCCGCTGTCCATACGCAGCGTCTGCTGATAGTAACGCTCGGCAGCCGGGTAGTTTTTACGTGCCATTGCCGCGTCGCCCAGCCCCAGCACCGCGTAGCTATCGCTATTGTCGATGCGTCTTGCCTGTTGATAAAACCGTTCGGCCTGGTCGATATCATTCGCCTTCAGCGCGGCGTCGCCCTGCTGGATCGCCAGCCAGTAGCTGTTCACCTTCAGCAGGCTTTCCCATTTGTCGCGGCTCGGGCTTTGCGGATCCATCGCCAGCGCTTTTTTAAACTGCGCCACCGCGCTGGCGCGATCGCCGCGCTGTGAATACGCCTGACCCAGCGCGCCAACGGCTTCGCTGTCGTTTTGATTCGCTTTCACCGCCTGCTGCAGCCCGGCAACCGCTTTGCCGCCCTGCCCGGCCTCTACCGCCGCCAGCCCCTGCGCACGGGCGCGGAACGTCGGATCGGCAAGCTGTTGTTGCTGTTCGTTCAGCTTACTGCGCGCCGCCGTCACGCTGTCCCCTTCACTAAACACGGTGAGGTACTTTTGCAACGCTTTTACGCTGGCGTCGCTGACCGGCAAATCTTTTATCTGGGCGTACCAGAGCGTTGCCGCCGCGTTGCGTCCGGCGCTGGATTTCGCCATTTGTTCCAGTACGACAAAACCTTCAGCCGGACGGTCGTTATCGAACAGCAGTTGCGCCAGGGTATTCTGCAACCCGGTATTGCCGGGGCTGCGGGCGTTGATCGCCTTAAGCTGGTTGATCGCCTGACCGCGTCTGGCAGGCACTTTCGCCACCGTACTCCAGTACTCCACCTCCAGCTCGCCTTCCGGCGGCGCGCCTTTGAATAACTTATCGTAAGCGGCGATGGCCTCTTCCGCATGTCCGGTCGTCGCCTGTAACCGCGCTTCCTGCAGCGCCTGGCGGCCATCCGGCGTCGCCAGCAGTTGGGTGGTGCGCGACGATTTATACGCCGCCGAATTGGGCGCGATCTCAGCAAGCCTGTCGAGCTGCTTTTGAGCGCCGTCGTTGTCGCCCTGACGCAGCATATAGCGGAAACGGGCAGCAATAACGTCAGGGTTATTCGGGTCGATCAGCTCCAGCCGGTAGAGCGACTGACGCACCAGGTCTTCGCGGTGCGTGGCCTCGCCCAGCCGAACCTGGTCGAGTAACAATTGTTGCGCCGACGGCGCGGCTTCCGCGAAGGGCATCAGCGCAATACCGAGCGATACCCCAAGAAAACTTAGTGTGAACTTGCGCATTCCTGGCCCCAGTCAGGTAGTAACTCACCTTTGACGGTGAAGCGATAACGATGCTGGTCCCACCCTTGTCCGAAGAGGGTCAGCACGTAGCTGTAATAGGCATCGCTGCCAGGAAAGTGGTCTGCAACGCGCTGTCGCTGCACCGCTTGTGCGTCGCGGTTTTGCAGGAAAGGCAGTAAAGAAGCGGAAAAGCCTACCGGGCCGTTGCCCTGCGCCTTGCCGCTGGCGACATCCACTTTCTCCGGCGGAACGCCGTTTTGGGTTGTCAGGGTAGCCATCGGTTTGAATTTAGTGAGCAGCCGCGCTTTCTGCGGGTCGCCGTCATGCATCATCCCGGCCCACAGATAGACGCGAATGGCGTCGTAGCTGCTGACCAGCGTTTTTTCTGGTTTTAACTGCCAGCCTTTGTTTTTCTCGTAACGCACCCAGTCCGGCGAAAAGCCTTTCGGCGCGGTTTCTAACAGCAGCCGCTGATTCGTCTCCCGCAGGGTGGTCCACGGCGCGCCGAAACGGGTAAAGTACTGCGCCAGCTGCGGCGGCAGATAACTCGGGTTGAAGCGCCAGCGGGTTTCTTCGGCAAAACCGATTTTGCCCGGCAGCAACATCGACCCCAGCCCTGGCACCGTCACCACTTCTTCAGTGGCAATCCGCTTCAGCAGCGCTTTACCGATATCGGTGTATCGCGGCTCCTGCCATAAACGCCCGGCTTCCAGCAGCGACCAGGCGATCCAGATATCGCCGTCAGAAGCTGAATTGCTGTCCAGCACTTCCCAGGTCGCTGGATCTTTTTGTCCCCACAGCCAGGCGGGCAGATGCGCTTTCAGCGAGCCTTGCGCCAGGTTGTTTTCGGTCCATGCCAAAAGCGTATCAAACGCCGGACGATCGTTAGCCGCGAGGGCAAAGAACATGGCGTAGCTTTGCCCTTCCGAGGTGGTGATTTTCCGCGCGTCGCTCGGATCAATCACCCGGCCCTCCTTGCTGATGTAATCCTTTTTGAACTGATCCCAGGCGGGCCAATGACAGGCCGCCTGAACGGTCAGGGCGGCCAACATCAGGACAACAGCGATTCCACTACGCAGCGCGTTCATCATGCGTTACTCATGGTCTGGATCAAGACGGCGGCGGCTTATGATGCGCAGCAGGCGCCACAACACCCATGCCAGCAATACCACGCTGATGGCCGCCAACACCGCTAACAGCACCGGATGATTTCCCAGCGCATACCACAGACGTTCAAACCACGGCAGATGTCCGACGTAATAAACATCACCCACCCGCAAGCTGTTGACGCCCGACTCGCGAATGACGGACACCGAACCAAACATCGCCGCACGTTTGCCGCTGTCGTTAATCGCTTCGTTCAGCAGTTCATAACCGCGCGGGCTGTCCGCCAGCAGGGCGATAACGCTGCGCTGATCGTTAAACGGCGACTGGAAGCCCACCACGGCGGCCATTGGGCCGCTCGACGTGACAGTGGCCTGCGCATCCGCTTTGCGGTCGGCCTCATCCGGCATGATCCCCGGGAAGGCGCTCTGGCGAAGCGGCGTTTTCACCCAGCTCTGCGCCGCCTGCACCAGCAGGTCAATACGCTTCTCATCCTTTAACTTGTCCGGAATCGTGCCAATAATCAGGATATCGGCATCTTTCCCCTGAATCTGGCTGCCGTCTTGAGTGATGGTCAGGTTGATGGCCGGGAAGCCGGTTTGCGCGCCAATCGTGCCCGTCGCCTCCAGCAGTGTTTCCATCTGCGCTTCATTCGGCGTTTTCGGCATCACGGCAATGGTGTCAGAAAGATCGGCCATTCGGCTGAACGGGAAACCCGCGTTCGCAAAGGCGCGCAGATCCGGCATCGCAATAAAGTGATAGTACTTCGAGAAGTCGATGGTCGAGTCGTCGCCGATCACCACATGGTTCGGCACCGGCTGGAAGGTAATACAGTTATCCACCGTACCGCCAGGCATTGGGTTCATGTACTCAAAGTCAAAACGCAACTGGTTCACCGCCCCCAGCTTCAGCGCCGGGATCGAGACGTCGGTTTTACCATCCAGCAGCCCTTGCAGCACCGGCAGACGCAGCAGCAGACGGTTGTTCTTTTCGTTGCTGGTGAGGCTAAAGGCTTGCAGGAACTGGTTATTCAGGCTGATATCCATGCGCGAACTGTCTTTGGTCGGCGGCGTGGTGTAACGGTAGTTGAGGTTCATATCAATACCGGTACTGCGCAGCAGATACAGGTCCGGCGGCAGGTTAAGGGAAACGTTGATGGCGGCGGGCTCGATGCCGCTGGACTGCAACTGCTGCTCATAGGTTTTCAGCTCGCCAAAGGTCACCGGACGATCGGTCCGCACCCAGTTCGGCGCATCGTACGGTTTACGCGCCAGCAGCGGTTTTACCTCGTTCACTTCGACACTGCTGCCGCGGAACAGAATGTTGCCCTGCGCAATACCTTTCGCCGCCTGCAGCAGATCGTTTTCATCACGCCCCATCACCACCAGAAGTTTTACGTAGGGGTTCTCCGGATGGTCGATCATCGCGATCGTCGGCGCTTTCACCGGCGGCTGCTCGCGCAGGAAGTCAGGACGGCTGTCGTTAGTGGCGAACACAATCGCATTCCGATCCGGCAGTTGATTATACAGCACCGGGAAGTGCTGCCCGCGCCAGCCTGAGCGGGAACCAAACCATGACGAGACGATAGAGGCGGCCTGCTGCAGTTTAAGATCGGGCGCGCCGGCGAAGATCATCGGCAACGTCATCGCACGGTTGTCGCGCGGATCAAAGAACGGAACCGGGAAGTGCGAGAGATCGTTTTTCACTTCCAGCGTCTGGTAGGTGAGATCGAGTACGCTGCTGCGACCTACATCCAGCCACAGCGTACTGCTGGACGGGTTTTCACATACCTGCTGGTAATGGCCGACAAACTCCAGCCGTACGCGGTTGAAATCAGTGATAAACAGCGGGTTGATGGGGATCTGCGCCAGCGTCTTTTTGCCAAGCTGTTCCTGGGTGACGGGTAGCACGCCCATGAGCTCATCATTCAGATAGACCTTGAGCTGGGACTGAACGGGCAGCAGCGATGGCGACGGCGTGTATTCCAGATTCAGCATCGCCTTCGTGACCACTTCATCACTGCGCATGCCAAATTCAATGCTGCCGTTCGGATTAACGCCGCGCAGCACCATACTGCCCGGCGGCGGCGCGATTTGCGCAAACGTCAGTTTCACATCACGCGAAGGACCATTTTGCGCGACGATCGGCGCATCCGCTCCCGGCACGCCCGGCATCACCTGGCCCACAGGCTGATTGTCGTCCGCCTGAACGGGAATGGCCGGGGCCGCGGTTGGCTCAGCCGCTGTCTGCGGTTGTATTGCTGGCGCCGCATTCGACATGAAACTGGGGATAGCGCTCACCCCCATTGCCATCGCACAAATCCAGGAAAGTTTTCTTTTCATCGCGTTATCATCATTGTTGAGCCATAACCTGAGCCGGTGGTTGCACCGCCATATCATCCTGCACCGGACGGCGAGGAATGAACGACACAATCCAGGCAACCAGAGACGTCAGAGACCGGAAAATTACTTTGACCGACGCTGGGGCAAATTCCGCAAGATGGCGATAGCCGCGGAACCCCAGTTTCAGAATATCGAGCAGGCTTTCCAGCGGTTTGTCTTCCGGATAGCTGTCCTGCCAGAGCGCCCATGTATCCGCACGGGCAAACGTACATTGCACAAAATCGATATGCTGTTTAGTGGTCAGCGGCATCAGTTGTAACCCCACCTGTTCACCCCATACGCGCGCCACCTGGGTGGGAAAGACATACTCCTGCTGTCCACGCTTGAGCAGTAAATTCACCTTTTGCCCTTCCAGTACCTGCGCCTGACCGTTGATTTTGATCCCCAGACCGCCGTCGGAGAAGTCATGCACGGTACACGAGAACAAATGACCGTCTTCGCGAGCAATCGCCGCTGGCATTGAGATCTCCACGCGGTGAGAACGGCGTACCTGTTTACTTTCCACTGACACCGCCACCGCGCCGCCGAGGATAATCAGGTTATAGAATACCCACACCATACTGACGATGACGGTGAGCATTTCGCTTTCCGGCCCGTAGAAATAACGCCAGATGCCTACCGCCACGCCGACCAGGTTAAGCAGCACCAGGAAGATATACGGACGGGAGATCACCCAGTCGACATACTCTTCTTCCACCAGCCCGCCTTTCGCGGTGACGTTAAATTTGCCCTTATGCGGATTAATCAGCGCCACCAGCGTCGGCGGCGCGATGTACCAGGCCAGCACCGTTTCGTAGATCTCACTCCAGAAGGAGTGGCGGTATTTTCCCTGAATCTTCGAGTTGGTCAGGCTGGCGTGAATCATATGCGGCAGTACGAACAGCGCAATCATCAGCGCGGGCGCGTAGATGATATAGGCATGCAGCAACAAGAACGCCAGCGGCGCGGTCAGGAAGATGAGCCGTGGGATCCCCGACAGGAAGTGGAACATCGCATTGACGTAGCATAACCGCTGGGCGAATTTCAGCCCTTTCCCGGTAAGCGGGTTGTCGAGGCGGAAAATTTGCACCATCCCGCGCGCCCAGCGGATACGCTGGCCGATATGGGCGGACAAACTTTCGGTCGCCAGCCCCGCCGCCTGCGGAATACGCATGTAAGCCGAGGTGTAACCGCGACGGTGCAGACGCAGCGAGGTGTGCGCATCTTCGGTGACGGTTTCGACGGCAATACCGCCTATTTCATCCAGCGGCTTACGGCGAATCACCGCGCAGGAGCCGCAGAAAAAGGTGGCGTCCCACATGTCGTTGCCGTCCTGCACCAGCCCATAGAACAGCGTGCCTTCGTTGGGGGTTTTGCGGAAGCGGCCAAGGTTACGTTCGAACGGGTCCGGCGAGAAAAAGTGGTGCGGCGTCTGCATCATCGCCAGTTTTTTATCTTTCAGGAACCAGCCCATGGTCATTTGCAGGAACGAGCGCGTCGGCACGTGGTCGCAGTCGAAGATCGACACGAATTCGCCTTTGGCGTACTTCAGCGCATTGTTGATGTTCCCGGCCTTGGCGTGCTCATGGGTGGTGCGGGCGATATAGTGGACCCCGACATTCTGGGCAAACTGGCGAAACTCTTCCCGCCCGCCGTCGTCGAGAATCCAGATGTTGAGCTTATCTTTCGGCCAGTCGATGCCCAGCGACGCGTAGATGGTGTTTTTCACTACGTGCAGCTCTTCGTTGTAGGTCGGAACGAAAATATCCACCGACGGCCACTGCGTCATATCCTTGGGCAACGGCACCGGCTGACGGTTGAGCGGCCAGACCACCTGGAAGTAGCCCAGTACCAGCACAATCCACGCGTAGGTTTCGGCAAACAGCAGGATCAGTCCACAAACCAGGCTTACCGGATCGTCCCAGTTCAGGGTGGACGTGTAGCGCCACCAGATATAGCGACATGATACGGTCAGCGACAACACAATCAGCATCAGCGCCGAGAAACGCCCCGGCATCCGCCGTACAATCAGCGCAACGCCCCATAGCAGCATCAGGAAGATAAACTGCGCCAGCGGGTTGAACGGCTGCGTCACGCAGATCAGCGCCAGTATCAGCGAGAAAGTGACAATAATCCCAATGATTAAACGGCGCGCGCCTGCGCTCAGATGCCCCAGTTCCTTTTGCTTATCAAGATGGGTTGTGTTTTGCGTGACCCGTTCAGGCAGTTTATCCAGCCACTGATGATAACGGCCCCGGACGCCTTCCAGGCGGGAAAAGGTCTGCCAGCGCGGTTGGGCCGTTTGTCGACGCGAGGCGGTCGCCATCAGCCAGAGCGTTTGAATAACGTAGCGGGCGGGATCTAACGGGCGCGGACGAGCGGCGTTGATATGCGGGTAAAGCGCCTTGTGCGCAGCGCGGATCCGCTGCCAGCGCGGATGCTCCAGCGGGATGAATACCCATGCCAGAACGGCCCAAAAACAGCCCAGGGCCGCGCTAAACGCTGGCGCGCCATGACGACGGTAGCCCTGATAGCGCTCGCTCAGGCGCGCGCTGACCGGCGGGATAAGCAACCACCGGGACAGGATACTCATGTTGCGCTCCCGGCGGCGTCTTTGCGGCCTGAATAATGCAATAAACACCAGTTCGCCAGCGTCAACACTTCTTCGGCGGCCAGCGAATCGCTGCGGTATTCTCCCAGTGGCTGTTTCGCCGCCATGCATTCGGCCAGGGCTTCATCGCGATGAATGACCATCGGCAGCAGCCGACGCTGGCTTTGGAGCCAGACCTGGTAAAGATCGTCCTGCATCTGGCTGCCAATGCGTAAATCGTTAATCAAAATATGCGAACCGGCGGGCAGCGCCTGCTGATGCAGGCGAATATGGCAGTTGGCATCGGCTTTGACGACCGCCAGCGTACGATCGCAGGCGTTGACCAGTTGGCGAGTGAGCGGCGCGGCGCCGGTGGGCAAATCGAGTAAAATCCAGGAATACCTGCCGCTCTCTTTTAGCCGTTGGAGGCCAGGGACAATCTCGCCGAGCCGTTCCTGCCATTGATCGGGATAGTCACGTTCCTGCGCCGTGAGCTGGCCAAACGGCAGCAAATCGAGCTGCGAGGTATAGCGCATTCCGCCTTCGCGCCAGTCACGCCCGTCCAGCAGCGCTCTGGCCCAGCCGTCGCGATGCACAAAGTCGACATTAAATGACAGGCGTAGCAAATTATCGGGGCATGCATCCACCACCAGGACGTTTTCACCTAACAGTTGTAATGCCCAGGCCAGCGCCGCAGTGATAGACGTCGTGCCTACGCCACCACGGATGCCCTGAAGTCCCAGAATAGCCATCCACGACTCCCTTATTCTTGTTGCGCAAATTCAGCCAGCAGCGGCCAGCGTTTAATCGCAGCGGCAAGCTGTTCACGTTGGGATATATCGGTGTAATCGAATTCAGGCAATGAAAAAGCCTGGCTCAGGGCCAGGAAATCGTTTTGAAAGGTATAGCCTAAAGCTGAATCAGGCAGCGTATCGGGTTCGTTGTCAGACATATTTTTTATCCCTTTGAATATACTCGCCATGCTTCAGACATTTTTTCTGTTTGCATTCAGCCCCCTTCCCAACGAAAATTGATGGCGTCAGAATCCGCGCATTTTCTGATTTTTCATCACTCAAAGAATACGAGTCATGGAATCGGAAAGGCCGACGTAAAGAGGCTTCCTGCCAGCCAAATTGATTCACATGCTAAATCTGATACGTTTTAATTTCAATGTTAGGTTTATTTCTGCGCTTTCGCTAGTAAACTGATAAGCAGACAAATAGCGACCCGAGGAACGCTGTGGACCCAGTATTTTCAATAGGTATCTCATCATTATGGGATGAACTTCGCCATATGCCAACTGGCGGTGTCTGGTGGGTTAACACTGATCGCAGTGAAGATGCTATCAGCCTGGCGAATCAAACGATTGCTTTTCAAACCGGGACTGCAAAAGTCGCGGCGATGAGTATGGGCAGCGATCCAGGGAAAGTTTTCAAATTAGACGAAACGCAAGGTCCGGAAAAAATTCAGTTATTTTCGATGCCAGATTCAGAGAAGGGACTATACTTTATGTCCCGCGATATACTCTGCTCAGTTGATCCTACCCATTACTTATTCATCCTTATATGCGCAAATAATGCGTGGCAAAATATTCCAGCGGAACGATTGCGTCAGTGGCTGGATAAAATGAATAAATGGACACGTCTTCATCGTTGTTCTGTTCTGGTGCTTAACCCTGGGAATAATAATGACAAACAGTTCTCGCTGTTAATGGGGGAATATCGCTCGCTGTCTGGTCTTGCCAGCATGCGTTTTCAGGGCGACCAGCACCTGCTGGATATCGCCTTCTGGTGCAACGAGAAAGGAGTCAGCGCCCGCCAACAGTTGACCATTCGCCATCGCCAGGGTCGCTGGGAACTGGCGCAAGAGGCCGAAGCCGACATCCAGCCCCGCAGCGACGAAAAGCGGATCCTCAGTAACGTGACCGTACTCGAAGGTGCGCCGCCGCTGTCGGAGCACTGGAAATTATTCGACAGTAATGAAGCATTATTCAATGAGGCCCGTACCGCCCAGGCGGCGACATTGGTCTTTTCTCTCCAGCAAAATCGTCAGATTGAACCGCTGGCGCGCAGCATCCACACCCTGCGCCGCCAGCGCGGCAGCGCGCTAAAAATTCTTGTGCGGGAAAATATCGCCAGCCTGCGCGCCACCGACGAACGTCTGCTGCTGGGCTGCGGCGCCAATATGGTGATCCCGTGGAACGCCCCGCTTTCCCGCTGCCTGACGCTGATTGAAAGCGTGCAGGGCCAACAGTTCAGCCGTTATGTGCCGGAAGATATCACCACCCTGCTGTCGATGACCCAGCCGATGAAGCTGCGCGGCTTTCAGAAGTGGGATGTCTTCTGTGACGCGGTGAATAATATGATGAGCAATACCCTGCTCCCCGCCGACGGCAAAGGGGTGATGGTGGCGCTGCGTCCAGTGCCAGGTATTCGCGTGGAACAGGCATTAACGCTTTGCCGCCCACACCGTACCGGCGATATTGTGACCATTGGCGGCAACCGACTGGTGCTGTTTTTGTCGTTCTGCCGGGTCAACGATCTCGACACCGCCCTGAATCACATCTTTCCGCTGCCGACCGGCGATCTGTTCTCTAACCGCATGGTGTGGTTCGAGGACAATCAGATCAGCGCCGAACTGGTGCAAATGCGTCTGCTGTCGCCGGAGCTGTGGGGTCAGCCGCTGCCGCTCACCCAGGAGGTCAAACCCGTACTGAACGCTGAACACGATGGTAAGGTCTGGCGTCGAATTCCTCAGCCGCTGCGCTTACTGGACGATGAAATGGAGCGTTCATCATGATGACCATCAGCGATATTCTGCAAATCATCGTCGTCTGCGCGCTGATTTTTTTTCCACTGGGCTATCTGGCGCGTCATTCTCTGCGCCGTCTCAGCAACACCGCCCGTCTGCTATTTGCTAAACCTCGTTATGTCAAACCGGCCGGAACATTGCGCCGCACGGTAATTCCCAGAGCGACCAAAAAATGACTCAACATACTCAACACGCCTCGCCGCCTTCGCCTCTCTGGCAATACTGGCGCGGACTTTCGGGCTGGAATTTCTATTTTCTGGTGAAATTTGGTCTGCTCTGGGCAGGCTATCTTAACTTCCACGCCCTGATGAACCTGGTGTTCATGGCGTTCCTGCTGATGCCGATTCCGCGCTACAGCCTGCATCGCCTTCGCCACTGGATCGCCATTCCGATTGGTTTTGCCCTGTTCTGGCACGATACCTGGCTGCCAGGGCCAGAGAGTATAATGAGCCAGGGCTCCCAGGTCGCGGCGTTCAGCACTGACTATATGCTCGATCTGGTCACCCGCTTTATTAACTGGCAAATGATCGGCGCGGTGTTCGTGCTGCTCGTGGCGTGGCTGTTTTTGGCGCAGTGGGTTCGCGTCACCGTTTTTGTGGTGGCCATAATGGTCTGGCTAAACGTTCTGACGCTGGCGGGGCCGAGTTTTTCACTGTGGCCTGCCGGTCAGCCGACCAACACCGTCACGACCACCGGCGGTACCGCGGCGGCCACGATCGCCACCGCTGAAGGCGCGCCGGTTGTCGGTGATATCCCGGCGCAAACCGCGCCACCGACGTCCGCCAACCTCAACGCCTGGCTGAACACCTTTTACAACGCGGAAGCAAAACGTAAAACGCCCTTCCCGGCGGCGCTGCCGGAAGATGCCCAGCCGTTTGAACTGCTGGTGATCAACATCTGCTCGCTTTCGTGGTCCGATATCGAAGCGGCGGGGCTGATGTCGCATCCGCTGTGGTCGCATTTTGATATTCAGTTTAAGCACTTTAACTCGGCGACCTCTTACAGCGGTCCGGCGGCGATTCGCCTGCTGCGCGCCAGCTGCGGTCAGCCGTCACATACCAATCTGTATCAACCAGCCGGCAATGAATGCTATCTGTTTGATAATCTGTCGAAACTGGGCTTCGCCCAGCATCTGATGATGGGACACAACGGTGAGTTCGGCGGCTTCCTGAAAGAAGTGCGCGAAAACGGCGGTATGCAGGCTGAGCTGATGGATCAGAGTGGTTTACCGGTGCCGCTGTTGGGCTTTGACGGCTCGCCAGTCTATGACGATACGGCAGTGCTTAACCGCTGGCTTGAAACCACCGAAAAGGACAAAGATTCGCGCAGCGCAACCTTCTATAACACCCTGCCGCTACACGATGGCAACCACTATCCTGGCGTGAGCAAAACGGCGGATTACAAAGCGCGTGCGCAGAAATTCTTCGATGAACTGGATGCGTTCTTTACGCAGCTCGAGAAGTCTGGCCGTAAAGTCATGGTGGTGGTGGTGCCGGAACATGGCGGGGCGCTGAAAGGCGACAGAATGCAGGTCTCCGGTCTGCGCGATATCCCCAGCCCGTCGATCACCAACGTCCCCGCCGGGGTGAAATTCTTTGGCATGAAAGCGCCGCATCAGGGCGCGCCGATTGAAATCACCCAACCGAGCAGCTATCTGGCCATCTCAGAACTGGTGGTGCGCGTGCTCGACGGCAAGATCTTCTCCGAAGATCCGGTTGACTGGACGAAGCTCACCAGTAATCTGCCGCAAACCGCGGCGGTCTCGGAAAACGCCAACGCGGTGGTGATTCAGTACCAGGATAAACCCTACGTGCGCCTGAACGGCGGCGACTGGGTGCCGTATCCACAGTAAACGAAAAAGGCCGCAAGGATATCCCTGCGGCCCGGTTCGGGCGCATGTTGCCACTGCGGCAGGCAGACGCCCGTCAGAGGATTACTTCCTGCTACGTAACCAGTTCACAACCATTCCCGCGATTATACCCGCGATGGCTGGAGCCGCTAAATCGTGCCAGAAGGCAATGCCTAACTGAATCAGCGTCATATAGCCGCCTGTGTTGCAATGGCAACCGTTCGCGGCTATCCTTGAATTGTTGAGGTTCAAGATTAGCCCCCGTTTTGTTGCCAGGTTTTTACCGAACAACGTGCGGGGGTTTTCTCTTTATCCAGCAACAAACGCCGCCAGGGATCAAGCCCCCGCAACGTTGCGCCTCACCGGGTTGCCCCGGCTTGCTGCGGATTCTACGGCAAGCGGTTTGCCTACACATCCGCCCGTGTTTTACTCTGCGTGGCGTCTCGCAAATCCTCAATCGGCTGGCAGTGTCTCCTGCGCTTCTGTAGAATTGCGTCCCCTTGCGGCCATGACGCCGTGAAGGCTATTTCTGGCAGGGGACTTCTGCAGCACGACACATCACTTTCTCATCTTAACGGCTCAGGCGAACAGGTTTCGCGCAGACTTCCTTTTACCCGCTACGACTTTGGTTGGGTATTGCTGTGCATTGGTATGGCGATTGGCGCGGGTACGGTGTTGATGCCGGTGCAGATTGGACTTAAAGGGATTTGGGTATTTATCACCGCGTCGCTTATCGCTTATCCGGCGACCTGGATCGTACAGGACGTGTATCTCAAAACGCTTTCGCAAAGCGAAACCTGCCATGACTATACCGACGTCATTAGCCATTATCTCGGCAAAAACTGGGGCGTTTTTCTCGGGGTGATCTATTTTTTGATGATCATCCACGGCATCTTTATTTATTCGCTTTCCGTGGTATTCGACAGCGCGTCTTATCTGCGTACCTTTGGCCTGGCCCAGACCGATCTCTCCCAGTCGCTGCTTTTTAAAGCGGCCATCTTCGCAGCGCTGGTCGCTATCGCCTCGGGCGGCGAGAAACTGCTGTTCAAAATCTCCGGGCCGATGGTGGTGGTAAAAGTGGGGATCATCGTGGTATTTGGCCTGGCGATGATTCCACACTGGAATTTCGCCAATATCACCGCCTTTCCCCAGGCATCGGTGTTTTTTCGCGACGTCTTGCTTACTATTCCGTTCTGCTTCTTTTCGGCAGTGTTTATTCAGGTGCTGAATCCGATGAACATCGCCTATCGCAAGCGCGAGGCCGACAGGGTGCTGGCAACCCGGATGGCAATTCGCACCCACCGCATCAGCTATATCACGCTGATTGCGGTGATTCTGTTTTTCTCTTTCTCGTTTACCTTTTCCATCAGCCACGAAGAAGCGGTGTCGGCATTCGAGCAAAACATCTCCGCCCTGGCGCTGGCGGCTCAGGTTATTCCCGGTCCGGTGATCCATATTACCTCGACGGTACTGAATATCTTCGCCGTCCTGACCGCGTTTTTTGGTATTTATCTCGGCTTCCACGAGGCAATGAAAGGGATTGTGCTGAATCTGCTGGGTCGTATCGTCAACGTGGAGCGCATTCCTTCGCGCATGATCACGCTTGGGATCTGTGCGTTTATCGTGACGACGCTGGTGATTTGGGTCTCATTTCGCGTGTCGGTGCTGGTGTTCTTCCAGCTCGGCAGCCCGCTATACGGCATTGTCTCCTGCCTGATCCCTTGCTTCCTGATATACAAGGTCGCGCAACTGGAAAAACTGCGTGGCCTGAAAACCTGGCTGATACTGCTGTACGGCGTACTGCTGTGCCTGTCGCCGCTGCTGAAATTGATTGAGTAGCAGAGAAAAGGCCGGATCAAGCGCAAGCGCCATCCGGCCTTGCGGGAAGGTTATGTCACCGGCTTCTGCCCATTCTCGTCCTGATCGACAGCAAAACAGGCGACCAGTTGACCGTTGTACTCCTTCAACTGCGGCTGCAACTGGGTGCACGGGCCGAAGCGACGGCGGCAGCGCGCATTGAACGCGCAGCCGGGCGGTGGATTCAGCGGGCTGGGCAACTCGCCGGTCAGTTTGATACGTTCGCGACGCTCGTCCGGATTCAGACGCGGCGTGGCGGAGAGCAGCGCCTGCGTATACGGATGGCGCGGGTTGTTGAAAATTTGCTCCTTCGTCCCTTTCTCGACGCAACGGCCCAGATACATCACCATCACTTCATCGGCAATGTGCTCAACCACCGACAGGTCGTGGGAGATAAAGACGTAGGACAGCCCCAGATCCTGCTGCAAATCCATCATCAGGTTCAGCACTTGCGCGCGGACAGAAACGTCAAGCGCAGAGACCGGCTCGTCGGCAATCACCACGTCCGGGTCCAGCATCAGACCACGGGCAATGGCGATACGCTGACGCTGGCCGCCGGAAAACATATGCGGATAGCGATCGTAGTGTTCGGTTTTTAGCCCCACTTTCGCCATCATTGCCAGCGCTTTTTCGCGACGCTGCGCTTTGCTGAGCGACGTATTGATAAGCAGCGGCTCCTCCAGAATCTGCCCCACTTTCTTACGCGGGTTCAGTGAACCATACGGGTTCTGGAACACAATCTGGATTTTCTGCCGACGCAGCTTCTGCGCCTGCGGGTCGTGCTTGAGCAGATCCTGCCCCTGATAGTACAGCTCGCCGCCGGTCGGCGTTTCGATCATCGTCAGCAGACGACCGAGCGTCGATTTCCCGCAGCCGGACTCGCCCACCACCGCCAGCGTTTTACCGCGCTCAAGGGTGAACGACACGCCGTCCAGCGCTTTCACCAGCCGTTCAGGAGAAAAGATCCCTTTCTTCACTGGATAATGTTTTTTCAGGTCGATGGCCCGCAACAGCGGCTGTTGCAAGGTGGCCTCGTGCGTACTCATAGTGTGGGCCTCCCGGCATCATCGAGTGGGTAGTGGCATTTTGACTGACGTCCGCCGTCCAGTTGGTTCAGCGCAGGTTCTTCTGCGCGGCAGCGATCGGTGGCATAGGGGCAGCGCGGATTGAGCAGACAGCCCGTGGGACGGTCGTATTTCCCTGGCACCACACCCGGCAAAGACGCCAGCCGCGCTTTGTCCTGAGCGAACTCCGGCAGCGCGCGAAGCAGCGCCTGGGTGTACGGATGACGCGGCGCGCGGAAGATATCGTGCGCATCGCCCGTTTCCACGACCTGACCGGCGTACATCACGATGATTTTATGCGCCGCTTCCGCCACCAGCGCCAGATCGTGCGTAATCAGCACCAGCGCCATGTTCTCTTTCTGTTGCAGTTCCAACAGCAGCTCGATGATTTGCGCCTGGATAGTCACGTCCAGCGCCGTCGTCGGTTCGTCGGCAATCAGCAGTTTTGGCCGACAGGCAATGGCCATCGCGATCATCACGCGCTGGCTCATCCCGCCGGAAAGCTGATGCGGATACACGTCCAGACGCGACGCCGGGTCCGGTATCCCCACCTGTGTCAGCAGGTCGATGGCCCGCTGACGGCGGGTTTTCTTGTTGCCGCCCTGATGTACCTTGATGGCTTCCATGATCTGGAAACCGACGGTGTAGCAGGGGTTCAGGCTGGTCATCGGGTCCTGGAAAATCATCGCCACTTCGGCGCCCACCAGGTTGCGCCGCTCTTTCTCAGAGATGCGTTTCAGATCCTGATCGTTAAACACCAGGTTTTCGGCGTTTACCCGCCCGGGATAGTCAATCAGCCCCATTATCGCCAGTGAACTGACGGACTTACCGGAACCTGATTCGCCAACGATACCGACCACTTCGCCCTGATTCACGCTGTAACTAATCCGGTCTACGGCGCGGAATTCGCTGCCTTCGTCGCCGAAGTGCACCGATAATTTATCTACATTTAATAACGCCATCTCGAACCTCTTACTGCTTCAGCTTGGGATCGAGCGCATCACGCAGACCGTCACCCATCAGGTTAAATGCCAGCACCGTCAGCAGGATCGCCAGACCCGGAAAGGTCACGACCCACCAGGCGCTTTGCGCAAACTGCAACACGTCGGAGAGCATGGTGCCCCACTCCGGCGTTGGCGGTTGCGCACCCATGCCGAGGAAGCCGAGTGCGGCCATATCGAGAATGGCGTTAGAGAAACCGAGCGACGCCTGAACGATCAGCGGCGCGAGGCAGTTCGGGAAGATATTGATGAACATCTGACGCATCGCGCCAGCGCCCGCCACGCGGGAAGCCGTCACGTAGTCGCGGTTCACCTCCACCAGCACCGCCGCGCGGGTAAGCCGGACATAGTGCGGCAGGGCGACAAAGGTCAGCGCCAGCGCGGCGTTACCGATTGACGGCCCAAAGACCGCTACCAGCACCAGCGCCAGCAGCAGGCTCGGCAGCGCCAGCATGATGTCGACCACGCGCATAATGACGTTATCAACAATGCCGCCAAAGTAACCGGCAATCAGCCCAAGCACGATGCCCATCACCAGCGACAGCACCACCACCAGGCAGCCGACCAGCAACGACAGGCGCGCGCCATACATCAGTCGCGACAGCACGTCGCGACCCACATCGTCGGTACCCAGCAGGTGCGCCAGACTCCCGCCTTCCTGCCAGGCCGGCGGCGCGAGCAGCGCATCGCGAAACTGTTCCGCCGGGTTATAGGGCGCAAGAACGTTGGCGAATACCGCAATCAGGATCATGATGACGACATACGCCAGGCCAACAACCGCGCCTTTGTTGCGTTTGAAATAGTGCCAGAACTCCTGTAGCGGGGTCATCGGCACCGGTGCGGCAATAACTTTATTTTCAGTAACCTGTGACATGATGGCCCCTTACTTCTTATGACGAATACGCGGGTTCACCACGCCGTACAGCAGGTCAACCAGCAGGTTGACGAGGATAATCATCGTCGCCACCAGCAGCACCCCGCCCTGTACCACCGGGTAATCGCGTCGTTGCAGCGCATCAATCAACCAGCGTCCGAGGCCAGGCCACGAGAAGATGGTTTCGGTCAGAATGGCGCCCGCCAGCAGCGTGCCCACCTGCAGGCCAATCACGGTGACCACCGGCAGCATGGCGTTGCGCAGCGCGTGAATAATAATGACCCGCATGCGGGTCAGCCCTTTGGCGCGGGCGGTACGAATGTAGTCTTCACCCAGCACTTCCAGCATCGACGAGCGGGTCATACGCACGATGACCGCCAGCGGAATCGTGCCGAGGACCATTGCGGGCAGAATCATGTGCGCAACCGCATCAATAAAGTTGCCCTCTTCGCCCCAGATGGCGGTGTCGATCAGCATAAAACCGGTCAGCGGATTGGTATCGTCAAGAAACACCATGTCGCTGACACGCCCGGAAACCGGCGTCAGGTTCCAGTGTACGGAGACCAGCATGATCAGCATCATCCCCCACCAGAAGATCGGCATGGAATAACCTGTCAGCGCCAGGCCAACAGCGGTGTGATCGAAAATGGACCCGCGCTTGACGGCGGCCAGCACACCGACCGGAATGCCTACCGCGGTGGCGAAAATCATGGCGCAGACGCCAAGTTCCAGCGTCGCTTTAAAGCGCGGCACGAACTCGTCCCACACCGGCAAACGGCTTTTCAGCGAGATGCCTAAATCACCCTGCATGACTCCCCAGATATAATGGAGGTACTGCTGCCACATCGGTTTATCGAGACCGAGTTCAGCCAACAGTTGAGCATGACGCTCAGGGGAGATACCACGCTCACCCGCCATGATCATCACCGGATCGCCGGGGATCATATGGACAAACGCGAAGGTGAGAAGGGTGATACCGATAAACGTAGGGATGACGAGTCCCAAACGTCGGAGAATGAACTGCAACATAACCCGGATTCTCTCTCAGGACGCACGGCGTGGAACCGTGAGTCTGTATTGCTCACAAATCTTATCCCTTCCCGCTTACAGAGAAGGAATAAAGCACTGCTGCCGGGTGGCGCTACGCCTGCCCGATCTTCGGAGGCGTAGCGCTTACCTGACGATAGCGTTTAATTATTCGACAGAGACGTTATCGAAGTGGTGTTTGCCTAACGGATCCACCACATAGCCTTTGACTTCTTTACGCACCGGCTCATATACGGTGGAGTGAGCGATGATCAGGGCCGGTGCCTGCTCGTTCATTACCACCTGAGCTTGTTTGTACAGTTCAATACGCTTGTTGTGATCATCGGTGGCGCGCGCCGGCTGAATCAGATCTTCAAACGGCTTGTAGCACCAGCGAGAGTAGTTGGAACCGTCTTTCGCCGCCGCGCAGCTGAACAGCGTCGCGAAGAAGTTGTCCGGATCCCCGTTATCGCCGGTCCAGCCCATCATGACCGCCTGATGCTCACCCGCTTTGGCGCGTTTCAGGTACTCACCCCACTCGTAGGTGACAATTTTGGCCTGCACGCCGATCTTCGCCCAGTCCGCCTGAATCATCTCCGCCATACGGCGCGCGTTCGGGTTGTAAGGACGCTGTACCGGCATTGCCCACAGTTCGACGGTGAAACCTTTGTCCTGCCCTGCTTCTTTCAGCAACGCTTTCGCTTTCTCAGGGTCGTAGGTGTAGTCTTTGATATCGTCGTTATAACCCCACATGGTTGGCGGGATCAGGTTCTTGGCCGCGACGCCCGCGCCCTGGTAAACGGCTTTGATGATCGCTTCTTTGTTCACCGCGTAGGTCAGCGCCTGACGCACTTTGACGTCATCAAACGGTTTCTTCTCGGTGTTGAACGAGAGGTAACCCACGTTCAGACCCGCCTGCTCCATCAGATTGATGTTTTTATCCCGCTTCATGCGCGCGATGTCTGCCGGGTTCGGATACGGCATCACCTGGCATTCGTTCTTCTGCAGTTTGGCATAGCGCACAGAGGCGTCAGGCGTGATGGAGAAGACCAGGCGGTCAATTTGCGGCTTGGTGCCCCAATAACCGTCAAAGGCTTTATAGAGGATACGGGAGTCTTTCTGGTACTGCTGCAACTGGAACGGACCGGTGCCGATAGGGTTCAGATCCACTTTTTCCGGCGTACCGGCTTTCAGCATGTTGTCCGCATATTCTTTAGAAAGAATAGAGGCAAAGTCCATCGCGAGGTCGGCGAGGAACGGCGCTTCCGGACGCGTCAGCACAAACTGGACGGTCATATCGTCCACTTTTTTCACTTCGCTGATCAGATCGGGCAGGCCCATCCCTTCGAAATATTCATAGCTGCCGCCGGACACTTTATGGTACGGGTTTTGCGCGTTTTTCTGACGATCGAAGGAGAAGACCACGTCGTCGGCGTTCATGTCGCGCGTCGGTTTGAATTCTTTGCCGGATTGCCACTTCACGCCAGAACGGAGGTGGAAGGTGTAGGTTTTCCCGTCTTCACTGATTTCCCATTTTTCCGCAAGGCCTGGGATCACTTCGGTAGTGCCGGTTTTAAATTCCACCAGACGGTTATAGATTGGTACTGAACTGGCATCATAGGTGGTGCCAGAGGTAAAGAGTTGCGGGTTGAACCCTTCAGGAGAACCTTCTGAACAATAGACCAGGGTTTTAGCCTGTACGCTTGCTGCGACGGTCATAGCCACCAGGCTCAGACCAAGCTTCAGCATCCCTGACTTCTTCAAGGAAATACTCATTCTTCTGCTCCAAATGTGATGTTGTTGTTTTACCCTTTGCAGTGGGTTAGCGCCGCCTGGCCTTTTTTATTTTTGACCGGCCGGGTCGGCGTGATGAGGTGGGGATTCCATTCACTTAAACGACTGAGTTGCAGCGCGGATTCTCCATGAAATGCCCCTCATGCCCTACAATCTGTCAACAGAATGTGAAAACGTCAATACAGCTAACCGCGTTTTACGACAACGGTGAGAATTGACAAACAAAGATTAAAAAAACTCCAGAGGGGTATTTTCAGCAGAGAAATTTATGCTACGCGCGTAATGCCAGAATATAAAACTTAATATTTCGCAACATTTGGTGATTAAGTTTTGTGCAGATTATGAAAAATTTCTGACGAAATGCTGTATATCTGAGCGATTAATGCCATGAACGTTAAAACGCACAGCGGAAAATGCTGGGGTCAGCCATAAGTAACGCAAAAAAAGATTGATGCAAAGATAAAAAAAGACAATGGAATATGTCACAAAATCGTTAACGAATAGTGAGAAGTAAGGCGCAATTTTTGTAGCAAAAATGAAGATGGCAGAGTTTCGAATTGGGTCGGTGATCGCTCGGGTCGAACCTCTTCCCCCGGAGGTTCTCATCCTCATTGGCTTCAAATGCAAAAAACCCTGCTCGTTGAGCAGGGTTTTAAATTTGGTCGGTGATAGAGGATGACTCGCCACTGCGTGGCTCACCCTGCGGGCCGTTGCTGACGCAACGTTCTCTCGCTTCGCTCGGGTCGAACCTCTTCCCCCGGAGGTTCTCATCCTCATTGGCTTCAAATGCAAAAAGCCCTGCTCGTTGAGCAGGGCTTTAAATTTGGTCGGTGATAGAGGATTCGAACCTCCGACCCCTTCGTCCCGAACGAAGTGCGCTACCAGGCTGCGCCAATCACCGAATGCGGGGCGCATCTTACTGCTCAGGCGCGCCCCCGTCAATCCCTTAGTCGCAAAATGCCATTTAATCGGCGAGAAAGTCGTCAGGCCGCTTATTGTGCGGCAACTTTCTTCCCGTCAGGGACATGGCACCAGTTGTTATACTCGTTAATCCCGCCGTTGGGCGAGGTGTATCCGAGACAACCCATAATCGTGTCGTACAGCTCAACGTGACGACGCGGCACCTTCATTTCCGCCTCTTTCTTCAGATGCGCGAATGCCTGCGCGTTGGCCGGATTCTCGAGATATTTGTCCGACATCCAGACCATCATCGGTACGCGGAACTGCTCCGGCGGCGCCAGCTTACGCGGCGTGCCGTGCAAATGCTCGCGCTCGTTAATCGATTCGCCGTGATCCGCCGCGTAGAACACAATCGCTTTCTTATCGCGCACCTGATCAATCACCCTATCGATAAAGTGGTCCACATAGGTTATGGAGTTATCGTAAGAGTTAATCATCAGGTCCTTCGGACACTTACGGTCGATGGCATAACATTCCGGCTTCCACTGGGCGAACTCGCGCGGGTAGCGCTGAGTGTAGTTGTAGTGGGAACCTTTGGTATGCAACACAATCAGATGTTTGCCCTGCGGGTTATTCTCCAGGGAACGCGAAACTTCGTTCACCAGCAGCATATCATCCACCGCTTTGCCCCGGTTGCGCGGCTCCGCAGCGATCTGCTCGCGATAGGCGATGTTGTCGGCCATCGTGTTACTGTAGAACCACATCTCGCTCTGCATCGCGTACAGATCGGCGCTAAAACCTAACTGTTTAAGCACTGCAAATACGTTTTGCTCTTTCAGCGTGCGCTGTGGATTATCCTCCGCCCCGCCCTGACGCACGAACATGCAGCGCAGCGACAGCTTGGTGGCGGTATCGCAGGAGTAGCCGCGGTACATTGCCAGATTCTTCTCTTTCGCAAGCTTCGGCGTGGTATCACGTTCATAGCCCAGCATGCCCATGTGATCCCAACGCGTGGTTTCGCCAATGATGAAAATCACGTAGGTGTCATCAAGATTCTGGGTTGGCGTATACGTGAATTTTTTCGCCGGATTGATAAGCGATTTGTTATCTGACGATTCATCAACCTGCGCCCAGGCGTACAGGCCCAGTGCGGACAGCCAGTTTGTTGGCAGATACGAGTTCGCCAGCACCCCGCCGTAGCTTGGCATGTCGACGCCAGCGATGCGATCGGCGCGCTTCTGGTGCAGCTCCAGCAGGCGAATCGGCGCCCACACCAGAAAAGCCGCCATCAGAACGGTGAGCGCGCTGCGCCAGCGTACTTTTGGCGTACAAAGCTGACGCAAAAAGGTGTCCGTCGAGCGGTTAAACCAGATCAACACCAGCGGGATGAGGCTTACGCCAGCCACCCAAAGAATAAACGTCCAGCCAACAACCTCTTTTGACAGGTCGATATCGGTGGTCATAACTGAAGCCACAATACCGTAACCAATCATGACATTCATAAAGGTCATGTAATAGCTTGCGCCAGCGGAGATCAGCACCAGTAGCGAAGCCAGAACGCGCCAGGCCGTACGGCCTAACAGGGAAAAGAGACGTAAAAAGAAGAAGGTAGCCAGTACAGTGCCAGCCAATTCAACAACCGCGGCGATTCCATTCCATACGGTAAAATCCTGCGCATAACCGTCAAACCGACGGAAATAAACCGCGCCATTCATAAACAGACCGATATAGACAGCAAGCAAAATGCTCAGCTTTTGCTGCGTCATCGACGTAATGTATTTCATGCAAGCAAGCCCTGGAAATCGAGGGGTAAACACAGCCTGCGCTTCGGCTAACCCAGCCGGGCAGGACAAATTGCGAAGGTAGTCAGACAGGAAAGATCTACACGCGCGGCTAAGTAGACCACAAGGAAGGGAAAAAGTGGCAGCAGATAATGTGATCGAAGCAGATTTTTACAAATATTCAAGTTTGAAAACGGATTTTTCACGCGACTGCTAATAACAAAAAGACCAGCCACGCGGCTGGTCCTGTCATTGTTTATTTTATTCAGGCATGCGCCATATTCATCACATCGCGTTTTGGTTGGCGAATGGTGGTAGACAGCGCCAGCGAGAGAATCAGCAGGGCGAAAATCACGCAGAAGGTGACGTAGAAGCCACCGAACAGCGAGGCGATGATCGAACCGCAGATGCTGCCGATGCCAAAGCCGAGGTAAATCACGCCATAGTTTTTCGCCAGATTATTCAGGCCGAAGAATTCGCTCACCAGCGACGGGAAGACAGTGATGGTGCCGCCAAAGTTAAAGGCGACGCAGGCAATAGCGGCAAAGAAGGTCATCGCGTTCAGCGGCGCAAACAGCAGAGCGGCCATCCCCACCAGCGACACCACCTGGCCAATCGTAATAACGCGAATGCGGGCAATTTTGTCCGACAGGATCCCCAGCACCAGACGACCAGACAGGTTTGCGATAGAAATAACCGTCACCGCATTGGCCGCAGACGCGACGTCCATATGCGCCAGGCCCTGCGCAATATCTTTCGCCACGCCGATCACGTACAAACCGCTCATACACGCCGTCAGGAACATGACCGCCAGCATCCAGTACTGCGGTTTACGCATCGATTGCGCCAGCGTGTAATCATTTTCCACAACGCCATTCCTGGTTTTGACCTCCTGGTTCGGCGCATCTTTCATCAGCGTGGCGCCAAAGACAATCATTACCAGCACAATCGCGCCCCAAATTACGAAGGTTTTTTCCAGACCGACGGTCGCCAGCAGTTGACTGTCGATGAATTTAAAACCCAGGCTGCCCAGACCATAGGAGCCAATGGCGAAAGCGGAGATCAGCCCCTTGCGCTCCGGGAACCACTTCACACAGTTGGACAGGGTTAACAGGTAACCTGCGCCATCCGCCAGTCCTACCAGCACCCCAGCGCTCAGCCACAGCATCATCAGATTCGAAGAATGTGCGGTCAGGAAGAAGCCCAGCCCAAGCAAAATGCCTGACGCCATCGTCACCCGTTTAACGCCAAATCGTTCCTGTAACTTTCCGGCAACGGAAGATGAAATCGCCAGCCCCAGACTTAGCAGGCCAAAAGAGAAGGCGACCTGGCTGACGGGTTCATCCAGTTTTTCGGACAGTACGCCGTTAAACAGGCTCCAGGTGTAAACAGAACCCAGGGCAAACTGCGTAATAATGGTGCCGATAAGGGTCAACCAACGGGTGCGCTGATACGTTGAAGTTTTCATGGCAGTATTCCTGCATAAACAAAAGGGGAAATTCACTGCTGACAACCATAACGAAATGCATTTTATGCGGGGAAAAAACGGCATGAAGTGCCGTCAGAACGGAATGAAATGCCTGGAATCTGGAATGAATGACGAGACATATATTCAGCAAGCTGATTTTTATATTGTAAGTTAGTACCCACTATCATCACATACCATGTTATGTCTAAGGTGTAGTTGTAAATTCAAGGTTAAAATCTGGCGCTGACCCCCATCGTATAGAGGTAATCGGTGGTGTTGGGCGTATTTTCCGCCTGAGTGAGCGCTGCGTAAGCGGCCATGTGCGGATTAAGCAGCATATCCGCCCCCACGGTCACGTCCAGCCAGCTGTTGTCTTGTGAGGTAGCCGCCATGCGGCTTAGCCCGGACTGCGCTTTCCAGATGCTATCGCCATATTGCTGGTTATAGCTGACCTGCGCCCACGGTCTGATCTCGCCAAATTGCGAATTCACCCGCCAGCCCAGCGTACTCACGCTGGCATGCCATAACGGATCGGCGGATAAATTCATCACGCTGTCGCCAAATTCGTTATATATCGATGTAGTAGTACCGTCGTAATGGAGCGCGGCGACCGGCCCGGTCATCACCGTCTCTGAAACCGGGAAATTCCAGCCCATGCTCATGCCACTGGTCGCCTCATGGGGCGACGCATCCGCAAAGTTAACGCTCAAGCCCGGCACGTTTTGCGAGGATTTGATCCGTTCCGCCAGGATGTCGTCATAACGCGGTTGGTGATCGCTGTCCCAGGTATAGCGTTCAGTCGTATGTCCGGATGGCGCTTCGGCGATATATTCTTGTTGCCACGCACTGGCGGTATTGATGTATAGCGAACAGGCCACCACGCTCGCCAGCAGAACGATTTCCCGGCGACCACCGTCTTTTTTTGTCATCATCAATGCGACTCCAGAGGAGAGCCGAAATCGGCGATATTATTGTCATTGAGAGAAGGATGACAGGCTAAAAGCCCTGTATTAAATATTGTCTTTTTCGCAGACGCGTCAAGGCGCGCAGAATGAAATTTTTAAGGCAATTCAGAGAGCGAGGGAAAGTATGGAACGATGCGGCTGGGTCAGCCAGGACCCGCTTTATATTGCCTACCATGACAAAGAATGGGGCGTCCCCGAAACCGACGGTAAAAAACTGTTTGAAATGATCTGCCTTGAAGGCCAGCAGGCCGGCCTGTCGTGGATTACGGTGCTGAAAAAACGCGAGAACTATCGCGCCAATTTCCACCAGTTCGATCCCGTTCGCGTGGCGGCGATGCAGGAAGAGGATGTCGAACGGCTGCTGCTCGACCCGGGCATCATCCGTCATCGCGGAAAAATTCAGGCCATCATTGGCAATGCCCGCGCCTGGCTTGCGATGGAGCAAAACGGCGAACCATTTGCGCAGTTCGTCTGGTCATTTGTCGACCATCAACCACAAGTGACGCAGGCCGCCACGCTGAGCGAGATCCCAACCTCTACGCCCGCCTCCGACGCGCTGTCAAAAGCGTTGAAAAAACGGGGCTTCAAGTTCGTCGGTACGACCATTTGCTATTCCTTTATGCAGGCGTGCGGACTGGTCAATGACCATATCACCGGCTGTTTTTGCCACCCGGGAGAAAAATATGATTCGCGAATCCCGTAGCGCCGACAGGACGGCGATTCTGGCGCTGTGGCTGGAAAGCACGATCTTTGCCCATCCGTTTATTCCTGAACACTACTGGCGCGAGAGCGAAACGATCGTGCGCGACGTGTATCTGCCCGCCGCCAGAACCTGGGTGTGGGAGGATAACGACGTTCTGAAAGGGTTCGTTAGCGTTCTGGAAGATCGTTTTTTAGGCGCGCTGTTTGTCACGCCTGACGCACTGCGCAGTGGGATCGGCAAAGCACTTGTGCGGTATGTGCAACAGCGCTTTACGCAGTTGAGTCTTGAGGTGTATCAAAAAAACCAGAACGCGGTGAACTTCTACCATGCGATGGGCTTTCGTATTGAAGACAGCGCATGGCAAGAGGATACCCAGCATCCCACCTGGATTATGAGCTGGCAGGCGGATCAAACGCCGTAAGCGTCAGCGCGGGGCCGCAATATTTCTCCAGCCACGCCAGCGCGGTGTTCCCCGCGCAGCCATTGCCCAGTCGGGAACTGGGCAAATCTTTGGTCAGCACGTTCACCGCGCCGTTTTTGCAGATGCCTCCGGCGGCAGGATCCAGATCCGGCCATGCTCCTTCGTGAATGCAGATCACGCCCGGCTTAATGCCAGCGCTCACCACGGCCCCTGCGAGAATCTGCCCGCGATCATTCCACACCCGCACCGTATCGCCGTCACGGATGCCGCGCGCCAGCGCGTCGTCGGGATGAATTGTAACCGGTTCACGATCTGCCACCGCATAGCGTTCACGCAGTTCGCTGTAATTAAGCTGGCTGTGCAGACGATGGGCCGGATGCGCCGACAGCACCTGAAGCTGGCCTTTCTGCGCATTGCCGTGCCACTCGTCCGGCGTCAGCCACATCGGGTGCCCGGGACAATCCGCATAGCCATAACCGGCAATGCGCCGGGAATAGATTTCGATTTTACCGCTGTCGGTTTTTAACGGATGCGCAGCCGGGTCACGACGGAAATCAGCAAAACGCACAAACCGCGCGTTGTCCGGGTTTTCCGGCATTTCTATCAGCTGGTTGGCTTCCCAGAAAGTCGCAAACGGCGGCAATGTTACCTGCTGGCTGGCCCCACGCTGGGCAGCGATGTTGTAGAATGTCTCCAGCCATTCCCGTTCGCTTTTCCCTTCGGTAAAACGTTGTCCGCCGCCTCGCTCCCAGCGCTCGCTCAGTTCGGCAAACACGTCAAAATCATTGCGCGCCTCATACTGCGGCGGCACAACTTGTTTCATCGGCACCAGATGTTGATTGCTGTAATCGCCAGTCATGGTGAGATCGTTGCGCTCAAAGGAGGTGGTGGCGGGCAGTACAATGTCGGCGTGTTTAGCGGCTGCGGTCCAGAAGCATTCGGAAATCACCACCAGCTCCGGCTTCTGCCAGGCACGAATCAGTCGGTTGGTGTCCTGATGATGGGTAAAGTTGGCGCCACCCGCCCACCAGACGAAACGGATATCCGGAAAGTGACGATCCATGCCGTTATGCTGATAAGACGCGCCGGGGTTTTCCAGCGCGTCGACAATGCGCGCAACCGGGATTTTATCCACCGCATCAGTGCCGCCAGGCAAGCTCCCCTGCATTGAGGCCAGCACGGCGGAGCGGCGCGTCGGATTTCCACCGTTGGCGAAGTGATAAGAGAGACCAAAACCGCCCCCCGGGGTACCGATTTGCCCAAGCATTGCCGCAAGAGTGACAATCATCCAGTGCTTTTGCTCGCCGAACTGCTGACGCTGCATTCCCCAACCGGCCATCAGCATAGTGGTATTATTGTGAAAAATCGCCGCCAGTTCGCGGATTTTTTCTGCCGGAATGCCGCAAATGTCGGCCGCCCACTCAGCGGTTTTGGCTATGCCGTCGCGCTGTCCAGTGAGGTACTCAGCAAATAGTGAGTAGCCCGTGGTGTAGCGCGCCAGAAATGTCTGATCATGCCAGCCGTTTTCCACCAGCGTGTGGGCAATACCGAGCATTAGCGCCACGTCAGTGCCCATGTGCGGCGCGATCCATTCCATGTTATCGCCAAAAAAATCGACGGTTTCCGATCGCATAGGATCAATGCAGATCACCCGTTTGCCGCTGCGCCGCAGCGCATCAAAGTAAGCGATTCCCTTTTCATCCGAAGCGTTCCAGGCAATTTTTAGCGTATTCAGGGGATTGGCGCTCCAGAGTACAACCACATCGCTGTGTTCCAGCACAACGGGCCAACTGGTCTGCTGCTGATAAACCTCGCTGCCGCCTACCACATACGGCATGATGGCCTGCGCCGCGCCGGTGGAATAATCCCCCAGATGCCCGGTGTAGCCCCCTGCCAACGCCATATAACGCTGCAACAGCGTGGCGGCTTTGTGCAGCACGCCGTTGGAGCGCCAGCCGTAGGAACCGGCAAAAATAGAGGACGGGCCATAGGTATCGCGAATACGTTTGTGCTGCTTATGGATAAGCGCCAGGGCGTCGTCCCAGCTCACCCGCACAAATTCATCCTGTCCCCGCACGCCCTGTGGCCTTTCCGGCGAGGCAAGAAAACCTTTACGCACCATGGGATAACGCACCCGGGATTTGCTATGCACTTGATCGCGAACTGCGCTTTGCAGCGAATTGGGATGCTCCGTGGGCAGCGCGCCGCGGGAAGAAATGACGGTCTCTCCGTCTGTTTCCACGAGGACAGGCCCCCAGTGGGCCGCGGTTAACACCGGTTTGTGCGTTGGCAAAATGGCGCTCCTGAAGAGGGGTAGATGTATTTCTCTGTTCAATGTTACTTACAAATTTCAGAGAGATCCCTGGAATTTTCTTCAACTTCACACGTCATAATCTACCGCCACGCTTGCCGTGGTAAAAATAAGAAAGACATTAAGGAATTAAGATGAAGAAACGTGTTTTAGTCATTGCCGCTATCGTGAGCGGCGCGCTGGCGGTATCTGGCTGCACAACCAACCCCTACACCGGTGAACGCGAAGCGGGTAAATCCGGCGTCGGCGCCGGGATTGGCTCGCTGGTTGGCGCGGGTATTGGGGCGCTGTCATCCTCGAAGAAAGATCGCGGCAAAGGCGCGCTGATAGGCGCAGCAGCCGGCGCGGCGCTGGGCGGCGGCGTGGGTTATTACATGGACGTGCAGGAAGCGAAGCTGCGTGAAAAAATGAAGGGAACCGGCGTAAGCGTCACGCGCAGCGGCGACAACATCATTCTGAATATGCCGAACAACGTCACCTTTGACAGCAGCAGCGCCACGCTGAAGCCAGCGGGAGCGAACACGCTAACGGGTGTCGCGATGGTACTGAAGGAATACCCGAAAACCGCCGTCAACGTCATTGGCTATACCGACAGCACAGGCGGCCACGAGCTGAATATGCGTCTGTCGCAACAGCGTGCTGATAGCGTCGCCAGCTCGCTGATCGCTCAGGGCGTAGACGCTAACCGTATCCGCACCAGCGGTATGGGTCCGGCGAACCCGATCGCCAGCAACAGCACCGCAGAAGGCAAAGCCCAGAACCGCCGCGTCGAAATCACCTTAAGCCCTATTCAGTAATTCTTGTGCCGGATGGCGGCCTGAACGCCTTCCGGCCCGGAAAATCGATTCCCCTACCCGCCAGGCGTAGCGCCACCGGGTATTTTCGCGCTAAGGTATGCTCATCTAAAGTAAGGAAATCAGCGATGAGCAAATCAGGGCGCCCCACCATCAGCGACGTGGCGAAAGCGGCAAAAACCGGTAAAACCAGTATTTCACGCTATCTGAACGGCGAAAAGCATCTGCTTTCAGAGGCATTGCTGGCGCGCATTGAAAAAGCCATTGCTGATCTCGACTATCGCCCAAGCCTGATGGCGCGTAGCCTGAAGCGAGGCCGCACCCGTCTCATCGGCCTGATTATCGCCGATATCACCAACCCTTACTCCGTTAACGTGCTCAGCGGTATAGAAGCCGCCTGCCGCGAGAAGGGTTTTACCCCACTGGTCTGTAACACCAACAACGAAGTGGATCAGGAGTTGCACTACCTTGATCTCCTGCGCAGCTATCAGGTCGAAGGGATTGTGGTGAACGCTGTCGGTATGCGCGAGGATGGCTTAAACCGTCTGCAACAATCCGCGCTGCCAATGGTGCTGATCGACCGGAAAATTCCTGACTTCGCCTGCGACGTGGTGGGACTGGATAACACGCAGGCCGCAACCACCGCCACTGAGCATTTGCTCGAGCAAGGCTTTGAGGCGCTACTGTTTCTTAGCGAGCCGTTGGGGACCGTCAATACCCGCCGCGAACGCCTCAACGCTTTTCGCGCCACGCTGGCGCGCTACCCTGGCGTGGTCGCAGAGAACGCCGAAGTCCCGCTGGCGGAAAACGCGCAGTTAGATAACACCTTGCGTCAATTTCACCAGCAGCACCGTGGCATGCGTAAGGCGGTTATTTCGGCTAACGGCGCGCTGACGTTGCAGGTCGCCCGTTCGCTGAAGCGCATTGGCCTCAACTGGGGCAGCGACATCGGCCTGCTGGGCTTTGACGAGCTGGAATGGGCAGAGCTGGCGGGTGTTGGCATCACCACGTTAAAACAACCCACCTGGCAGATTGGCTACGCCGCGGTAGAGCAGGTAGTCCGCCGCATAGAAGGCGGCAGCGAGGCTATCCATGAGCAGGTTTTTTCCGGCGAGCTGATCGTCCGCGGTTCTACCGCCCGTTAATCTCCCTTCGTGATGGCGATCATAATTTCGACACACTACACTTTTCTTTGGAACCGGTTCCATCTAGCGTAATAAAAAGCACGCAAGATCGGGGGTCCTCATGCAGAGAAAAATTATGGTGGTCACCGCCGCGTATGGTTATGACACCGTACGCGATGCGGGCGGACAAATCGCGATGCTGCCGGTGATCGCCAACGCAGGCGCCGACGGCGTTGAGATACGCCGCGAGATGTTTACCGACGCGGAACTGAACGCCCTGCCGGCGCTGGCCTCAGCCATCGAAAGCGTCGGGCTGCAGGCCTGCTACTCCGTGCCGCAACCGCTGTTCGTCACCGACGCCAGCCTCAACCCGCAGTTACCCGCGCTGCTTCAGGAAGCGCAAACGCTGCGTGCGCTATGGCTGAAAGTTTCACTCGGCCATTTTCAGCATACTGATTCGTTTGACACGCTACGCGACTGGCTCACAAGCAGCGGCATGGCGCTGGTGGTGGAAAACGACCAGACCGCCTGCGGTCGTCTTGAATCAATGCGGCGCTTTAACGCCGCCTGCCAGCAGCAGGCGCTTGCGGTACAGTTGACGTTTGATATGGGCAACTGGTTGTGGGTAGGCGACTCGCCGGAAGAGGCCGCCAATGCACTGGCGTCCTCTGTTGGATACGTCCACGTTAAGGCAGCGACACGGCACCACGACAGCTACCGCGCTATCCCGCCGGATCGGGCCGACCCGCGCTGGCTGGCGCTTCTCTCAGCGCTGCCTGCACACGTACCGCGCGGTATCGAGTTTCCGCTGGAAGGGGCCGATCTGACCGCCGTCACCCGCCGCTACGTCGACGTTTTACGCAAGGAGTAACCCATGAAAAATGCACTGGATGTCATCACCCTTGGCGAAGCGATGGCGATGTTTGTCGCGACAGAAACCGGGGATCTGGCGGACGTCGATCGCTTTATCAAGCGCGTTGCCGGCGCCGAACTTAACGTGGCGACCGGACTGGCCAGGCTCGGCCTGAAGGTCGGCTGGGTAAGCCGGGTAGGAAACGACAGTTTCGGGCGCTTTGTGCTCAATACCCTGCAAAAAGAGGGGATTGACGCGCAGGGCGTGACCGTTGACAACGGTTACGCTACGGGCTTTCAGCTGAAATCGAAAGTTGAAAATGGAACCGATCCCATTGTGGAGTATTTTCGTAAAGGCTCTGCGGCCAGCCATCTTTCACTGGAAGACTTTGACGCAGAATACTTCTCCCGCGCCCGTCATTTGCACCTGAGCGGCGTGGCGGCGGCGCTGTCCAGCAGTTCATATGAATTACTGGCGCATACCGCACGCACCTTTAAGGCTCAGGGAAAGCGTATATCTTTCGATCCCAACCTGCGCCCAACGTTGTGGAAAAGCGAAGAAGAAATGGTCGAGAAGCTCAACCGTCTCGCCTTTCAGGCCGACTGGGTGCTGCCGGGCTTGAAGGAAGGAATGATATTAACCGGCCAGCAGACGCCGGAAGGGATTGCGGATTTCTACCTGCGTCACGGCGTGAAGGCCGTGGTGCTGAAAACGGGCGCAGACGGCGCCTGGTATAAAACCCACGACGGTGAAAAAGGCAGCGTTGCGCCGGTCAAGGTGGACAACGTTGTGGACACCGTCGGCGCCGGAGATGGTTTCGCCGTCGGTGTTATCAGCGCCCTGCTGGAAGGCCGCACGCTGGCTCAGGCAGTCGCCCGCGGCAATAAAATTGGCGCGCTCGCGATTCAGGTACAGGGCGACAGCGAAGGTTTACCCACACGTGAAACGTTAGGCGAATAACGTCACGTCATGATAACGGCCCCCTGTACCCTACAGACAGCGGCGGCATAAACAACAGAGGTTGACTATGGCAAGCTCAACAAATGCAGCAAAACGCTGGTGGTACATCATGCCAATCGTGTTTATCACGTACAGCCTGGCGTATCTTGACCGCGCAAACTTCAGCTTCGCTTCCGCAGCGGGCATTAACGAGGATCTCGGGATTACCAAAGGGATCTCATCGCTGCTCGGCGCGCTGTTCTTCCTGGGCTATTTTTTCTTCCAGATCCCCGGCGCGGTGTACGCCGAGCGCCGCAGCGTGCGCAAGCTGATCTTCGTCTGTCTGATCTTATGGGGCGGCTGCGCGTCGTTGACCGGCGTGGTCAGCAATATTCCCGCGCTGGCCGCGATCCGCTTTATCCTTGGCGTGGTCGAAGCCGCAGTTATGCCCGCCATGCTGATTTACATCAGCAACTGGTTTACTCGTTCGGAGCGTTCCCGCGCCAACACGTTCCTGATCCTCGGCAATCCGGTGACTGTGTTGTGGATGTCGGTGGTCTCTGGCTATCTGATCCAGGCGCTCGGCTGGCGCGAGATGTTTATCATCGAAGGCGTTCCCGCCATTCTGTGGGCATTCTGCTGGTGGGCGCTGGTTCGCGACAAACCGGCGCAGGTCGGCTGGCTGTCCGATGCGGAAAAAACAGCGCTGCAAACCCAACTCGAACAGGAGCAACAGGGCATCAAGGCCGTCCGTAACTACGGCGAGGCGTTTCGCTCCCGTAACGTTATCCTGCTGTGCCTGCAATATTTTACCTGGAGCATCGGCGTGTACGGCTTCGTGCTGTGGCTGCCTTCCATTATTCGCGACGGTGGCGCGAACCTCGGCATGGTCGAAGTCGGTTGGCTTTCCTCCGTGCCGTACCTGGCAGCAACGGTCGCGATGATTCTGGCCTCCTGGGCATCGGATAAATTGCAGAACCGCAAACTGTTCGTCTGGCCGCTGCTGTTGATTGCCGCTTTTGCCTTCATCGGCTCATGGGCGGTCGGCGCGAATAATTTCTGGGCCTCGTACATCCTGCTGGTGATTGCCGGGGCGGCGATGTATGCCCCGTACGGGCCTTTCTTCGCCATCATTCCCGAAATGCTACCGCGTAACGTCGCTGGCGGCGCGATGGCGCTCATCAACAGTATGGGCGCGCTGGGTTCGTTCTTAGGCTCATGGTTCGTCGGCTACCTGAACGGCGTCACCGGCAGCCCGTCCGCCTCGTACATTTTTATGGGGGTGGCGCTTTTCGCCTCCGTATGGCTAACTCTGATTGTCAGACCCGCGAATAATCAGCAGTTACCGACTGGCGCACGCCACGCGTAAAATCACATTCATGGAGAGTCGTATGAAACCGTCCATTATTCTCTATAAAGCGTTACCCGACGATTTACTGCACCGCCTGGAAGAACATGTCACCGTTACCCAGGTGCCGAACCTGCGCCCGGAGACGGTTGAACAGTACGCCCAGGCGTTTGCCAACGCGGAAGGTCTGCTCGGCTCCAGTCAAACCGTCGACAGCGCGCTGCTGGAGAAGATGCCGAGGTTGCGTGCCGCCTCAACCATTTCCGTTGGTTACGACAATTTTGACGTGGAGGCGCTGAACGCGCGTAACGTGCTGCTGATGCACACGCCGACCGTACTGACGGAGACCGTGGCCGACACGATCATGGCGCTGGTGCTGGCGACCGCCCGCCGGGTGGTGGACGTCGCCGAACGCGTTAAAGCGGGCCAATGGACCAAAAGTATTGGCCCTGACTGGTTTGGCACTGATGTACACCATAAAACGCTGGGGATCGTCGGTATGGGACGTATTGGTCTCGCGCTGGCGCAACGTGCGCATTTTGGCTTCAGTATGCCGGTTCTTTACAACGCCCGCCGCCGCCATCCCGAAGCGGAAGAACGTTTCAACGCGCGTTACTGCGATCTTGATACGCTAGTGCAGGAAGCAGATTTTGTCTGTCTGATCCTGCCGCTGACCGACGAAACGCATCATCTGTTTGGCGCGGAACAGTTCGCCCATATGAAGCGTTCGGCTATTTTCATTAATGCCGGGCGCGGTCCGGTGGTCGACGAAAAGGCGCTGGTGACCGCCCTGCAAAACGGTGAAATTCAGGCCGCCGGTCTGGATGTGTTTGAACAGGAGCCGCTGCCGGTTGACTCTCCATTGCTGTCAATGCACAACGTCGTGGCGGTACCGCATATCGGCTCGGCAACGCATGAAACCCGCTACAACATGGCGGCCTGCGCGGTGGATAATTTGCTTGACGCACTGCAAGGAAAGGTCAGGAAGAACTGCGTGAATCCGCAGGTGGCGGGGTAATGGATACCCCTGCCGGAGGGCGGCGTCGCCTCGTCTGGCAGGGGCGTGAACTGGCCCGACTGGCCACTTCGCCCTCGGGCTTTTAACGGTTACTGAACGGCATTCACCGCCGCACTCCAGGCCTGGTTAAAAGCCTGGTGCTGCGAAGCCAGCGGTCCAATCAACGTATTGTACTGGCTTGCCTGCTGCGAAGTCGGGAACTGAATACCATTCGCCACGAAGCTCACCTGGGTGTCCTGCTGCGCGATAAAATCGCCCACCTGCACCAGTTGCTGGGTAAAGATTTGCGCGGCCGGGATCAGCGGCTGTAACGCCTCGGCTGGAGTAGTTACCACTTTTTTATACGCCTGATCGAACACCGGCTTCAGATCGTCGGCCTGTTTCAGCGCGCCATGCGCCGCATCGGCCTGCAGCTTCGCGTTCTGTAGCTGTTGGCCCAATACGCCCAACGAACCGTTTAAGTCGCGCAGAGGCCCGCGTTGCGTGACATAATCCTGCGGCACACGGATGGCGTTTACGCTATCAACGACCGGGCGCAGACCGGCGTCCATCGCCTGATTCACCTGCTGCGAATAGCCGTACAAAATCGCGTAATCAGATACAAACGGACCGAATGTTTTTTTCTGATCGGCAGTCAGTGTCGGTAAGCGTTCACCGCTACGCATCACCGTATTCTGCAGAAAATCGATAAACGCTTTACGCTGATCGCCTTCTTTATCAAAACACCCACTCAGGCTAACTACCATTAATAACGCCGCAAGAGGCGCAAACCAGCGAGAGCAGGACTTACCTGTCGCCATTTTTATACTCCTTTCACCCAAAAATGCGCACAACGCAATACGCGTGCCTGACGCTCACAAGGATAGTCCAGGTCAGCTTCGCAGGATACCCCTTCTGCATAATCTTGTGGCGGAATTTATATCACCAGACATCCTTCCCTGACTTGTTACTTTATTGTTAATTACATCACAATTACCGCGGTCAGAAGAATGGCGCGGTACAGAAATAGCACTATGATTTATCAGCGCTTTTACTCCGTTTACCGACAATATCCGGCTAATTCGACCGATTATCGCACGTTAACCACGGCGGAACGATTGCCCAGGCGTCACTTCAATGTTTTGATTAAACGAACGATTAACGAATAAATGTTCGATAATCGCACATTCAATTTCAACGCCTGCGGTGGAGAATATAAAAAAGCCTCTGTCCCCCCGCCTTGCTTTTGCAGGAATAACCGCATGACAAACAGAACGACTGATATTCAAGCGTTTATTAACGAGCATCCTTTCTCGAAATACCAGTGGATGATTCTCGTGCTGTGCTTTGTGACCGTCGCGATGGACGGATTCGACACCGCCATTATTGGCTTCATTGCCTCCGATCTGGTTTCCGAATGGGGCGTGGAAAAATCCGCGCTCGGGCCAGTCATGAGCGCCGCGCTGGTCGGCCTCGCCGTCGGGGCGCTGACCGCAGGTCCGATGGCGGACCGGATTGGCCGCAAAAAGGTGCTGATCATGTCGATCATCGTCTTCGGCGGCTTCAGCCTGCTGACCGCCTTTGCCAGTTCGCTCAATCAGTTGACCGCGCTGCGTTTTTTAACCGGGCTGGGGCTGGGGGCGGCGATGCCGAATGCCGCCACCTTAATGAGCGAATATGCCCCGGAGCGCCGCCGCGCGCTGCTGGTGAACCTGATGTTTGTCGGCTTTCCGATCGGCTCATCAATGGGTGGCTTTATCTCTGCGTGGTTAATTCCACACTACGGCTGGCAGAGCGTACTGATCCTCGGCGGCGTGATGCCGCTGGCGCTGGCGGTAATACTGGTGTTTCTGCTGCCGGAATCGGCCCGTTATCTGGTGGTTAAAAACAGATCCCAACAGCAAATTGGCGCGATTCTGCGCCGCATCGCCCCCGTTCCCGACGCCACCCATTTTGTGTTGCATGAAACCGGCCAGGTAAAAGAGAAATCGGCGCTGGGCGTGATCTTCTCACCGCGCTATGCGCTCGGGACAGTCATGCTCTGTCTGACCTACTTTATGGGTCTGCTGATTTTTTATCTGTTGACCAGTTGGCTGCCGCTGCTGATCCGCGAAACGGGCGCGACCCTGAGCCAGGCGTCGATTATTACCGCCCTCTTCCCATTGGGCGGCGGTATTGGCGTTCTGGTGCTCGGCGCGTTAATGGATAAGTTCAACCCGAACAAAGTGGTGGCGGTGGGCTGGCTGCTGACCGGGGTGTTCGTCTGCCTGGTCGGGTTCTCTACCAGCAGTCTGGTATTGATGGGCGTGATGGTCTTTATCGCCGGGACGATAATGAATGGTGCGCAATCGTCCATGCCCGCGCTGGCCGCCGGGTTTTATCCGACTCAGGGGCGCGCCACCGGCGTGGCATGGATGCTGGGTCTGGGTCGCTTCGGCGGCATTCTTGGCGCGTTTAGCGGCGCGTTCCTGATGCAGGCGCAACTGGCTTTTGAAACCATTTTCACCTTCCTGGCGATCCCTGCGCTGGTTTCCGCCTTCGCCCTGATGGTGAAATATTGGGTGGGCAATCGCCAGCTTTCCACGTCGCCGGGGACGGCAAAAGACCCAGGCAACGCCACACAAAAAGCCTGATGTTTTCCCGACAGGTGCGCGCCTGTCGGGAAGCGTCATATTTTTGCAATCTTTACAATACGTCCTTTACCGTAGCGTAATCCGCTCATTATCAGATTCTTAGCAGGCTACAAAATAGTCCTGCGCGGCGCTGAAACGTGTCTTTTCATCCACTAAAAACTGTGACGGCCCACAAACTTTCTCTTTTACGACTATTCTTAACTGGCTTCGATGAAATTCACGATCCCGCTGTGTGATTTACAGGAGTTCTAAATGGAATATAAAGATCCGATGTTTGAGCTGCTGAGCAGCCTGGAACAAATTGTTTTTAAAGATGAATTGCCGAGAACGACCCTGACGCAAAAATCCGCCTCCCTCACTGACATTGAACAGTGCAGACGGGGCAGCGGACTTAAAATTGACGATTTCGCCAGAGCGTTAGGCGTGTCTGTCGCCATGGTTCAGGAATGGGAATCGAAACGCGTGAAGCCTTCGAGTACCGAATTGAAGCTGATGCGCCTGATACAAGCTAACCCGGCGCTCAGTAAGCAGTTGATGGAATGACCTGTCTCTTAGGATGAACGGTCCTGTTTCAGGACCGTTTTTCGACCATAAAGCAGAAAGAAGTAAAATAAAAGTTGCATCACCCGGCGTTACATGAGTTAATGCGTTCAACGGTTTGACGTACAGACCATTAAAGCAGTTTAGTAAGGCAGTCCCCTTCAAGAGTTATCGTTGATACCCCTCGTAGTGCGCATTTCCTTTAACGCTTAAAAAATCTGTAAAGCACGCCATATCGCCGAAAGGCACACTTATTTTTTAAAAGGTAATACACTATGTCCGGTAAAATGACTGGTATCGTAAAATGGTTCAACGCTGACAAAGGCTTCGGCTTCATCACTCCTGACGATGGCTCTAAAGACGTGTTCGTACACTTCTCTGCTATCCAGAACGATGGCTACAAATCTCTGGATGAAGGTCAGAAAGTTTCCTTCACCATCGAAAGCGGCGCTAAAGGCCCGGCAGCTGGCAACGTAACCAGCCTGTAAGCTTTAAAAGCTCAGTTTTCAGAATCCCTGCCAGACGGCGGGGATTTTTTTATCTCCCCCCTGCCCTCCTGTCTTTGCATTACTTTACCTCGTCTGGCTTTGACCTTCCCCTTAGGGAAAGCTTTATAGTGATATCCTTTCTTTTCACATGGAATTGATACAATGTCTATACGTCCTCTGCTGTTGACGCTGGGCCTGTTCGCCAGCGGCACTGTTTTCGCTGCTTCTCCTCAAGCCGCTTTCCTGGCGGAACATGGGCTTGCCGGTAAAACCGTCGAACAGATGGTCGATGCGCTTGACCAGACGCCGCAGGCGCGCCCGCTCCCCCTGTCTGCCTCCATTACCAGTACGGCGCTGAAACTCTCTTCCGGCGAGCAGTCGTATACACTGCCGTTGGGCGAAAAGTTTTATCTTTCCTTTGCGCCCTACCAGCGCCAGACCCATCCCTGCTTTAACCACAGCCTCTCCGGCTGCCAGGGGGAAATGCCTGACACCACATTTAACGTCAAAATCACGGACAGCAAAGGCGATGTGCTAATTGAGAAACCGATGAAAAGCCATCAGAACGGCTTTATCGGCGTGTGGCTGCCGCGCAATATGGAAGGGATAATCGAGGTGAGCTACAACGGGAAAATGGCGTCTCATGCTATTGCGACAAGAGAAGACAGCCAGACCTGTCTGACGGAATTGCGGTTACAATAAACGCATAATGATAATGCCCGATAGCGCTATGCCGATCGGGCGAAAAACACAGTAACGTAAAGAGTAAAAGGGTGCATTGAGAATGCTTCACACCAGAAGAATGGCGGGGACAACGCCCCGCCAGATGCTCTTACTGTTTCACTTCACAGGCTAAAAACGCCGCCAGTTCATTATTTCCCTGTCTGATATGTAATTCGCATAATGAATCACGAACCATCCAGGTAAATAATAAAATAGTGAGACATATCACTATTAAACTGCACAATATACATCTTTGCGGCATCATCAGCCTCCGGTGTTGATTTTCAACAGGTAAGAGGCTACTCTTATGGTGTTGAAGCATAGAGGCGGCCTCACTTTGATTTATTGTCAGGTGGGGCTTTTCTCTGTCTGCCATCTGGTGAATACCTGAGACAGCCAGTCTCAAGCACCCGTCTGCATTCTACTGCAAATATCGTGTTTGCCTTCGTTAATAAATTCCTAAAGTATTTTCTTCCGCTCAATGAATTATACATTGTCATTTAGCAGAATATTATTAGCGATTCTATTAATCATTTTTTGACAATAAAAAAGCCCGCGCAATGGCAGGCTTTTTATTATTAACGATTCGCTTATTGCAGCAGCGAAATATCCGCGACTTGCAGGAACAGCTCACGGAGTTTAGACAGCAGCGTCAGACGGTTGATACGCACCTCTTTGTCTTCCGCATTGACCATCACATTCTCAAAGAACTCATCCACCGGTTGACGCAGGGAAGCCAGTTCAATCAGCGCGTCCTGGTAGCGACCTTCGGCAAAGTATGGCTGCAGCTTGTCACGCAGTACCACCAGGTCTCTGGCCAGCGCCATTTCCGCCGCCTCTTTCAGTACGGATGCGTGAACGATGTCATTCAGCGTTTCATCAGACTTCGCCAGAATATTGGAGACACGCTTGTTTGCTGCCGCCAGCGCCGACGCGGCTTCCAGCGTACGGAAGTGTGAGACGGCCTTCATACGCGCGTCGAAGTCTGCCGGACGCGTCGGACGACGCGCCAGTACCGCCTGAATGGTGTCAACGCTATAACCTTCGTCCTGGTACCAGGCGCGGAAACGACCGAGCATAAAGTCGATCACATCGTCCACGACGTTCGCGTTGGTCAGCTTGTCGCCATACAAACGCGCCGCTTCTTCGGTCAGTGTCTGTAGATCCAGATTCAGGTTTTTCTCGACGATGATGCGCAGTACGCCCAGCGCGGCTCGACGCAGCGCGAACGGATCTTTATCTCCTTTCGGATGCTGACCAATGCCGAAGATACCCGCCAGAGTGTCCATTTTGTCCGCAATCGCCAGCGCGCAGGCTACCAGATTAGACGGCAGCGCATCGCCCGCAAAGCGCGGCTGATACTGCTCGTTCAGCGCGACAGCCACATCTTCTGCTTCGCCGTCGTGGCGAGCATAGTGCATGCCCATGACGCCCTGAGTGTCAGTGAACTCAAAGACCATATTGGTCATCAGGTCGCATTTTGACAGCAGGCCCGCCCGAGTCGCGTGATTCACGTCTGCGCCGATCTGACCGGCAATCCAGCCAGCCAGCGCCTGAATGCGATCGGTTTTGTCACGCAGCGTACCCAGTTGCTGCTGAAACAATACGGTTTGCAGACGCGGCAGATGATCTTCCAGACGTTTTTTACGGTCGGTATTGAAGAAGAACTCCGCATCCGCCAGACGCGGGCGAACCACCTTCTCATTACCGGAGATGATCTGCTGAGGATCTTTGGATTCGATGTTGGCGACGAAGATAAAGTTCGGCAGCAGTTTGCCGTCATTCGCGTAAACCGGGAAGTATTTCTGGTCGCCTTTCATGGTGTAAACCAGCGCTTCAGACGGCACCGCAAGGAATTTCTCTTCGAACTTCGCGGTCAGCACCACCGGCCATTCCACCAGCGAGGTGACTTCTTCCAGCAGGCTTTCGCTCAGGTCGGCGTTACCGCCAATGTTGCGCGCCGCCTCAATGGCGTCAGCTTTGATTTTCGCTTTACGCGCTTCATAGTCGGCCATGACTTTACCGCGCTCCAGCAAAATTTGCGGATACTGATCGGCATTGTCGATGGTGAATTCTGGCTCGCCCATAAAGCGATGACCGCGAATCACGCGATCGGACTGGATACCCAGAATCGTTGCCGGCAGCACCTTGTCGCCCAACAACAGCGTTACCGTATGAACCGGACGCACGAAATGGACGTCAGACGCGCCCCAACGCATCAGTTTCGGAATCGGCAACTTCGTCAAAGACGTGGCGATCATGTTCGGCAGCAATACTTCGGCGCGCTCGCCTTTCACATGAGCGCGATACAGCAGCCATTCGCCTTTGTCCGTGGTCAGACGCTCGGCCTGGTCGACGGTGATACCGCAGCCGCGCGCCCAGCCTTCAGCCGCTTTGCTCGGATTGCCTTCTGCATCGAAAGCCTGCGCAATCGCCGGACCGCGTTTTTCCACTTCGCGATCGGGTTGGGACTCTGCAAGGTTCGCCACTTTCAGCGCCAGACGGCGCGGCGCGGCAAACCATTCAACGTTGCCGTGTGCGAGGCCAGCGTTATCCAGCTCCGCAGTGACGTTCGCAGCAAAGGACTCAGCCAGGCTGCGCAGGGCTTTTGGTGGCAGCTCTTCAGTGCCAATTTCCACCAGAAAAGTTTTCTCAGACATGGCCGCCTCTTAGTTGTCTTTATTGCACATCGGGAAGCCGAGGGCTTCACGGGAAGCGTAGTAAGCTTCTGCCACTGCTTTGGTCAGGGTGCGAATGCGCAGAATGTAGCGCTGACGCTCGGTGACGGAGATGGCTTTACGCGCATCCAGCAGGTTGAAGCTATGGGCGGCCTTCAGAATACGCTCGTAAGCGGGTAGCGGCAGCGGGTTTTCCAGCGCCAGCAGCTGCTGCGCTTCTTTCTCGTACTGCTCGAAGCAGGTAAAGAGAAAATCCACATCCGCGTATTCGAAGTTATAGGTGGATTGCTCCACTTCGTTTTGATGGAACACGTCGCCGTAGGTGGTTTTACCCAACGGGCCGTCGCTCCAGACCAGGTCATAAACGCTGTCTACGCCCTGAATGTACATCGCCAGACGTTCCAGGCCGTAGGTGATCTCACCGGTAACCGGCTTACACTCCAGGCCGCCAACCTGCTGGAAGTAAGTGAACTGCGTCACTTCCATACCGTTCAGCCACACTTCCCAGCCAAGACCCCAGGCGCCCAGCGTCGGGTTTTCCCAGTTATCTTCAACGAAACGGATATCGTGGATGGTCGGGTCCATACCCAGTTCTTTCAGCGAGCCAAGATACAGTTCCTGAATGTTGTCCGGAGACGGCTTAATCACCACCTGGAACTGGTAATAGTGCTGTAAACGGTTCGGGTTTTCGCCATAACGACCATCGGTCGGACGACGAGAAGGCTGCACATAAGCAGTCGCCATCGGTTCTGGCCCCAGCGCGCGCAGGCAGGTCATGGGATGTGAAGTTCCCGCGCCGACTTCCATGTCCAATGGTTGAACAATGGTACAGCCCTGGCGAGCCCAGTAATCCTGTAAGGTCAGGATCAAGCCCTGGAAGGTCCTGGTATCAAACTTTTGCATATTATTTCGTGCTGGATACGTGTGGATTTAAAGGAAGGGTCCAGTATACCCGCTGACTGCAAGATATACAGTACGTAACGGGAAAAAGGCAGGGCTTAGCGCATGGAAAGATGTAAAAACTGCCCATCCGCGTCAAAAGAGCAGACAAAACTCTCTTTACGGAAGGTATAACCGCGCATCTCATAGCTTGCCTGAAACTGTTCGAAGCCGGTGACATCAATTTCTTTCGTGTCCGTGTTGTAACGTCGGGCCGCCTGATCTTTGCAGAGCGCTTCCATATCCAGCGAGCGCGTTGGGCTCATTTTAGCCTGCTGCGCCTTTTGCGGCGGTGGCGGCGTCACGGCGCAGCCCGTCAGCATGACGAAGACAACGGCTGAAAAGAGTGGCTTTATCATCATTTTATTACCGCCTGGTGGATGAGAACGTTTTATTATTATTACGGTGCAGGGCAAACATATTTTTGCGAACCCTACCGGGCCATCACAAGCTTTAGCGTAAAAACTCAGATTTTTCCAACAAGACAGGCTGATGAAATGTGAGTCAGACCTTTTTTAACATCGAAACAGAGGAACTGATGCAGCCCAAAATTTTCTGGATTGATAACCTGCGAGGGATCGCCTGTTTGATGGTGGTGATGATCCATACCACGACCTGGTACATCACCAACGCCCACAGCGTCAGCCCCGCGAACTGGGATCTCGCGAATATCCTGAATTCCGCTTCCCGCGTCAGCGTACCGCTGTTTTTTATGATTTCAGGTTACCTCTTTTTTGGCGAACGCAGCGCGCAAAAGCGCCATTTCGTGCGCATCGCCCTGTGCCTTTTGTTCTACAGCGCCGTCGCGTTGGCATACATCACGCTGTTTACCTCTATTAACGCTGAACTTTCTCTCAAAAATCTGCTGCAAAAACCGGTGTTCTATCATCTGTGGTTTTTCTTTGCGATCGCCGTGATCTACCTGGTTTCACCGCTGATCCAGGTAAAAAACGTCAGCGGCAAGATGCTGCTGGTGCTGATGGTCGTGACAGGTATTGTCGCCAACCCCAATACCGTACCGCAAAAAATCGGCGGGGTTGAATGGTTGCCCATCAATTTGTATATCAACGGCGACACCTTCTATTACATCCTCTATGGCATGTTGGGACGTGCGATCGGCATGATGGAGACACAAAAACGGGCGCTAAGTTGGCTAAGCGCCGTGGTATTTATTGTCGCCGTCGGGGTTATTTCTCGTGGCACGCTGCACGAGCTACAGTGGCGCGGTAATTTCGCTGATACCTGGTATCTTTATTGTGGGCCAATGGTGTTTATCTGCGCCATCGCGCTACTGACGCTGGTGAAAAACACGCTGAATGGCGGAACGCTTCCGGGGCTTGGGCTGATCTCCCGCCATTCGCTGGGCATTTACGGGTTCCATGCGTTGATCATTCACGCGTTGCGCACCAGCGGCCTGGAGATCAAACGCTGGCCGCCGCTGGACATGCTGTGGATTTTTAGCGCAACGCTTTGCGTCAGTTTACTGCTGTCAATGCTGTTGCAGCGGGTCGATACCCGCCGACTGGTTAGCTGAAACAAAACGCCCGGTCTGTGCTGACCGGGCGTAGAGAGTAAGAATTAACGACTTCAGGCAAGACGGCGTTTCAATCGCCGCAATAATAAACAGGTCAGGCACCACAATAATAAAATCATTATCTTACTAATCTGACGCACGTATGAGACGAACAAACCCCAGAAGACTGACAAAGAGAGCAATGGGGTGAATCACTTTCTCCACTGTCGTGAGCGGCGCATTCATAATTCCGACGCAAAATAAACCCATCGTAATTAATGCCACCAGTTTGCAGACGACAATAAAGCGTTCGTCAAGTTGACCACGCGTCATTTCTCGTAGATAAACCCATGTGACAAACCATGCGGTCATCAGCACCCCGAGAAAATAGCCTTTTCCACTGAGTAACGGGCATGCTCGCCATAGGCCAATAACGTAAGTCAACGTGCCTGAAATACATAACAGCCATGCAATCAACGTTGCGCCTTTCACTGGGATCTCCTTATCCAACGCGTGTTATGCAGATTAGGGATAACCCGACAGGAACAACAATTAAAAAAGACTTAAGTGAAAGAGTTTAAGAATAAATTCATATAAATAATTTATTGATAAATCATTTCTATACGCAGAATAAATCCCTCCTGTATACAGGAGGGAGTGCGATCAGGACATCAGGGGATGTAACTGTTGATAAAGACGGCGGAACGTTTCGCGTCGCTGCTGATAAAGCGTATGACGCTGTGCGTCAGGCAGATGCGTTTGTTCCAGCGGCAGCTCCGGCAGCAGCTCAGATAACGGCTTCTCCGGATTGACGGCGATCTGCGCCAGACGGGCTGCGCCAAGCGCTGGCCCGACATCGCCCCCCGTGCGGTAATCCAACTGCAGTCCGCTGATATCTGCCAGCATTTGTCGCCACCAGGCGCTACGCGCGCCGCCGCCGATAAGCGTAATGCCTTGCGGCTTCACGCCGCAAGCATGCACGACATCCATCCCGTCGGCCAGCGCATAACCGACCCCTTCCAGCACCGCGCGCGCCAGTTCAGCCGGACCGTGCTGGTGCGTCAGACCAAAGAAAACCCCCTTCGCCTGTGGATTGTTATGCGGCGTCCGCTCGCCGGAAAGATACGGTAAAAACCAGACGGGATCGGCGCTGTCATCCGCTTTCTGGGCCGCCGCCAACAGTGCGGGGACGGTTTCCAGCCCGGTGAGTTTTGCCGCCCAGTCAAGGCAGGACGCCGCGCTCAGCATCACCGACATCAAATGCCAGCGGCCCGGCAACGCGTGACAGAAGCTGTGCACGGCACTTTCCGGCTTGCTAAGAAATCCTTCACTGACAGCAAAATAAACCCCGGAGGTACCCAGCGACAGCATGGCCTGATTGGCATCAATCATCCCGACGCCCACAGCCCCCGCCGCATTGTCTCCCCCACCCGCGACAACCGATACCGACGGCATTCCCCACGCCATCGCGATCTCTGGTAGCAGCGTTCCGCTGATGTCGCTGCCTTCAAACAGCGTGGGCATATGGTCACGGCTCAGGCCGCAGGCATTCAGCATCACGTCGCTCCAGTCGCGCTTTTCAACATCCAGCCACATTGTTCCCGCCGCATCCGACATATCGCTGGCAAACTCGCCCGTCATACGTAAACGCAGATAATCCTTCGGCAGCAGCACTTTCGCCACCTGGCGGAAAATATCCGGCTCATGGCGCTTCACCCAGAGCAGCTTCGGCGCGGTAAAGCCGGGCATCATCAGGTTGCCGGTGATTTCACGCGACTGCGGAACCTGCGTCTCCAGTAGCGCGCATTCTTCGCCGCAGCGCCCGTCGTTCCATAAAATGGCGGGACGCAAAACGCGCTGTCGGGCGTCAAGTAACGTCGCGCCGTGCATTTGTCCGGCAATCCCCAACGCTTTAACATTGCGCAACGAATGTTGCTTGCCGAGCGCCTTTATGGCGCGGTCGGTCGCCAGCCACCACTGCTCGGGGTCCTGCTCAGACCAAAGCGGGTGGGGACGAGAGACGGTGAGCTTTTCCGTTTGCGATGCCACAACCTCGCCCTGCTCGTTGAGCAAAATAGCCTTCACGCCCGAGGTGCCAAGATCGATCCCGATATACATGTTGTGGGTTCCTTCAATGAAAAGGCCCGGCAGCGCGAAGCTCACCGGGCCTACAACAACCGTAGGCCGGGCAAACAGAGCGCCGCCCGGCAAAAACGCTTATTTGTCGAACAGATAATAGTTCACCAGGTTTTCCAACTGCTCCTGATGTCCACTCTGATGAACCGGCGCCAGGTTATGCTGTTCAGCATACTGCGCCAGTTCGCTTAACGACATCTGGCCTTTGAGGATCTGCTGACCCAGTTCGCTGTTCCAGCCTGCATAACGCTTCGCCACGCGTTTATCCAGCTCGCCATCCTCGATCATGCGCGCAGCGATTTTCAGCGACAGCGCCATGGTGTCCATCGCGCCGATATGACCGTAGAACAGATCGTATTTGTCGGTGCTCTGACGACGGACTTTGGCGTCAAAGTTCAGGCCCCCAGTGGTGAAGCCGCCCGCTTTCAGGATTTCATACATGACCAGCGCATTTTCCTCAACGCTGTTCGGGAACTGGTCGGTATCCCAGCCCAACTGCGCGTCGCCGCGGTTAGCATCAACAGATCCAAACAGGCCCAGCGCGATCGCGGTCGCAATTTCATGATGGAAAGAGTGGCCTGCCAGCGTGGCGTGGTTCGCTTCAATATTCAGTTTGATCTCTTTTTCCAGACCAAACTGCTTCAGGAAGCCATAGACGGTCGCCGCGTCGTAATCATACTGATGCTTGGTGGGCTCTTGCGGTTTCGGCTCGATCAGCAGCGTTCCCTGGAAGCCAATTTTGTGTTTGTGCTCAACGACCATCTGCATGAAGCGGCCAATTTGTTCGCGTTCCTGACGCAGGTCGGTGTTCAGCAAGGTTTCATAGCCTTCACGACCGCCCCACAGCACGTAGTTTTCGCCGCCCAGCTTGTGAGTGGCTTCCATCGCCGTCACCACCTGCGTGGCCGCCCAGCTAAAGACCTCCGGGTCCGGGTTGGTCGCTGCGCCTGCGCCGTAACGTGGGTTGGTGAAGCAGTTTGCGGTGCCCCACAGCAGCTTCACGCCGCTTTCTTCTTGTTTCGCGGCCAGCACATCGACCATGTGGGCGAAGTTGTTTTTATACTCTTTCAGCGACGCGCCTTCCGGAGAAACGTCGACATCGTGGAAGCAGTAGAACGGAACATTCAGCTTGTGAAAAAACTCAAACGCGACATCTGCTTTACGTTCTGCCAGCGCCAGCGCTTCACCCGGTTGCTGCCACGGACGGTTGAACGCGCCGACGCCGAACATATCCGCCCCGTTCCAGCAGAAGGTATGCCAGTAGCAGGCAGCAAAGCGCAGATGATCTTCCATCCGTTTGCCCAGCACGACTTCATCAGGATTGTAATGACGAAACGCTAAAGGATTCGTGGATTTGGCGCCTTCGAAACGCACACGATCGAGTTGGTCAAAATAAGCCTGCATAATAAGCTCCGTAATCAGGTAATACAGCGAGTAATTGCGATGACTTAATACTGGAATTTCCCGATTTAGAGCTCAATTACGTTATTTCACACCGCCATTAAGAGAATACCCAAATGTGCGCTGGCTCCCAAAAAAAGGCGCAAAACCGCAGAAATGAGGGGGGATAAAAAGCGATCCAGCTCGAAGGTTGAGAAATAAACAAAAAACCGTAACCGCCAGATAAGAAATGAGAATTGCCTTCCTCGTTTCGCTATGGTCAATTTCGCATGGCGCCACGCCAGTGATAGTATCGACCAGCCCATGTTCACATCGTTCAGGATATGTTCTTATGTTTGATAAACGTCACCGTATTACCCTGTTATTTAATGCGAATAAAGCCTATGACCGCCAGGTTGTAGAGGGTGTCGGTGAATATTTACAAGCGTCGCAGTCTGAATGGGATATATTCATAGAAGAAGATTTTCGCGCCCGCATTGATAACATCAAAGAATGGCTAGGCGATGGCGTGATTGCCGACTACGACGATGCGGAAATCGCGCGTTTGCTGGTCGACGTTGACGTTCCCATCGTCGGCGTAGGCGGCTCCTATCACCTCGCGGAAAATTACCCGCCGGTACATTACATCGCCACCGATAACCATGCTCTGGTCGAGAGCGCCTTCCTGCATCTGAAAGAGAAAGGCATTAACCGTTTCGCCTTTTACGGACTGCCGCCGTCCAGTGGGAAACGCTGGGCCGCGGAGCGCGAGCACGCTTTCCGCCAACTGGTGGCGGAAGAAAAATACCGGGGCGTAGTATACCAGGGGCTGGAAACCGCGCCGGAGCTGTGGCAACACGCGCAGAATCGACTGGCGGACTGGCTGCAAACCCTGCCGCCGCAAACCGGTATTATCGCTGTGACCGACGCCCGCGCCCGCCATGTCCTGCAGGTGTGTGAGCATCTTCATATTCCGGTGCCAGAAAAGCTGTGTGTAATTGGGATTGATAACGAGGAGCTGACCCGCTATCTGTCCCGCGTGGCGCTGTCATCGGTGGCGCAAGGGGCGCGGCAGATGGGCTATCAGGCCGCAAAGCTACTGCACCGTCTGCTCGCGAATGAGGAAATGCCGCTCCAGCGGATTCTGGTACCGCCGGTTCGTGTGGTCGAACGACGCTCTACGGACTACCGTTCCCTTACCGACCCTGCGGTGATTCAGGCCATGCATTTTATCCGTAATCACGCCTGCAAAGGCATTAAGGTAGAGCAGGTCCTGGATGCCGTCGGCATTTCCCGTTCAAATCTCGAAAAACGTTTTAAAGAGGAGGTCGGCGAAACGATTCACGCCGTGATCCATGCAGAAAAGCTGGAGAAAGCCCGGAGCCTGCTGATCTCCACCACCTTGTCGATTAACGAAATCTCCCAAATGTGTGGATACCCTTCGCTACAATATTTCTATTCCGTGTTCAAAAAAGAATATGGTACGACGCCAAAAGAGTACCGCGATGTGAACAGTGAAGTATTGATGTGAGGAGAGGCGCGTGTGAGATCAGGCATCGCCAGGAGGGCGAAAAAAAACCGGTGGCGCTGTGCTTACCGGGCCTGCAGGACGCTGCAGGCCGGATAAGGCGAAGCCGCCATCCGGCGTTTTGCTTACATATGCGCAGCGATTAAGCGCTGGTTATCCTGATACATCGCGAACAGATAATTGTTATAACTCTGTCCCTTCGTCGAATAGCCCTTCAGCTTATGAATCATCGCAGTCGCCGTGACTTCCTGATCCGCTTTACGCAGCTGCGCGCGCGACTTGCGGAATGAGGCGTAAGCCGGGTGCGTGTTCAGGTTGGTGACGTACGCGCTCACAGACTCTTTTACCGAGTCGAACTGCGAGTAGCCTTTCACCTTGCCTGGCGCATTGGTGCAACGCCCTTTCGCGCATTTCATACCGAACAGGTTATTGTTGGTTCGCGCAAGTTTAGAGGTTCCCCAGCCGCTTTCTGCCGCCGCCATCGTCGCCACCATACTGGTCGGGATGATGTCCACGCGTTCCAGCAGCGTATTCCACGGAATGTGGCGCGTGTTGCCGGACCACTTTACCTTGTAGCGCTTCGCGATATCTTTCAAACGCGTACGCTCAGACGGCGACCAGCGGTTCTGGTACTGTTTTGAAATCAGCCAGTTACGTTCTGCGGTGATCGCCGCATTTTGGCTGGTAATATAAGGCATAACCGTCCGGAGAAACGCTTTTTTTCGCGGTGTTCCGGAAGGGTATTTTCGCAAATCAGGAAGTGAACGACTCTTTGCACTATTGCGAGAATACTCTTGTTTACTGCTTACCTTTTTATCACTGACTGTTGTTATGTGGGACTTTTGACTCGATGTTGTCGTGTGCGTCTTTGCCAGCACCCCACCAGAAAATACGAAGGTGAGTAACATAAGAATCATTGCCCCATATCGTCGCATGGGCGTCAATATCATTAGGTCTCCTGGTCGGATTGAATCATTCCAACACCTTATCTTATTCATAATTTTGAGAGCTGAATCTCAAATCATATCAAAAATAACGATCAAGAGCATCTCAAGAAATAGTCTAAATCCGAAATCATGTCACGCATAAACCATCCCGCACCGAAGTCATTCGAGAAAAATGTGGCGGTTATCGCAAATTAAGGCCATTTTTTGCCGGCGATCGCTCATCCGCGCGCCTCATCCTGACCGAATGCCACGAGGGGATGAGTTTTCCCTACGGGTTCTCAGGCAAACTGGTCAAAATCGCCGCAATAAGGACCGCACTATGAAACTTGCCGCCGTTGCTCTGGCGCTGCTGCCGGGGATCGCCGTTGCCTCATCGTGGACGGCTCAGGGCTTTCCGGCATTTACTGCCGGTGGATCGGGGACATTTTCCAGCCACGCAACGCTCACGAAGGGTACCCGCCCTTTGACGCTCAATTTTGACCAACAGTGCTGGCAGCCAGCGAATGCCATAAAACTCAATCAGATGCTGTCGCTGAAGCCCTGCGAAGGCGCGCCGCCGCAGTGGCGGCTGTTCAGAGACGGCGATTACACACTGGAAATCGACACGCGCTCAGGGACGAAGACGTTAATGATTACGCTCCAGCGCGATGCGGAACCGGTCGCTAGCGTGATTCGCCAGTGTCCGAAATGGGACGGATCCCCGCTGACGTTTGATGTGGCGCCGACTTTTCCTGAAGGGTCGGTAGTCCGCGATTTCTACAGTCAGCAGACTGCAATGGTCAAAAACGGCAAAATCACCCTGCAACCCGCGCCGGACAGCAACGGTCTGTTGTTGCTTGAGCGGGCAGAAACCGACGCGCCAGCCCCGTTCGACTGGCACAACGCTACCGTTTATTTTGTGCTGACCGATCGCTTTGAAAACGGCGATCCCGGAAACGACCAGAGTTATGGTCGTCACAAAGACGGCATGGAAGAGATCGGCACCTTTCACGGCGGTGACTTACGCGGCCTGACCCGCAAGCTGGACTACCTGCAACAGTTGGGCGTCAATGCGCTGTGGATCAGCGCGCCGTTTGAGCAAATCCACGGCTGGGTTGGCGGCGGGACGAAAGGCGATTTCCCGCATTATGCCTACCACGGCTATTACACCCAGGACTGGACCCGTCTCGACGCTAATATGGGCAACGAAGACGACCTGCGCGCACTGGTTGACGGCGCCCACCAGCGGGGGATCCGCATTCTTTTTGACGTGGTGATGAACCATACGGGCTATGCAACCTTGGCCGACATGCAAGAATTCGGCTTCGGCGCGCTTTATCTTTCCGACGAAGAACGGCAAAAGATCCTCGGCGAACGCTGGACCGACTGGAAACCTGCCGCCGGGCAGAACTGGCACAGTTTTAACGATTACATTAACTTCAGCGACAAAGCAGCATGGGAAAAATGGTGGGGCAAAGGGTGGATACGCACCGATATCGGCGAGTACGACAGTCCAGGCTTTGACGATCTCACAATGTCGCTGGCCTTCTTGCCGGATCTGAAAACCGAATCCACACACCCTTCCGGTCTGCCGGTGTTTTATCGACATAAAACGGATACCCATGCTAAAGCCATTGACGGGTTTACGCCGCGGGACTATCTGACCCACTGGCTGAGCCGCTGGGTCCGCGACTTCGGGATTGATGGATTCCGCGTGGATACGGCCAAACATGTCGAGCTTCCGGCGTGGCAACAGTTAAAAACGCAGGCCAACGCCGCGCTGGTCGAATGGAAAAAAGCCAACCCGGACAAGGCGCTTGATGACAAGCCTTTCTGGATGACCGGTGAGGCCTGGGGACACGGGGTGATGCAAAGTGACTACTATCGCCACGGCTTTGACGCAATGATTAACTTTGATTACCAGGAGCAGGCGGCGAAAGCGAGTGATTGCCTGGCGGCTATCGATCCCACCTGGCAGCAAATGGCGGAAAAGTTGCAGAGTTTCAACGTGCTGACTTATCTGTCGTCCCACGATACTCGCCTGTTCCGCGAAGGCGGCAGCAACGCGGCGGAGTTGCTACTCCTGACGCCGGGCGCGGTACAAATTTTTTATGGCGATGAGTCGGCGCGGCCCTTTGGTCCGACCGGTTCAGATCCGCTACAGGGCACACGGTCACAGATGAACTGGCAGGATGTCAGCGGGAAATCTGCGGCTAACATCGCGCACTGGCAGCGGCTCGGTCAGTTCAGGGCCAGGCATCCGGCAGTCGGCACGGGTAAGCAAACTACGCTCACCCTGACGCAGGGATACGGCTTCGTGCGCCAGGCCGGAGACGACAAAGTGATGGTTGTCTGGGCCGGACAGCGCTAAGCAGAAGCGGCGTCTGGTTCCATAGCGCGCCCGACGCCGCAACAGGAAATACCATGGTGATCAGGATATCCAGCATAAAACGTCAAGACCCCATGACAGACCCGATTTGCACCCTGCCAGTGCTGGCGTTAAGGTAAGCCACTTTGATTCAGCGTTTGACAGACCATCCGTTATGACATTTTCACTTTTTGGCGACAAATTCACCCGTCATTCAGGCATTACCCGCCTGATGGAAGACCTCAACGACGGTTTACGCACCCCCGGCGCTATCATGCTGGGTGGCGGTAATCCGGCACAAATCCCGGCGATGCAGGATTATTTCCATTCGTTGCTTGCCGGAATGCTGGAAAACGGCAAAGCCACTGATGCGCTTTGCAATTATGACGGTCCACAGGGAAAAACCGAGCTGCTCAGCGCGCTCGCTTCGCTACTCCGTGAGAATCTGGGTTGGGATATCGAACCACAGAATATTGCGCTAACAAATGGCAGTCAAAGCGCGTTTTTCTACTTGTTTAACCTGTTTGCCGGTCGCCGCGCTGATGGCAGCACAAAAAAGGTGCTGTTCCCCCTCGCGCCGGAATACATCGGCTACGCGGATTCAGGGCTGGAAGAAGATCTGTTTGTCTCTGCACGGCCCAATATTGAGCTGCTACCGGAAGGGCAGTTCAAGTATCACGTTGACTTTGAGCATCTGCACATTGGTGAAGATACGGGGATGATTTGCGTCTCACGCCCGACAAACCCTACGGGGAACGTGATTACCGATGAAGAACTGATGAAGCTCGACTCGCTTGCTAACCAGCACGGCATTCCGCTGGTGATCGATAATGCCTACGGCGTCCCGTTCCCGGGCATTATCTTCAGCGAAGCGCGTCCGCTGTGGAACCCAAACATTGTGCTGTGTATGAGCCTCTCCAAGCTGGGTCTGCCTGGCTCGCGCTGCGGCATCATCATCGCCAATGAAAAAATCATCACGGCGATCGCCAATATGAACGGCATTATCAGTCTTGCCCCGGGCGGCATCGGGCCGGCGATAATGAACGAAATGATCAAACGTAACGATCTGTTGCGTTTGTCGGAAACGGTAATTAAACCGTTCTATTATCAGCGCGTTCAGCAAACTCTCGCGATCATTCGCCGCTATTTGCCGGAAAATCGTTGCCTGATCCACAAACCGGAAGGGGCGATTTTCCTCTGGCTGTGGTTTCAGGATTTGCCCATCACCACCGAGCTGCTTTACCAGCGTCTTAAAGCGCGCGGCGTGCTCATGGTGCCGGGGCACTATTTCTTCCCCGGTCTGGATAAACCCTGGCCGCACACGCATCAATGCATGCGTATGAACTACGTGCCGGACCCAGAAAAGATTGAAGCTGGCGTGAAGATACTGGCGGAAGAAGTTGAACGCGCCTGGGCGGAAAATCAATAGCCTGGCGAAACGGCCCGGCTAACGCAAGCCGGGCTATCCTTTTTACAGCGGTTGCGTATGCAAACGCTGGCGCTGAATATCTGCCGCATTCACACACTGTAATGCTCCCGTTGGGCAAGCCGCGACGCAGGCCGGTCCCGTCTCGCGGTGCCAGCAGAGATCGCATTTGATCGCCTGAACCCGTGAAGTCTGAACGGTGACATTCATGGCGCCAAACGGACAGGCCAACATACAGCTTTTACAGCCGATACACCGTTCCTGCTCCACAAAAACGTGCCCACGATCGCGGCGAATCGCGTTCGTTGGGCAAACGTTGGCGCATGGCGCATCTTCACACTGATGGCAGGCGACCGCGGTGGTAAACGTGTTCTCTTTAATGACCTGAATACGTGAAACAAACTGTCCTGCCGATACCGCCGCACAGTCCTGATTTTCCTGATGCGAGACCACGCATGCGACTTCGCAGGTACGACAGCCAATACATTTCATCGCATCCGCCATAATAAACCGGTTCATAGCTCACTCCGATCGCCCAAAAATGACAGAGTGCCAGAGAGCATAGCGTCGTCGCTTTGATCGCACAGGGGATACGGTGAAATTTTGTCAGATGCCCGAGGCGTTCTGGGATTTTGCCAAAGATTGCTCACCGTTCCGGCATAAAAAAAACCCTGGACGACAACGCCCAGGGGGAATAATCCGCAGGCGACATCACGCTACGGAATAAACTGACACCAGATTGAGAGGCATCTAAATTTGATAATCGGCCTCATCGACGACGCTATAGAGCGCCTGGATATTATCCAGTGCCAGTATGTATCCGCTTCCTTTTACGCTAACGATAGAATGCTGCGGCAGGCCAAGCATATTTAATTTGTTATTTAAATTTTTCACCATCGTTGACAGACGTTGTGTGGAAGCGCTTAATTCATTTTTTTCCCAGATGTTGACGAGTAATTCATCTTTTGACACATAATGGGTGCGGGCGTTAAGTAAAAGGTAAACAAACAGACGCAGCATGGTATGATTAAAAAAAACGCCGCCGAAAGTAATCACGCTGTCCATTTTATTTACCGGCAGCCTGAAGATTCTTGACTCGCTTATATCAAAAAAAATTTCACGACCAATCATAAATCCATGTAACTGGTATTCCATTTTGCAGCACTCACGTTTAATTCACTATCGAAAGATAAACATGATTAAGTCCTTGTAGTTAATGTCTATCGCAAGTTTAAAAAAAATAGCATTAATTTCAATAGATCCCCGCGGAGGTATTTTCCGTATTCCCACGGGAAAGATGCAGATTTTCCCTCTGCAACAAACGATTATTCAACATATTGTTACACCCTAGGGCAAAATTTCAGATAATCCCCCTAAAGAGGGGTATCTGCTCAACCCTGCAAGTTAATCATACATATTTAACGCAAATTGCAAATTTTTCTTCTATGGAAGCGGTAAAGCAGGCTCATGAATTAACATGTTCTTTGCAGTAACGTCGTTTCCAGACGGCAGGGGTCAGACCAGTATGCTTACGGAAAATTTGTCGAAAATAGCCCACGTCACTAAAGCCGCATTGTTCAGCAACCTCTTTTAAGGATCGCGCATCGCTGATCAATAATTTCTCCGCCGCCCGCACGCGCTGACGATGAATCGCCTCGGTCAGCGTTAAATGAAAAACGCGCCGGTAAACTCGCCCCAGATAATCCGCATTACAGTGTAGTTCTCGCGCCATAATAGCGGTGGAAAGAGGACGATGATATTGCGTGCGGATCAACTGTTGCGCTTTCCATGCCAGCGAAACGCCCGCCTCCTGCGTATTATCAGTAGGTCGGGAAGGCTGAGCCATTTGCTGTAATATCAGCAACACAATAAATTCCAGCGCCGGACTGCGTTGCATTTTTTCCTGCTCTATCATGAACTGGCGAAAAAGCGCGATCAGCGCCTGCGGATCCACCACGCGCGTGTGCTGTGGCACTGAAAGGTGCGTCAGCCATCTCGGATCGTTGTCCGGCGCTTTTACCTCGAAATGCAGCCAATAAAAACGCAGATCACCGGGAAAATCTTCTACCCCAACATGGCGACGCTGGGGCCAGAGCAGCAAACTTTCTCCCGCTTCCACGCAAAATCGGTTTTCTTCTTCCTGAATGGTCAGCAGACCTTTTTCAACGAAAATAATTTCCCACGACGACAATGTCCTCGCCGGGTGACGTCCGATCCCCCGGGAAAGAAATAATCCGCCATTTTGAACTTTGATCGGAAGCGTCATGGATAATTCGAGCATAGATATGGAAATTCCCGCTTTAAAAGAAGCTAATAATATCTTTACCTATTGATTATTATCTAAAAATAAGCCAATCACCGGATCTGCCTCACACTTTTGCACAGAGGTCGGAATCGTCATCTTTTTTTACTCTTTCGTTGCCTTGTTGCATCGCCGCTTCCAGGCAGAATTAATCAGGTCATCAGTCATAAAAAAATAATCACTGACCGAAACCTCATTTAGCGAGGAATAACTATGACCTCTACACCGATTACCCGCGATCAACTCGCACAAGGCCGTGTCGACGATGCGCTCTCGGTGCGTGAAAAAATAGGCTACGGCCTGGGAGATGCAGGCGGCACCGTTATTACCTGCCTGATCATGAACTTTCTCACCTTTTTCTATACCGATGTGTTTGGATTAACGCCCGCGTTAGTCGGCACGCTGTTTATTGCCCTGCGTGTATTTGATGCCGTTTCCGATCCCATCATGGGGGTGATTGCCGACCGCACGCAAAGCCGGTGGGGGCGCTTTCGCCCCTGGCAGCTGTGGGTGGCCATTCCCATTGGCGTCATCGGCGTGCTGACCTTTACCGTGCCGGACGCCAGTATGGGGGTCAAAATCGCCTGGGCGTTTGGCACCTATCTGCTGCTTTCCGTTGGTTATACCGCGATCAACGTGCCCTATTGCGCGCTGATCAACACCATGACCACCCGGCACAATGAGGTGATTTCCTGTCAGTCCTGGCGCTTTGTGCTTTGCGGCGTGGCGGGCTTTCTGGTCTCTGTTGGTTTGCCGTGGATGGTCGATATCTTTGGCAAAGGTAGCGCCGCCCAGGGCTACCAGTTGGGCGTCGGCGTGCTCTGTGCGGTCGCGGTCATCATGTTTCTGTGCTGTTTCTTCTGGGTACGCGAGCGCGTGCCGATTGAGATGATGGGAAAATTTACGCTGCGCGAGCACCTTGCCGGGCTGCGTAAAAACGATCAGTTGCTGCTAATGCTGGTGATGTCGTTCCTGCTGATCAACGTCTTCAACATTCGCGGCGGCGGGTACATGTATTTCATCACCTATGTGCTGGAAGGCAGCACCGCTTATACCTCACTGTTTTTTACAATGGTGACCTTCGCTTCGATTATCGGCTCGGTGCTCGTCAGCCCGCTGACACGACGCGTGGACACCGTCAAACTTTACTCCGCCACCAACCTGGTACTGGCGGCGCTGGCGGTGCTGATGTGGTTATTACCCACCGGTCCGGCCTGGCAGACGTTGTGGCTGGGGGTGATCCTCGGTAACGGTATTATTCTTGGCTTCACGTTGCCGCTGCACTTTTCGCTGATGGCGTTCGCCGATGACTACGGCGAGTGGAAAACCGGCGTGCGTTCGTCCGGCATGAACTTCGCCTTTAACCTGTTTTTCATCAAGCTGGCCTGGGCTTCCAGCGCCGGGATCATCAGCCTGCTGTTCATTCTTGTCGCCTACCAGCCGGGGGCGGAAAACCAGACGGCGCAGTCGCTTGGCGGCATTACCGCAATGGAAACCCTGCTTCCCGCCCTGTTCCATTTGCTGCTGGCGCTGTCGATCCGCTATTGCAAACTCAATAACCCCATGATGACGCGAATCGCCAGCGACCTGCGTCAGCGTCATGTTCATTAATAAGGAGCACACCATGAACGTACCGGAAGTCGACCTGCACATGCTGAAGGTCAGCGATCCGTTCCTCGGACAATATCAACGCCTGGTTCGCGACGTCGTGCTCCCTTATCAATGGGACGCGCTGAACGACCGTATTCCGGAGGCCGATCCCAGCCATGCGATCGAAAACTTCCGCATCGCGGCAGGACAGCAGTCCGGGGAATTTTATGGCATGGTTTTTCAGGACAGCGATGTCGCCAAGTGGCTGGAGGCCGTGGCCTGGTCCCTGTGCCAGAAGCCAGACCCGGCACTGGAAAAGACCGCCGATGAGGTGATTGAGCTGGTCGCCGCCGCCCAGTGTGACGACGGTTATCTCAATACGTATTTTACCGTCAAAGCCCCGCAGGAGCGCTGGACCAACCTGGCGGAGTGCCATGAGCTTTACTGCGCCGGGCACATGATTGAGGCGGGCGTGGCCTTCTTCCAGGCCACCGGCAAACGCCGCCTGCTGGAGGTCGTTTGCCGTCTGGCGGACCATATCGACAGCGTATTCGGCCCCGGCGAACATCAGTTGCACGGCTATCCGGGCCATCCGGAGATCGAGCTGGCGCTGATGCGGCTGTATGAAGCGACGGGGTGTTCGCGCTATCTGGCGCTGGTGAATTACTTTGTTGAACAACGTGGAACGCAGCCGCACTTTTACGATCTGGAGTACGAAAAGCGTGGGCAAACATCTTACTGGCATACCTACGGCCCGGCGTGGATGGTGAAAGATAAAGCCTACAGCCAGGCGCACCAGCCGCTTTCAGAGCAGCAAACGGCGACGGGCCATGCGGTGCGTTTTGTGTATCTGATGACCGGAGTGGCGCATCTGGCGCGGCTTAGCCAGGATGAACGCAAGCGCCAGGACTGTCTGCGCTTATGGCGGAACATGGCGCAACGCCAATTGTATATCACCGGCGGGATCGGTTCGCAGAGTAGCGGCGAAGCCTTCAGCAGCGACTACGATCTGCCGAACGACACCGTGTATGCGGAAAGCTGCGCCTCAATCGGCCTGATGATGTTCGCCCGGCGGATGATTGAGCTGGAAGCAGACAGCCAGTACGCCGACGTCATGGAACGCGCGTTATATAACACCGTCCTTGGCGGAATGGCGCTCGACGGAAAGCACTTTTTCTACGTTAACCCACTGGAAGTGCATCCGCAGTCATTAGAATTTAATCATATCTATGACCACGTGAAGCCCGTGCGCCAGCGCTGGTTTGGCTGCGCCTGCTGCCCGCCGAACATCGCCAGGGTTCTGACTTCGCTGGGTCATTACATCTATACGCCGCGTCCGGAAGCGCTGTATATCAACCTCTACGTGGGTAACAGTATTGAACTGCAAACGGAAAACGGTTCTCTCAGGCTGCGTATTGACGGCAACTATCCGTGGCAGGAGCACGTCAGTATTACCATCGACTCGCCACAAGCTGTGCGGCATACGCTGGCGCTACGCCTGCCGGACTGGTGTTCAGATGCCCGCGTAACGCTTAACGGCGACGAGGTCAGCCAGGATATCCGCAAAGGCTATCTGCACATCACCCGTGACTGGCAGGAAGGCGACACCATCGGGCTGACGCTACCGATGCCGGTGCGCCGGGTGTATGGCAACCCGCGGGTACGCCACGTCGCGGGTAAAGTCGCCCTTCAGCGCGGGCCGCTGGTGTATTGCCTTGAACAAGCCGACAACGGCGAGGAGCTGCATAATCTGTGGTTACCAAAAGAGAGCGATCTGCGGATCTTTGAGGGTAAAGGACTTTTTGCCCATAAGATGCTGATCCAGGCGGAAGGGTTAAAACAGAGCGCCCCCGACGCCGCGCAAAGCGCACTCTGGCACTATGATCGCGCTCCCGGCGCCTGGCAGCCGCACACGCTGACCTTTATTCCGTGGTTCAGTTGGGCCAATCGGGGCGAAGGCGAAATGCGGATCTGGGTTAACGAACGATGAGGGAGCCGCGCTAAATTACTGGATGGCGGCTGCGTCTTATTTATTCTACGGCGCCACTATGCCATGCCGCCATCCACGGAAGCGACGTTTGCCAGACAAGCACATTTAAAGGAATAATGCGGCGACCATCTTCTGGCAAACACACTAAGGAGCATCATGAGCAGCACGGACGATACATCTTCAACCCGCTTCAAACGCATCAAGGCCTCGGCTATCTACCGGTTATTGTTGATAGGCCTCGGTATTCCCATGATGCTTTTCAGCTTCATTTGCGGCGTGCTGAGCCTTTTCGGCTTCAACATGGTGAAATGGAACGACCAACCGGTACAGGGTTTACTGGCGATCCCCACCGCATTGTTTAGCGGTTTGTTTATCACCGTCCTGTTCACCGTTTTCGTTGGATCGATTGCTTGCCTGGGATTATGGATTTACAGCCGTTTCCGCCCTCTGCAGGTTAAGGTGCTGGATTAAGCTATCGGGCTTACGCATTTTGTAAGCCCGAGAACGCAGCCAGTTAAAACAGTCCCAGCGGTTTGTCGGAATAGCTTACCAGCAGACACTTGGTCTGCTGGTAATGTTCCAGCATCATTTTATGGGTTTCACGGCCGATGCCCGACTGCTTATAGCCGCCAAATGCCGCATGCGCAGGATAAGCGTGATAGCAGTTAGTCCAGACACGTCCGGCCTGAATTCCGCGCCCCATTTTATAAGCCAGATTGCCGTTACGGCTCCAGACCCCCGCGCCCAGGCCATATTGCGTATCGTTGGCGAGTTCCAGCGCGTCCTCCATCGTTTTAAAGGTGGTGACCGCCAGTACCGGACCGAAGATTTCTTCCTGGAAGACGCGCATATTATTTTTGCCGAACAGGATGGTCGGTTCGAGGTAATAACCATCTTTCAATTCGCCTTCCAGTTGCTTACGCCGCCCACCGGTAAGGATATCCGCGCCTTCTTTTTTACCGATATCAATATAATTAAGGATGGTTTCCAACTGACCGTGGGAAACCTGCGCCCCCATTTGCGTCACGCTGTCGAGAGGATTTCCACTGCGGATGCTTTCCACTCGACGAATGGCGCGCTCCATAAAGCGTTCGTAAATCGACTCCTGCACCAGCGCGCGGCTCGGGCAGGTACAGACCTCGCCCTGGTTAAAGGCAAACAGCGCGAACCCTTCCAGCGCCTTGTCAAAGAACGCATCTTCTTCGTCCATCACATCGGCAAAAAAGATGTTTGGCGATTTGCCGCCCAGTTCCAGCGTTACCGGGATGATGTTTTGCGTGGCGTACTGCATGATCTGCTGTCCGACTTCCGTCGAACCGGTGAACGCGACTTTGGCGATGCGTTTCGAGGTCGCCAGATATTCGCCAATCTCGCCCCCCGCGCCGTTCACGACGTTAACCACGCCCGGCGGCAGCAGGTCGCCAATCACCTCCATTAATAGCAGAACGGACAGCGGCGTCAGGCGCGCGGGTTTGAGCACTACGCAGTTCCCCGCCGCCAGCGCTGGCGCCATCTTCCAGCTCGCCATCAGCAGTGGGAAGTTCCACGGGATAATCTGCCCCACCACGCCGAGCGGCTCATGGAAATGATAGGCTACGGTCTCGCTGTCCACTTCACTGATCCCGCCCTCCTGGGCGCGTATGCAGGAAGCAAAATAACGAAAATGGTCGATGGCCAGCGGCACGTCAGCTGCGCTGGTTTCACGGATGGGCTTACCGTTATCCCAGGTTTCCGCCGTGGCGAGCCGTTCCAGATTTTGCTCCATGCGGTCGGCTATTTTAAACAGAATGGCGGCTCGGTCCTGAACGGAGGTTTGCGCCCATTTATCTTTCACCTTGTGGGCCGCATCAAGCGCCAGATCAATATCGCGTTTGCCGGATGAAGCGACTTCACACAATAGCTGCCCGGTAACCGGCGTCAGGTTCTGGTAATATTCGCCGTCAGCCGGAGGAACCCAATCACCGCCAATAAAATTGTCATAACGGGCTTTTAGCTTCAGCGGAAAACCGTACTCGCCGGGCTGAATACGTGTTGAAGGGGGGTTATTCGTCATGATCGTCTCCTTGCCGCAGGTGTATAACAAGGGTAGACGCCGCTGGCGATTTTCTCGCCAATCGTTGGCGGCTTTACGAGCTATATCACGGATTACCTTACTTTACGTTTCGTTTTTGCCGCTGAGCCATACTTATAAGCTCTGGGTCTTATAAGGATACGTGCAATGCAGCTATTTATCGGCTTCGACGTGGGCGGTACCCATATTAAACATGGCGTCATTGATGAAAACGGCAACGAACTGACGTCGGATGAATTCGACACGCCGGACGATAAGAATGCCTTTAAACAGCAGTGGAAAGCGGTCGTGGAGGCGTATCAGAAAGCACATGATATCGCCGCGATCGGCGTGAGCTTTCCTGGTCATATCAACACCCACACGGGCCAGGCGGCAAAGGCCGGCGCACTCGATTATCTCGATAACGAGAATCTCTGCGAACTGTTCGCCCAACTGACGGACCTGCCCGTCACGGCGGAAAACGACGCCAACTGCGCGGCGCTGGGCGAACGCTGGCGCGGCGCGGGTCGGGACTATGAGAGCTTTGTCTGCATCACTATTGGTACCGGCATCGGCGGCGGGATCGTGGTGGAAGGCGACATTTATCGCGGTTCGCACTACCGGGCGGGCGAATTTGGCGTGATCCCCGTAGGCGATAACGGTGAATGCATGCATGAAGTCGCCTCCGCGAGCGGTCTGATGAAGGCGTGCCGCCGGGCGCTGGCGGTCCCCGAAGATGAAATGCCCGACGGCGAAGCGCTGTTCGAGCGCATGGAGAGCGACGTTCACCTGCGCGAAGCGATTGAACAATGGGCGCATTTCCTTGCACGCGGAGTGTATAGCGTGATTTCAATGTTCGATCCGCAGGCGATACTGATTGGCGGCGGCATCAGCGAGCAGGAAAAGATCTATAAATTACTGGATAAATATTTGCAGCGCTTCGAGGAGTGGGAAGCGCTGAAAGTACCGATTTTACCCTGCGAGTTGGGTAATCAGGCGGGACGACTCGGCGCGGTATGGCTGGCAAAGCAGAAATTGAACCGCGGTTAACTTGCCGGATGGCGGCTGCGCTTTATCGGATCAGGCTGAACCGTACAGATCTGTAAAGCGTAGCGCCATCCGGTCGGCGTTTTACATCGCAGCGTGGAAGATCGCCACGATCTGCTCGTGTGTCGCCTGGATCGGGTTAGTCAGCCCGCAGGCATCTTTCAGCGCATTGGTCGCCAGCAGCGGAATATCCTCCTCCTTCACGCCGAGATCGCGCAGCCCTGCCGGAATATTCACCTGCTGCGCCAGCGTGCGTATGGCGTCGATACAGGCCGCGGCGCCTTCGGCGTCGTTCAACCCTTCCACATTGACGCCCATCGCCGCTGCGCAGTCACGCAGACGCGCCGCCGCGACCTGGCTGTTAAACACCTGAACGTGCGGCAACAGCACCGCATTGCACACGCCGTGCGGCAGATTGTAGAAACCGCCGAGCTGGTGCGCCATCGCGTGAACATAACCCAGCGAGGCGTTATTAAAGGCCATTCCCGCCAGGAACTGCGCGTAGGCCATCGCTTCCCGCGCCTGCGCATTGCTGCCGTCTTCCACCGCGACGGTCAGGTTTTCGCTAATCATGGCCACGGCTTTCAGCGCGCAGGCATCGGTGATTGGCGTCGCCGCGATGGAAACGTACGCTTCAATGGCGTGGGTTAACGCGTCCATACCCGTTGCGGCGGTCAGCGACTTCGGCATTCCCATCATCAATGTTGAGTCGTTGACGGAAAGCAGCGGCGTAACGTGTTTATCGACAATCGCCATTTTAATGTGGCGTTCAGCATCGGTAATAATGCAAAAACGGGTCATTTCCGACGCCGTGCCTGCGGTGGTATTAATGGCAATCATCGGCAACTGCGGTTTAGCAGAACGATCAACCCCTTCATAATCGCGAATATCGCCGCCGTTTGCCGCCACCAGCGCAATGCCTTTCGCACAGTCATGGGGTGAGCCGCCGCCCAGCGAAATCACGCTGTCGCAGTTATTCTCCTGCAGCAGTTTCAGCCCTTCAGCCACGTTTTCGGTGGTCGGGTTTGGCTGGGTACCGTCATAGATCACGCTGAAAATAGCGCGTTCCTGCAACGCGTTTCGAATATTATCCGCCATACCCAACCGGGTGAGCATCGTGTCTGTCACAATTAACGTGCGGCGAAAGCCATATTCCACCATCGTATTCATTGCGTCATTTAATACATCAGCACCAATAATATTCACGGATGGAATATAAAATGTAGAAGCAGCCATTTGCTCAATCCTTAATGTTGAAAAAAAGCAAAAGCATACGAGGGTGAGAAATAATAAAATATGATCGTTGCTGTTTTTTCCCAAAGAAACATTAAAAAAGCACATTAGGATAATAAACTAATGTGCTTTCATAGGAATCACTATTTATATTATCTCAATTCATTTGAAATATAAATAAGTAATGTCATTGTCTGGCCGGGAATAATAACGCATCGCGTAATAAATGATCGTTGCCACGGCGGCGGGTAAAGCCGATGCGGTCAAAATATTCCAGAATCTGAATGGCCAGTTTACGCCCAACGCCCAGACGGTCACGGAAATCCGCCGCGCACGTTGACCCTCTCTCTTGATCCAGCTCACGGATCAGCGTGGCGAAGGCAACAATGCGATCGTTACGGTAATAACGATCTTTTACGATCGCAGTAATCATCCCCTGCTGTGCCGCCTGCCGTAGCACAAGGCGCATGGTCTGCTCCTCTGTGGCCGTTTCCCGCGCAAGATCGCGTACCCACCAGGGGTCGTCTGCAAACAGCGGCTCCACGTTTTGCCAGATCGCCGCCTGCTCATCGCTGAATCCCGCTTTGTGATCGGGCAAATGCAACCAGCCATGATGGCTATGAATTTCGCCGCTTTCACGCATTTGCTCAATCAGCAACAGCACCAGCGCTTCATCTTCCATCGGCAGCGCCATCCGCCGCAGGCGTTCACGCCCAGGCCCCGGCTCATCGCGGTGTTGCTCATGATAGGTCGCCAGCGTGTCGAGAATTTTACGCTGCCAGCGGGCGGCAACCGGGGCGTTTAGCAGACTGTCGCCTGCCTGGATAAACCCATGCTGCTGGACACACTGTCGCATACCGTCGCCATTAAGCTGGCGCGCCCAGGCAAATGCAGGCAGATTCACCGCTCCGCGCTGAAGATGCACAGCAAGCGCGGCGCCATCGTCGGTGGTTTCTGCCAACGACGCCAGCCACTGTAAATAGTCCCGCTTACGCTTTCCGCGACGCGGGGGGTTAAGCGCAACCACGCGCGCGCCCGCCAGCGTGGCCCGCGCAGAAATATCGCGCAGTACCAGCCGATCGTTATCCGCCAGCAGCAGCGGGGTGTCGAAAACCAGTTCCGCGAGGTTATTGTCCAGCAGCGAGACCCGTCCGGTGACATGACTGGCGGCATGGTGGATATGCAGCGGCTGCCATTGGGTTAACGGCGCGTGGTTTTCCAGCGCCACAATAATACGGCTAAACGGCTCGGGGGGTTTCGCCGAGAGCAGCCAGTCACCCCGGCGCAGCTGTTCTTTTTCGGCGTCACCAGCGATATTCAGCGCGATACGTTGCCCGGCATGCGCGCGTTCTGTCGCCTGATTTTGCGCGTGCAATCCGCGCACGCGCATGGGTTTGTTGACGCCCGTCAGCCACAGCGTGTCGCCTTGCTGCACTTCTCCGCTCAGCGCCGTCCCCGTCACCACCAGCCCGGCGCCCTTTACGCTAAAGGCGCGGTCGATAGCCAGACGGAAGGTCTGGTGACTGGCATGCTGGCGTGCAGGTAACTGCTGCAGGTGCTCGCGCAGCGCCTCAATGCCTCGCCCTTCATTGGCGGCGGTCACGAATAACGTCGCCCCTGCAAAGCCATACTCACGCAGCACCTCTTGTACCTGCTGCTCAACGTCTGACACGCGTGCATCATCAACCCGGTCGGCCTTGGTTAACGCCACCGTCAGCGTCGGGCTACCGGTTAATTGTAATATCGCCAGGTGCTCGCGGGTTTGCGCCATCACGCCATCATCGCAGGCCACCACCAGCAGCGCATGATCGATACCGCCCACGCCCGCCAGCATATTAGAGAGAAACTTTTCATGTCCGGGCACGTCGATAAAACCCAGCACGCGCCCATCCGGCTGCGGCCAGTAGGCGTAGCCCAGATCGATCGTCATCCCGCGCTTTTTTTCTTCCGGCAGACGATCGGCATTCACGCCCGTGATCGCCTGTAGCAGCGTCGTTTTCCCGTGGTCAACGTGTCCGGCGGTCGCAATAATCATTTCAACAACATCTCCATAAACCGGGTCTCATCTTCAAGGCAGCGCAAATCCAGCCACAGGCGACCATCGTTAATCCGCCCAATAACCGGAACGGGTAGCGCTCGCCAGCGGCTCGCCAGCGCCGCCAGACGGCTGCCGCGCCCGTCATGCGGGGTAAAGGTTAATGCCGCGCTCGGCAAGCGATCAACCGGTAATGAACCGCTGCCGATCTGCGACAGACACGGCGTCACGCTGACCACAAAGTCATTTGCATAATGTTTGGCAAGCGAGACCTGTAACCGCTGCGCCTGGGCGGTAATCGCCTCCTGAGGGCGGGTTAACGCCCGCAATGTCGGCAGTTTTTGCGCCAACGCTTCCGGATGCAGATACAGCCGTAGCGTCGCCTCCAGCGCCGCAAGGGTCATTTTATCCGCCCGCAGCGCGCGTTTCAGTGGGTGACTTTGCAGTTGCGCAATCATCTCTTTTTTGCCGACGATAATACCCGCTTGCGGACCGCCGAGCAGTTTATCGCCGGAAAAGCTCACCAGACTGACGCCCGCGGCAATCAGTTGCTGCGGCATCGGCTCTTTCGGCAGACCGTACTGGCTGAGGTCAATCAGCGAACCGCTGCCAAGATCGGCCACCACCGGAATATCCAGTTGCTGGCCGATCTGCGCCAGTTCGCTCTCGTCTATCGCTTTGGTAAAGCCTTCAATGCTGTAGTTACTGGTGTGGACCTTCATCAACAGCCCGGTGTTTTCATTTACCGCCTGGCGATAATCTTTCGCGTGCGTGCGGTTGGTGGTGCCTACTTCATGAAGCGTACAGCCCGCCTGGCGCATCACGTCAGGAATGCGAAACGCGCCGCCAATCTCTACCAGTTCGCCGCGCGAGACCACCACCTCTTTACCCGCCGCCGTTGCCGCCAGCATTAACAATACCGCCGCCGCGTTGTTATTGACGATACAGGCGTCTTCCGCGCCGGTAATGCGGCACAGTAACTCCGCCAGCGCGCGGTCACGGTGGCCGCGCCCGGCGCCGTCGAGATCGTACTCCAGCGTCACCGGTGAACGCATGGCCTGCGCCACCGCCGCTATCGCCTCTTCCGCCTGCAATGCGCGGCCAAGATTCGTGTGCAGCACCGTACCGGTCAGATTGATTACCGGACGCAGCGCGCTCTGAGCCGCTTTCTGCAGACGGACGCTAACTTCCTGCGCCCAGTTGTCGCTCCACACGGGCAGCGCCTGGGTATCACGTATCGTCTCTCTGGCCTCGTCCAGCATCTGGCGAAGGAGTTCAACGACACGGGTATGCCCGTGGCTGTCACACAGGGTAAGAAATGCATTTTCACGCAATAAGCGATCAATGGCAGGAAGCTGACTGTACAGCGAACGCGTTTCGGTTGTCATGGGATAGCCTGGCGGTTGGTAATCCTCTCCATGTGCGGAGAGGCGTTTCGACATAAGGGGGATTGTAACGTGAGATGGCTCAGGCGGACATAATACGTATCAAGCCTTTGGCGGTTCCGTGCGGGCAAAACTTTCGCGGCTAAACAGGGTTTCCACCAGTTTTACCAGGTTAGGACGGTCCACGCACCAGCCCGGCGACACGCGACGGAAGTTGAGATAGCCCACGGCGCAAGCAATCGCGATAGTCGCCAGATTCACCGTATCGGGTTTAATGGTTCCGTCCACCAGATAGCCTTCCAGCGCATCCAGACTGCGGGTGATTTTTTCACGCTGACGCAGAAGCTCATTTTCCGACTGCTGCGCCGCCGGTCGCGCCTGTTCACGCACCGACACCAGGCCAGCATCCATAATACCGTCAGCCAGGGCTTCAAGCTGGCGCACCTTCAGCGACGCCAGCGGTTCGCGCGGTAGCATCGCCGGGGCGATGTCCAGCAGTTCGATATATTCGGCAATGATTGGCGAATCAAACCAGTATTCTCCATCATCGGTCACCAGCGCCGGGACTTTCCCCAATGGATTGTACTGCGCCACGCCGTTTTCCGCGTTGTACGGCAGTTCATTAACAAATTCGAAGGTGATGCCCTTTTCCAGCAGCAGAATCGAGATTTTGCGTACAAACGGGCTGGTGTAGCTACCTATGAGTTTCATACCGGGTCCTTTATGCCAACGTAGGGGGAAGACAATGCGCCAAAGAATAATCAACAGTATTCAGTATGGCTCAGATGCGTGCAAAGAGAATGAAAGTTAGCAGACTGCCAACGAAACACCGCACTGTTGTGCTGAAAATGAGAGATATGTTTTATGCGATATACGCCTGTTACGACAAGGAAAATAAAAAAGGCGTTTTCATTGCTATCAGCCTCATGAGGAACAATGCATGTTCTATAAGGTATAAAGGGCAAATGCAGTTAATAACTCAATGGCGCGGCAAACGCAGAACCTGCGCTACATCACATCAGGGCAAATTCGACTGAAAATTTATTGTGATTTAAATCACAAATATTCAACAAACCGATAAAACAAAAACGTGAAACAAATCACATTTTTGTGCCGTTAATGGTTCAAAAATCCACTTTGATGTTTTTCCATACAACTATTTCGTGATGCAAATCACATTAAATACCTCCCTACCCCCTATATTTATGTGATTCACATCACACAAAAGGGCGCAGACTGGACAGCTGATCGATTCAGTGCCAGATTTCGCAGTATCTACAGGGTCCGGCTACCTCTGCCGCCACATTAACAAAACCTCGGGCTTCCGGCCTGCGCGACAGCAAACATAAGAAGGGGTGTTTTTATGTCATCCGATATTAAGATCAAAGTGCAAAGCTTTGGTCGATTCCTCAGCAATATGGTGATGCCAAATATCGGCGCGTTTATCGCGTGGGGTATTATCACCGCATTATTTATTCCGACAGGGTGGTTGCCAAACGAAACGCTGGCGAAGCTGGTCGGCCCGATGATTACCTATCTCCTGCCACTGCTGATCGGTTATACCGGCGGTAAACTGGTGGGCGGCGAGCGCGGCGGCGTGGTCGGGGCGATCACCACCATGGGCGTGATCGTCGGCGCAGACATGCCGATGTTCCTCGGCTCCATGATTGCAGGTCCGCTGGGCGGCTACTGCATCAAGAAATTCGACAACTGGGTAGACGGTAAGATCAAGTCCGGTTTTGAAATGCTGGTGAATAACTTCTCCGCTGGCATCATCGGGATGATCCTCGCGATTCTGGCGTTCCTCGGTATTGGTCCGCTGGTGGAAGGTTTGTCAAAAATTCTGGCGGCGGGCGTCAACTTCATGGTTGTCCATGACATGCTGCCGCTGGCGTCCATCTTTGTTGAACCAGCGAAAATCCTGTTCCTCAACAACGCCATCAACCACGGTATCTTCTCGCCGCTGGGTATTCAGCAGTCGCACGAGATGGGCAAATCCATCTTCTTCCTGATTGAAGCCAACCCGGGCCCGGGGATGGGCGTGCTGCTGGCGTACATGTTCTTTGGTCGTGGCAGTGCAAAACAGTCTGCGGGCGGTGCGGCTATCATCCACTTCCTGGGCGGGATCCACGAAATTTACTTCCCTTACGTGCTGATGAACCCACGTCTGATTCTGGCCGTTATCCTCGGCGGCATGACCGGCGTGTTCACCCTGACGCTGCTGAACGGCGGTCTGGTGTCTCCGGCGTCTCCGGGGTCTATTCTGGCGGTGCTGGCGATGACGCCAAAAGGCGCCTACTTCGCTAACATCGCGGCAATCTGTGCGGCCATGGCGGTCTCCTTCGTGGTCTCGGCGATTCTGCTGAAAACCAGCAAGGTGAAAGAAGAAGACGACATTGAAGCGGCCACCCGTCGTATGCAGGACATGAAAGCAGAATCCAAAGGCGGCACGCCGCTGTCTGCAGGCGATGTCACCAACGACCTGAGCCATGTGCGTAAAATCATCGTAGCCTGCGACGCCGGTATGGGCTCCAGCGCGATGGGCGCAGGCGTGTTGCGTAAGAAAGTACAGGATGCCGGTCTGTCTCAGATTTCAGTGACCAACAGCGCCATCAATAACTTGCCGCCGGATGTTGACCTGGTCATCACCCACCGCGATCTCACCGAGCGCGCAATGCGTCAGGTTCCACAGGCACAGCATATTTCGCTGACCAATTTCCTCGACAGCGGTCTGTACGCCAGCCTGACCGAACGTCTGGTTGCGGCGCAGCGTCACACAGACAATGAAGAGAAAGTGCGTACCAGCCTGCAGGACAGCTTTGACGAAAGTAACGCTCATCTGTTCAAACTGAGCGCGGAGAACATCTTCCTCGGCCGTACCGCGGCCACCAAAGAAGAAGCCATTCGCTTTGCCGGTGAACAACTGGTTAAAGGCGGCTACGTTGAGCCGGAATACGTTGACGCGATGTTGGCGCGTGAAAAATTGACCCCGACCTATCTGGGCGAATCCATTGCGGTTCCGCACGGTACGGTGGAAGCCAAAGATCGCGTACTGAAAACCGGTGTCGTGTTCTGCCAGTATCCGCAAGGCGTTCGCTTCGGTGAAGAAGAGGATGATATCGCCCGTCTGGTTATTGGTATCGCCGCACGCAATAACGAGCACATCCAGGTGATCACCAGCCTGACCAACGCGCTGGATGATGAAACCGTTATCGAACGTCTGGCTAACACCACCAGCGTCGAAGAAGTGCTTGAGCTGCTGGCAGGTCGTAAGTAAGTGCATTTGCCCGGTAGCGCTTGCGTTTGCCGGGCCCCTATTTTCGTCTCCTGTAAGGGAGAGGGTTTGGGTGAGGAATCGCTTTTCACCCCAGCCCTCTTGGGTAAAAACATTAACGAAGGTTACTACTATGAAAGCATTACATTTTGGCGCAGGTAATATCGGACGTGGCTTTATCGGCAAATTGCTGGCAGACGCGGGGATACAACTGACATTCGCTGATGTAAATCAGGTCGTGCTCGACGCCCTGAACGCCCGTCATAGCTATCAGGTGCACGTGGTGGGTGAAAATGAGCAAGTGGATACCGTTACCGGCGTTGATGCGGTAAGCAGCATCGGCGACGACGTGGTTAAGCTGATCGCCCAAGTGGATCTGGTGACCACTGCCGTTGGTCCGGTCGTGCTTGAGCGCATCGCGCCTGCCATCGCAAAAGGACTGGCGCAGCGCAAAGCGCAGGGTATCGACACCCCCCTGAACATCATCGCCTGTGAAAACATGGTCCGTGGCACCACGCAGCTGAAAGGCCATGTCATGAACGCGCTGGCGGAAGATGACAAGGCATGGGTGGAGGCGCACGTCGGCTTCGTCGACTCCGCGGTGGATCGTATTGTTCCCCCTTCCGCCTCCGCTACGCACGATCCGCTGGAAGTGACCGTTGAAACGTTCAGCGAGTGGATTGTCGACAAAACGCAGTTTAAAGGCGCGCTACCGAACATCCCGGGAATGGAATTAACTGATAACCTGATGGCATTTGTCGAACGTAAACTCTTCACGCTGAACACCGGGCATGCTATAACCGCCTACCTCGGAAAATTGACCGGTCATCAGACTATCCGCGACGCGATCCTCGACGAGAAAATCCGCGCGGTGGTAAAAGGGGCGATGGAGGAGAGCGGCGCGGTGCTGATCAAACGCTACGGTTTTGATGCAGACAAGCACGCGGCGTATATCCAGAAAATTCTTGGCCGTTTCGAAAACCCGTACCTGAAAGACGACGTTGAGCGCGTTGGCCGTCAGCCGCTGCGGAAACTGAGCGCCGGTGATCGGTTGATCAAACCACTGCTGGGCACGCTGGAATATGGCCTGCCGCATCTGAACCTGGTGAAAGGCATTGCCGCGGCGATGCATTTCCGTAGCGAAGACGATCCGCAGGCGCAGGAACTGGCGGCGCTGATTGCCGACAAAGGCCCGCAGGCCGCTCTGGCGCAGGTTTCCGGACTGGATGCCAGCAGCGAAGTCGTGGCCGAGGCCGTAAACGCGTATAACGCGATCAAATGATGCAAAATACGGCGCAGGCGAACCTGCGCCCGAATGAAAGATTGTCAGATATGCAGGCAATAATGGAAGAAACCCAGGCCTTTGAAAATCGTGTGCTTGAGCGTCTGAATGCTGGCAAAACCGTACGAAGTTTCCTGATCACCGCCGTCGAGTTACTCACCGAGGCGGTGAACATTCTGGTGCTTCAGGTGTTTCGCAAAGACGACTACGCGGTGAAATACGCAGTAGAACCGTTACTCGACGGCGACGGACCGCTGGGCGATCTGTCGGTGCGCCTGAAACTTATCTATGGCCTCGGCGTGCTGAGTCGTCCAGAGTATGAGGATGCGGAGCTATTGATGGCGCTGCGTGAAGAGATGAACCATGATGGCAATGAGTACGCGTTTACCGACGATGAAATTCTCGGACCGTTCGGCGAACTTCACTGCGTGACGGCGCTACCGCCGCCGCCGCAGTTTGATGCCCCCGACCCGGCGCTGTACGCCATGCAAATCCAGCGCTACCAGCAAGCGGTACGCTCGACAATGGTGCTTTCCCTGACTGAGCTGATTTCTAAAATCAGCTTAAAAAAAGCCTTCCAGAAATAGGCCCGGTTGTCTCACACCTTATCTTCCAGCTTTGGCTGATACAGCTGCCGATAATATTCCAGCCGGTCGAGATACATCTTCGCATGCTCCAGCGGGATATCATTCGGGACCGTATCGCGCGCAGGCGTTTTATTCAGGTATTCCCGGAACGCCTGACTTGAGGCCATAAAATCAATGGCTTTATCAATCAGATGTGGAACATTTTCACCCATTTTCGCCATGAGAAGTCCTCCCTCTGTCAACGCTATAAACAAACGCAGCCGCCAATTTTAGTTTAGGATCAGAAACGCGAACGGGTTGAGGAAAACGTGCTTAAACATGATCCTGCGCAGAAAATAGCGAGTCTGACTCTTTTCCTGGCAAAAAGCCTTTTTTATCAGCCAGGTAACAATGATGTCTGCGCGGCCATTCTTATCCGTTTTGATTATTTTTTAGCGATTGATTGTGAAGAAACCCGCTCAGCGCGCATACTATAGGGCATTCCCTTTATTTCTATCAGAAGCCATACCATGAAAGAAGTCGAAAAAAACGAAATTAAACGCCTGAGCGATCGCCTTGATGCTGTTCGCCACCAGCAGGCTGAACTGTCGCTGGTCGAGGCCGCCGATAAGTACGCGGAGCTGGAAAAAGAGAAAACCACGCTCGAAACGGAGATCGCCCGCCTGCGCGAAGTGCACAGCCAGAAACTGAGCAAAGAAGCGCAAAAGCTGATGAATATGCCGTTCCGCCGCGCAATCAGTAAAAAAGAGCAGGCCGATATGGGCAAGCTGAAAAAAAGCGTGCGTGGTCTGGTGGTCGTACATCCAATGACCGCACTGGGCCGTGAAATGGGTTTGGAAGAAATGACCGGCTTTTCAAAGACTGAATTCTAAATGCGTTACGGGTGGCGCTTCGCCGCCCTAATCCACGCGTAAATTGGCCCTACCAATCCCCCTCCTTTGCGTCCACTGGTTCACACTTCGCTGATTTAGCCTTACACTATTGTTGCCAATACATAACATTTGGTTAACCATTTGTTGTCATTATCCCTACACAACAATATTGGCAGGACCACTTTTACACATAATGTGACGTCGAGATGAGCACAGACTCATAGCATTATGCGCGTGGCCCTCAGGAGACCTGCAATGAATCTCTGGCAACAAAACTACGATCCGGCCGGGAATATCTGGCTGTCCAGCCTGATCGCATCGCTCCCGATTCTGTTTTTCTTCTTCGCGCTGATCAAGCTCAAGCTGAAAGGCTATGTTGCCGCCTCGTGGACGGTGGTTATCGCGCTGGCTGTGGCGCTGCTGTTTTACAAAATGCCGGTCGATCGCGCGCTGGCCTCGGTGGTGTATGGTTTCTTCTATGGTTTGTGGCCGATTGCCTGGATCATTATCGCCGCTGTGTTTGTCTACAAAATCTCGGTGAAAACCGGGCAGTTCGACATTATCCGCTCGTCGATTCTGTCGATTACCCCTGACCAGCGCCTGCAGATGCTGATCGTCGGCTTCTCCTTTGGCGCGTTTCTGGAGGGGGCTGCGGGGTTCGGCGCCCCGGTGGCGATTACCGCCGCGTTGCTGGTTGGACTGGGCTTTAATCCGCTTTACGCCGCCGGGCTTTGCCTGATCGTCAACACTGCGCCAGTGGCGTTTGGCGCAATGGGGATCCCGATTCTGGTCGCCGGGCAGGTAACCGGACTGGACAGTTTTGAAATCGGCCAGATGGTGGGCCGCCAGCTGCCGTTCCTGACCATCATCGTACTGTTCTGGATCATGGCGATTATGGACGGCTGGCGCGGCATTAAAGAGACCTGGCCCGCGGTGATGGTAGCGGGCGGCTCGTTCGCGATTGCTCAATACCTCAGCTCCAACTTTATCGGTCCGGAGCTGCCGGACATCATTTCCTCACTGGTGTCGCTGGTCTGCCTGACGCTGTTCCTGAAACGCTGGCAGCCGGTGCGTATTTTCCGCTTTGCGGATATGGGGGCTTCCCATGTGGATCAGACGCTGGCGCGCACTGGCTACACCGCCAGACAGATTGTTCGCGCGTGGTCGCCGTTCCTGTTCCTGACCGCCACCGTGACGCTGTGGAGCGTACCGCCGTTTAAAGCACTGTTCGCCCCAGGCGGCGCGCTGTACGACTGGGTGATTAACATCCCGATTCCGTTCCTGGACAAGCTGATTGCCCGCATGCCGCCGGTAGTCAACGAAGCAACCGCCTATGCCGCCGTGTATAAATTCGACTGGTTCTCAGCGACCGGTACCGCCATTCTGTTCGCCGCGCTGCTGTCCATCGTCTGGCTAAAGATGAAGCCTTCCGCCGCCATCCAGACCTTTGGCAGCACCCTGAAGGAGCTGGCGCTGCCTATCTACTCCATCGGGATGGTGCTGGCGTTCGCGTTTATCTCTAACTATTCCGGTCTTTCGTCAACGCTGGCATTAGCGCTGGCGCATACCGGCAGCGCCTTCACCTTCTTCTCGCCGTTCCTCGGCTGGCTGGGCGTGTTCCTCACCGGCTCAGACACCTCATCGAATGCGCTGTTTGCCGCGCTGCAGGCTACCGCCGCCCAGCAAATTGGCGTGTCGGATGTGCTGATGGTCGCTGCAAACACCACCGGCGGGGTCACCGGCAAGATGATTTCGCCGCAGTCCATTGCTATCGCCTGCGCGGCGGTAGGACTGGTCGGTAAAGAGTCGGACTTGTTCCGTTTCACCGTCAAACACAGCCTGATCTTCACCTGCATGGTGGGCGTAATCACCACGCTTCAGGCGTATGTCTTAACCTGGATGATCCCGTGATTGTGATGCCAAAACGCCTGTCCGACGAGATAGCCTCTCGTGTGCGGGCGCTGATTGAAGAACAGCAACTGGAGGCGGGTATGAAGCTGCCCGCCGAACGCCAGCTTGCCCAGCAGCTTGGCGTGTCGCGCAACTCTTTGCGCGAAGCGCTGGCGAAATTAGTGAGCGAAGGCGTCCTGCTCAGCCGTCGCGGCGGAGGGACGTTTGTCCGCTGGCAGCATGAAGAGTGGTCTGAGCAAAACATCGTACAGCCGCTCAAAACGCTGATGGCCGACGACCCGGACTACAGCTTCGACATTCTGGAAGCCCGCCACGCCATCGAAGCCAGCACCGCCTGGCATGCCGCCCTGCGCGCTACCCAGGCAGATAAAGAAAAAATCAGGCTCTGCTTTGACGCGACCCTCAGCGAAGATCCGGACATCGCCTCTCAGGCCGACGTTCGGTTTCATCTCGCCATCGCCGAGGCGTCACACAATGTGGTGCTGTTGCAGACCATGCGCGGATTCTTCGACGTACTGCACTCGTCGGTAAAACAGAGTCGCCAGCGTATGTACCTTGTCCCGCCGGTCTTTGCAAAGCTGACGGAGCAACATCAGGCGGTCATGGACGCCATTCTTGCCGGTGACGCCGACGGCGCGCGTAAAGCGATGATGGCGCATCTCAGCTTCGTCCACGCCACCATTAAACAATTTGATGAAGATCAGGCCCGCCAGGCGCGAATCACCCGCCTGCCCGGCGACCACAATGAGCATTCCAGGGAGAACAAAGCATGATTATCTCAGCAGCCAGCGATTATCGCGCCGCAGCCCAGCGCATTCTGCCTCCGTTTCTGTTCCACTACATCGACGGCGGCGCCTATGCGGAATACACCCTGCGCCGCAACGTAGAGGATTTATCGGAAGTGGCGCTGCGTCAGCGCGTTTTGAAAAACATGTCTGACTTAAGCCTGGAAACCACCCTCTTTAAAGAAAAGCTGTCGATGCCGGTGGCGCTGGCGCCGGTTGGCCTCTGCGGCATGTACGCCCGCCGAGGCGAAGTGCAGGCCGCTGCCGCCGCGGATGCGAAGGGGATTCCGTTTACCCTTTCCACCGTGTCCGTTTGCCCAATCGAAGAGGTGGCGCCGACCCTTAACCGTCCGATGTGGTTCCAGTTGTACGTGCTGCGTGACCGCGGTTTTATGCGTAACGCGCTGGAGCGGGCGAAAGCGGCAGGCTGTTCAACGCTGGTCTTTACGGTCGATATGCCAACACCCGGCGCGCGCTACCGCGACGCACATTCGGGCATGAGCGGTCCAAACGCCGCGCTGCGCCGTTACTGGCAGGCGGTGACCCATCCACAATGGGCGTGGGACGTAGGCCTGAACGGTCGTCCGCATGATTTAGGCAACATTTCGACCTATCTTGGCAAACCAACCGGGTTGGAAGATTACATCGGCTGGCTGGCAAATAACTTCGATCCGTCAATTTCGTGGAAAGACCTTGAGTGGATCCGTGACTTCTGGGACGGCCCGATGGTGATCAAAGGGATCCTCGATCCGGAAGACGCTCGCGACGCGGTGCGCTTTGGTGCGGACGGCATTGTGGTGTCTAACCACGGCGGACGCCAGCTCGACGGCGTGCTCTCCTCCGCGCGCGCCCTGCCCGCGATTGCCGACGCGGTAAAAGGCGACATCGCTATTCTGGCCGACAGTGGTATCCGTAACGGGCTGGACGTGGTACGCATGATTGCGCTGGGCGCAGACAGCGTGCTGCTGGGCCGCGCGTATCTTTACGCGCTGGCCACCGCCGGCCAGGCGGGCGTCGCCAACCTGCTGAACCTGATCGAGAAAGAGATGAAAGTCGCGATGACGCTGACCGGCGCGAAATCCATTAGCGAAATCAGCAAAGACTCGCTGGTTCAGGAGATCGGCAACCTTCCCGCGGCGCTGGCCCCCCTCGCGCAGGGTGATGCCGCGTAGTGAACGTGCTATGCTGCCCCGCGCAATTGAAGGGGCAGCAAACATGCTTAATATCGTTTTATTCGAACCAGAAATCCCACCCAATACCGGCAACATCATTCGCCTGTGCGCTAACACGGGCTTTCGTCTGCATATCATTGAGCCGATGGGCTTCACCTGGGACGACAAACGTCTGCGTCGTGCGGGACTGGACTACCATGAATTTGCCGCCGTGGCGCGCCATCGTGATTACGCGGCGTTTCAGGAAGCCGAAAAGCCACAGCGTCTGTTTGCCCTCACCACCAAAGGGACGCCCGCCCACAGCGCGGTGAGCTATCAGGACGGGGATTATTTGATGTTTGGCCCGGAGACGCGCGGCTTACCTGCCAGCATTCTTGATGCCTTGCCTGCGGAGCAAAAAATTCGGATTCCGATGATGCCGGACAGTCGCAGTATGAACCTGTCAAACGCGGTGTCGGTGGTGGTGTACGAGGCGTGGCGACAGTTAGGGTATCCCGGCGCGGTATTGCGTAGCTGAGGGTTGTCGGGTGACGACGCTACGCTTACCCCGCCAACGAATCACGCAGACGGGGCATTTTTTTCGGGCGTTATCGACGCCGCCACATTGAACACAGTCTGCACGCAGTCACCGGAGCGTACGCATAGCCCGTGAGGTGGCAAGCACAGCCTGGATTCAGGCTGGCACGTAAGATAGCCCGAAATCAGATTCCGTCGCCGTATTCGAACGTATGATGTATCCCGTTAAAATGCTGATCCATATCCATCGACGGTTTATCACTGTCCGGCTTGCCGACGATGCGCGCTGGCACCCCTGCGGCGGTGGTGTGCGGCGGTACAGGCTGTAACACCACAGAACCCGCGCCGATTTTTGCTCCGCGTCCAACTTCAATATTGCCAAGGATCTTCGCCCCGGCGCCAATCATCACCCCTTCACGGATCTTCGGATGGCGATCGCCGCTGGTTTTGCCGGTGCCGCCAAGGGTGACCGACTGCAGAATCGACACGTCATCTTCAATTACCGCGGTTTCGCCCACCACGATGCCAGTGGCGTGGTCGAGCATGATCCCGCGTCCGATCCGCGCAGCCGGGTGGATATCGACCTGGAACGTCACAGATACCTGATTTTGTAAGAAGATAGCCAGCGCGCGGCGACCTTCGTTCCACAACCAGTGGCCGATGCGATAAGCCTGTAGGGCGTGAAAACCCTTCAGGTATAACAGCGGGGTGGAATATTTATCAACCGCCGGGTCGCGAGTGCGCACCGCCTGAATATCGCAGGCTGCCGAGGCAATCATCTCCGGGTCGGCGGCGTAGGCTTCCTCCACCACTTCCCGAATGGCAATCGCAGGCATAATCGGCGAGGCCAGTTTGTTCGCCAGCATGTAGCTTAGCGCACTGCCCAGGTTTTCATGCTTGAGTAGCGTTGCGTGGTAAAAACTGGCCAGCATTGGCTCACAATCGGCCAGGGCACGGGCTTCGGCTTTAATATTGTTCCAGACGATATCCAGTTCTTCACACGGCATTGCGAACTCCAGGTAATGAGGCTAACGACCGGCCCGTTCTTCGCGGGCCGGGTCATTGACGAAAACAGATCCTTGCGACTAGTGGCGGCTACGCTCGTCCTTGCGTGTACGGCCTAATAAGGTCAATGCTGCCTCGCGCGCGTTTTTTCCGCAATATAATACTTGATAAATTTCCTCGGTTATTGGCATTTCGACACCAAAACGGTGCGCCAACTCGCGGACTTCTTTCGTATTGCGATAGCCTTCCACCACCTGTCCAATCTTGTCCTGCGCGCCTTGCACATCCATGCCCTGACCGAGCATCATGCCAAAGCGGCGGTTACGCGACTGATTGTCAGTACAGGTCAGCACCAGATCGCCCAGTCCCGCCATCCCCATAAAGGTGGCCGGATCGGCGCCCAGCGCCGCGCCCAGACGCGACATTTCCGCCAGTCCACGCGTGATAAGCGCGGTGCGAGCGTTAGCGCCAAAGCCGATGCCGTCTGACATCCCGGCGCCAATCGCAATCACATTTTTCACCGCGCCGCCAAGTTGAACGCCAATGAAGTCCGGATTGCTGTAGACGCGGAAACTTTTGCCGCAGTGAAGCAGTTGCTGAAGGTCGTCGGCGAAGGTGTCGTCAGTTGACGCCAGCGAGATGGCCGTCGGTAATCCCGCCGCCAACTCTTTCGCAAAGGTCGGACCGGAGATGACCGCCAGCGGAATTTGATCGCCCAGCGCCTCGCGCGCAACGTCCTGCAACAGGCGTCCCGTCTCGGCTTCAAGCCCTTTTGTCGCCCAGACCAGCCGCGCGTCAGCACGCAGCAACGGTTTGATTTGTTGCAGCACTTCCCCAAACACATGGCTTGGCACTACCACCAGAATATCGCGGCTCGCCGCCAGCGCGGTGGCTAAGTCGCTTTCGAGATGGAGCGTATCGGGAAAAGGCACGTCAGGAAGAAACGCGACGTTACAGCGATCGCGCTCAAGCGTCGCAATATGTTGCGGATCGTGGCCCCACAGGACAACCGGGTGGCCGTTTCTCGCCAGGGTGATGGCGAGAGCGGTGCCGTACGAGCCGGCACCAATCACTGTCATTGAAGCATTACGTGGGTTCATCAGGCATCCTGATGTTCTTCAGTACCTTCGCCAGCCTGCTGCTGTAAATAGTTCATGAACAGCGCATCGAAGTTAACCGGCGCAAGGTTCAGCTGCGGGAACGTACCGCGTGAAACCAGGCTGGTGATGCATTCGCGGGCATACGGGAACAGAATGTTCGGGCAGTATGCGCCCAGGCAATGCGCCATCTGGGTGCCTTCAATACCGCTAATGGAGAAAATACCGCCCTGCTGAACTTCGCACAGGAAAGCCGTTTCTTCACCCAGGGAAGCGGTTACGGTGACACGCAGTACAACTTCGTACACATCATCTGCCAGTTGGGTAGATGCGGTATCAAGATCAAGTTTAACCTCTGGCTGCCAGTCTTTCTGGAAAACATGCGGCGCATTTGGCGCTTCGAAAGAGACATCTTTGGTGTAAATACGTTGGATCTGGAAAGCCATTTCGGTGTTATTTTGTTCTGACATGTGTAGAAAACCCTTTTAGTGTTGTCCTTAAAATACAGCCTAAGTCTGTGATGACGTTAGCTCAGCAGGGGATCAAGTCCACCACGCGCATCCAACGCATACAAGTCGTCACAGCCGCCAATGTGCTGTGCATCAATAAAAATCTGCGGAACCGTTGTACGGCCACTGCGCTTGATCATTTCTTCCCGTTTTACGGCGTCGCCGTCAATCGGAAGCTCCTGGAAACTCACGCCCTTGCTGTTTAACAACGCTTTCGCGCGATGGCAAAACGGGCAGGTTGCTTTGGTGTAGATCTCGATATTGGCCATACATCTCTCCGATATTCGCTTTATCTGTGAATTTCGTGCCAGCGGCGAGTTTATTTGCCGCGAACCAGCGGCAGATTCTCGCCGCTCCAGCCAGCAACGCCTTCTTTCAGCACGGACACTTTTTCAAAGCCTGCCTTGATGAGCGCGTTTGCCGCTTCCTGACACTGCATGCCGGAACCGTCGACCACGATCACCGGTTTGTCTTTGTGCTTATCGAGCTCGCCCACGTTGTTCGCTTTGATTTCACTTGGCAGCAGGTTGATAGCGCCTGCGATATGGCCTTTACGGAAATCGTCACGCTGACGTAAATCGACAACAACGGCGTCTTCTTTGTTGATAAGACGCGTGGCTTCACCACGGGTGATGACCTTCACTTTTGAGGTCAGGCCTTTAAACGTGGTGAATAAAACCGCCACCAGTAACGCAATCCAGGCGATACTCAGTATGGGATGGCGACCAACAAATTGCATAATTTCTTGCATGGGGGGTAACAACTCCCGACTCAGTGATTAAAACCAGGGAAGGAGTATACCTGCGCGATGGCGCAAATACAGCCAGCGCGTGCACTGGATTGCATTTTTGCGGGGCGCAATGGAAAAAATAGCGTAAAACCGCGCCATCCATGCGCCGCGCGGCCCTATTATTTGATCTTCTGAGGCTATTTTATCGATTCAGCTGTAGTAAAATTACGCAAAATTTTTGTTTCTTTAGTGTGAGGTTTCACAATGTCGGTTTCGAAAAAACCTATGGTGCTGGTCATTCTCGATGGCTATGGTTACCGTGAAGAGAGCCAGGATAACGCCATTTTCTCTGCGAAAACGCCCGTCATGGACGCGCTGTGGGCGCAACGTCCGCATACGCTGATTGACGCGTCCGGTCTGGAAGTGGGTCTGCCTGACCGTCAGATGGGTAACTCAGAAGTAGGTCACGTTAACCTGGGCGCGGGCCGCATCGTGTATCAGGACCTGACGCGTCTGGATGTCGAAATTAAAGAACGTACCTTCTTTGCCAATCCGGTGCTGACCGCGGCGGTAGACCAGGCGAAAAACGCGGGTAAAGCGGTTCACATCATGGGCCTGCTCTCGGCGGGCGGCGTACACAGCCACGAAGACCACATCATGGCGATGGTGGAACTGGCCGCTGAACGCGGCGCGGAGAAAATCTACCTGCATGCGTTTCTCGACGGTCGCGACACCCCGCCGCGCAGCGCTGAATCCTCACTGAAAGCCTTCGAAGACAAGTTTGCCGCGCTGGGCAAAGGCCGCGTCGCTTCTATTATCGGACGTTATTACGCCATGGACCGCGACAACCGCTGGGATCGCGTTGAACAGGCTTATGATCTGATGACCCTGGCAAAAGGCGAATTCCAGTACGCAACCGCGGTTGAAGGCCTGCAGGCCGCTTACGCTCGCGACGAAAACGATGAATTCGTTAAAGCGACCGTGATTCGTGCGGAAGGCCAGGCCGATGCGGCAATGGAAGACGGCGATGCGCTGATTTTCATGAACTTCCGTGCCGACCGCGCGCGTGAAATCACACGGGCATTTGTTAACACCGACTTCGACGGCTTTGCGCGTAAGAAAGTGGTTAACCTGAATTTTGTCATGCTGACCGAATACGCGGCGGACATCAAAACGGCCGTCGCCTACCCACCAGCCTCTCTGGCAAACACTTTCGGCGAGTGGATGGCGAAGAATGACAAAACCCAGTTGCGTATCTCCGAAACGGAAAAATACGCGCATGTGACCTTCTTCTTTAACGGCGGCGTGGAAGAGCCATTTGCCGGTGAAGAACGCATTTTGATTAATTCACCGAAAGTGGCGACCTACGATCTTCAGCCGGAAATGAGCTCTGCGGAGTTGACTGAAAAACTGGTCGCCGCTATCGAAAGCGGGAAGTACGATACCATCATCTGTAACTACCCGAACGGCGATATGGTCGGTCATACCGGGGTGATGGAAGCAGCCGTGAAAGCAGTGGAAGCACTGGATCACTGCGTTGAGCAGGTCGCGAAAGCCGTTGAATCCGTTGGCGGACAGTTGCTGATCACTGCGGACCACGGTAACGCCGAGCAAATGCGCGATCCGGCGACGGGTCAGGCGCACACGGCGCACACGAACCTGCCGGTTCCGCTGATTTACGTGGGTGACAAAAACGTAAAAGCGGTGGAAGGCGGTAAACTTTCCGATATCGCGCCGACCATGCTGACGCTGATGGGTATGGAAATCCCGCAAGAGATGACTGGTAAGCCGCTGTTCATCGTGGAATAATCCCTCCCCATGAGGGGAAAGGCGATGAATACCAAACAAGGGGTCATGAAAACGCAACGGTTTTCAGTCAGGCCCCTGATTTACGCCAGCGTGTTGAGCGCTGGCGTATTGTTGTGCGCCTTTTCCGCCCACGCGGATGACCGCGATCAGCTCAAATCCATCCAGGCGGATATCGCCGCCAAAGAGCGCGCCGTGCGCCAGCAGCAGCAGCAGCGCGCAACCCTGCAAGCGCAGTTGAAAGCACAGGAAGAAGCGATTTCCGTCGCCACGCGTAAACTGCGCGAAACCCAAAACACTCTCGCTCAGCTCAACAAGCAAATTGATGAGATGAACGCCTCCATCGCGAAGCTGGAGCAGCAAAAAGCCAGCCAGGAACGCAGCCTCGCCGCACAGTTGGATGCGGCGTTTCGTCAGGGTGAGCATACCGGCATTCAGCTTATCCTCAGTGGTGAAGAGAGCCAGCGCGGCCAGCGTTTACAGGCCTATTTCGGCTATCTGAATCAGGCGCGGCAAGAAACCATTACCGAGCTGAAGCAAACCCGCGAGCAGGTCGCCGCACAACGCGCCGAGCTGGAAGAGAAGCAAAGCCAGCAACAGACGCTGTTATACGAACAGCGCGCCCAGCAGGCGAAGCTGGAGCAGGCGCGTAACGAACGGAAAAAAACGCTCGCCGGACTGGAGTCCTCAATCCAGCAAGGCCAGCAGCAGCTGAGCGAACTGCGCGCTAACGAATCCCGTCTGCGTAACAGCATTGCGCGAGCAGAGGCCGCCGCCAAAGCGCGGGCGGAACGCGAAGCGCGCGAGGCGGAAGCAGTACGTAATCGACAGAAAGAGGCGACCCGTAAAGGCACCACCTATAAACCGACTGAAAGCGAAAAATCGCTGATGTCGCGCACCGGCGGTTTAGGCTCGCCGCGCGGTCAGGCTTATTGGCCGGTTCGCGGGCCAACGCTGCATCGATATGGCGAACGGCTGCAAGGTGAGCTACGTTGGAAAGGGATGGTTATCGGTGCGTCTGAAGGCACTGAAGTCAAAGCCATTGCCGATGGTCGGGTGATTCTGGCGGACTGGCTGCAGGGCTACGGGCTGGTCGTCGTCGTCGAACACGGCAAGGGCGACATGAGCCTTTACGGCTATAACCAGAGCGCGCTGGTCAGCGTGGGGACACAGGTTCGCGCCGGTCAGCCCATTGCGCTGGTCGGCAGCAGCGGGGGTCAGGGCAGACCGTCGCTCTATTTTGAAATCCGTCGCCAGGGTCAGGCCGTCAATCCACAGCCGTGGTTGGGAAGATAAGTTTTGCCTCACTTTCGTCGTACTGTTCTTTCATTCGCCAGCCTACTGGCCTTCGCCTCCCCCGCTTTTGCTGGCAAACTCGCCATCGTGATCGACGATTTCGGCTACCGTCCGCATTATGAAAATCAGGTACTGGCGATGCCAGACGCAATCTCCGTTGCGGTACTGCCTAATGCGCCTCACGCCCGCGAAATGGCGACCAAAGCGCACAACAGCGGTCATGAGGTGTTGATTCACCTGCCGATGGCCCCACTCAGTAAGCAGCCGCTGGAAAAAGACACGCTGCGCCCGGAGATGAGCAGCAATGAGATCGAACGTATTGTGCGCGAGGCGGTCAGCAAAGTTCCCTACGCTGTCGGGCTGAATAACCATATGGGCAGCGCGATGACCTCCAGCCTGTTTGGCATGCAGAAAGTGATGCAGGCGCTGGAACGCTACGATCTCTATTTTCTCGACAGCATGACCATCGGCAATAGCCAGGCCATGCGCGCAGCGTCCGGTACGGGTGTGAAGGTTATCAAGCGCAAAGTGTTTCTCGACGACACGCAAAACGAAGCGGACATTCGCCGCCAGTTTAACCGCGCCATCGATCTGGCTCGTCGAAACGGGTCTGCGATCGCGATCGGACATCCGCATCCGTCAACGGTGCGTGTGCTCCAACAGATGGTGTATAACCTGCCAGCCGATATCACGCTGGTGCGTCCAAGCACCCTGCTTAACGAACCGCAGGTGGATACTTCGACGCCGAACCTGACCCCGCCGAAAAACAACGACGCGCCGCGTAATCCGTTCCGCGGAGTGAAGGTGTGTAACGCGAAGAAGGCACCCGAACCAGTTTATACCGACCGTTTCTTCAGCGTCATAAGCGAGAGCATTCGTCAGAGCACGCTGGTCAGCTGGTACCAGCATCAGTGGCAGGGCTGGGGGAAGGCCCCCAGCAAGGGTGGCGTTAACCCAGGTTAAGGGCTTGACGGGCGGTGCGATGGTGCGAGCGTGTTTTGTCGCGCCAGCGATAAAGTCGTAGAGACCACAGCAGCGCCTGATACGCGACCTTCGCGCTACGCACGTTCAGTATCATCCGTTTATACATGCCCGAGGTGAAAATCTCGGCAATCATGCGTTGACGTGTCAATATATCCGGCTCTTTGCGTACAGCATGACACACGCGTAATGCTTCATACGTTATTTGCTGACGAAACTCCGGATAAAGGGTAATTCGGTCGGCATAATCGCGATTCAGCTTTTCCAGTAAGCGGGTGATTTTAATATAATGGCGCTGATAATTAAGGTTTTTATTGCCCTGTCGTTTTAAACGACTAACGGAATTATCATGCAGGAAATACTTATATAATGACTCTTCGGTATAGCGTGCGCGACGGGCATTAAACATAAACTCTGTGGTCCACACGATATCCTGATGATGTAATCCCGGAATAAATCTGATGTTATTTTTTTCAATCACGTCGCGGCGATAAACCCCCATCCATACCACGTGCGTCCAGCGCCGAGAAGATAGCGCCATACGGAGCCAGTCCGGACCCGTTAATACACCTGTTGAGCGAATACGATCGGTGGGAATAGATTGCCAGGTGTCGCCGGAGGAACGTTCGCTCCAGTCCGCGTTACATTGCGCGACGTCGAGATTATCTTCCAGCGCCATCGTCATCAGCGTTTCGTACATGTGAGGATAAACCAGATCATCCGCATCGACGAAAGCGATATACTGCCCGGTGGCGGCGGCCATTCCCCGGTTACGCGCGACCGACGCCCCGGCATTGGCCTGATGCAGCAGGCGAACGTGTGGGTAGTTTTCGGCGTAATGCGTTGCTATTTCAACAGAGTTATCCGTTGAACCATCATTAACAATAATTATTTCCAGGGCAGTCCATGTTTGCGCGATGAGTGATTCCATGCAGGCTTTGAAATCATTACCCGCATTATAAAGCGGGATAATGACGCTGAGTCTGTTTGTACTATTCATCATAAATTACCGATTACCTCTGAAGTTACCCGCCTTTGTACAGCCTTAGTGTTAAGAAACAATTAAGGCTGGTGCATACTATTTTTAAACGTTGACGGTAACGGCAGAATAAAGCGTTGGAATGAACAGCAAAATCAGACTAGTGAGTAATTACGTAATATTTATGACAATGACAAAACTTTACAGGATTTCAGATATTGCCGAATAAAAAGGCCGGAAAATACCGGCCTTTTTACGATTAATCCCAGCTCAGGATGACTTTCCCCGACTGACCTGAACGCATCGCGTCAAAGCCCTTCTGGAAGTCATCAATCGAGAAACGATGGGTGATGACAGGAGAAAGATCCAGACCCGACTGGATCAGCGCCGCCATCTTGTACCAGGTTTCAAACATCTCGCGGCCATAAATGCCTTTGATGAAGAGCCCTTTAAAGATCACTTTCGTCCAGTCGATTGACATGTCAGAGGGCGGGATCCCCAGCATCGCGATGCGACCACCGTGGTTCATGGTATCAAGCATGGTGCGGAACGCCGGCGGCGCGCCAGACATTTCCAGCCCTACATCGAAGCCTTCGGTCATCCCCAACGCTTCCATCACGTCGGTCAGACTCTCCTGCGCCACGTTAACCGCACGGGTAATACCCATCTTACGCGCCAGGTCCAGACGGTATTCGTTAACGTCGGTGATGACGACGTTGCGTGCCCCGACGTGTTTCGCCACCGCTGCCGCCATAATCCCGATAGGACCCGCGCCGGAAACCAGCACATCCTCGCCCACCAGATCGAACGACAGCGCCGTGTGCACCGCATTACCGAACGGGTCAAAGATAGACGCCAGATCGTCAGAAATATTGTCCGGGATTTTGAAGGCGTTGAATGCCGGGATCACCAGATATTCGGCGAAGCAGCCTGGGCGGTTCACACCCACGCCGATCGTGTTGCGGCACAGGTGCGTACGGCCACCGCGGCAGTTACGGCAGTGCCCACAGGTAATGTGTCCTTCGCCAGAGACGCGGTCGCCAATTTTAAAGCCTTTGACTTCCTGACCGATGCCGACCACTTCGCCGACGTATTCGTGCCCGACAACCATAGGTACCGGGATGGTTTTTTGCGACCACTCATCCCAGTTGTAGATGTGAACGTCAGTGCCGCAGATGGCTGTTTTACGGATTTTAATCAGCAGATCGTTGTGTCCGACTTCCGGTTCAGGAACGTCGGTCATCCAGATGCCCTCTTCCGCTTTCAGTTTGGATAACGCTTTCATCTTTGATCCTCAGGCAATAACGCCCAGTTGTTTACCTATGCGCGTGAACGCCTCAACCGCGCGCGTGATTTGCTCCGGCGTATGGGCGGCGGACATCTGGGTACGAATGCGCGCCTGGCCTTTCGGCACCACCGGATAGAAGAATCCTGTTACGTAAATACCCTCTTTTTGCAGCTCACGGGCAAATTGTTGCGCCACCACCGCATCGCCCAGCATCACCGGAATGATGGCGTGGTCGGCGCCCGCAAGGGTGAAACCTGCCGCAGACATCTGCTCGCGGAACTGGCGCGCGTTCGCCCACAGGCGGTCGCGCAGCTCGCCGCCGGATTCCACCATCTCCAGTACTTTTATGGAGGCGGCGACAATCGCCGGCGCCAGAGAGTTGGAGAACAGATACGGACGGGAGCGCTGACGTAACCATTCCACCACCTCTTTACGCGCCGCAGTGTAGCCGCCAGACGCGCCGCCGAGCGCTTTGCCCAACGTCCCGGTGATGATGTCCACGCGTCCCATCACGTCGCAATACTCATGGGAGCCACGCCCGTTTTCACCCACGAAGCCCACCGCGTGAGAGTCATCAACCATCACCAGCGCGTCGTATTTATCCGCCAGGTCGCAGACGCCTTTCAGGTTGGCGATCACGCCATCCATCGAGAACACGCCGTCGGTAGCGATCAGTACATGACGGGCCCCGGCTTCACGCGCTTCTTTCAGGCGAGCTTCCAGTTCGACCATATCATTGTTGGCATAGCGGAAGCGCTTCGCTTTACATAAACGCACGCCGTCGATAATAGAGGCGTGGTTCAGGGCGTCGGAGATAATCGCGTCTTCTGCGCCCAGCAGCGTTTCGAACAGGCCGCCGTTGGCGTCGAAGCAGGAGGAGTAGAGGATGGCATCTTCCATCCCCAGGAAGTTTGCCAGCTTTTGCTCAAGGTGCTTGTGGCTGTCCTGGGTACCGCAAATAAAGCGCACCGAGGCCATACCAAACCCGTGAGAATCCATTCCTGCTTTTGCCGCCGCAATCAGTTCAGGGTGGTTAGCCAACCCGAGATAGTTGTTGGCGCAGAAGTTAATGACGTGGCTTCCATCCGCCACAGTGATATCTGCCTGCTGAGCAGACGTGATAATGCGCTCTTCTTTAAACAATCCTTCCGCCCGGGCGGTTTCCAGATCGTTGGTTAACTGTTTGTAAAAATCCCCACGCATTGCGATTCTCCAGACTGGGCAAATTTCAGCACATCTTACCTAACCCTGGACGCTGATACGAGATGACGCATTAGCACTTCTTTAAAATGCAGGATAAATCACGCGTACCCACACGCGTAATCGGTGAATGGCTGAAGCCAGGGCCAGGTAGTGATATGATAGAAGTATTCGTGTCCGAGATAGTCTCTGACTCCATAATTCATAGGTTACAGTTATGATCATCGTTACCGGCGGCGCGGGTTTTATCGGCAGCAACATCGTTAAAGCCCTGAATGATAAAGGCATCACCGATATCCTGGTGGTGGACAACCTGAAAGACGGCACCAAGTTTGTGAACCTGGTGGACCTGAACATTGCCGACTATATGGATAAAGAAGATTTCTTAATCCAGATTATGGCGGGCGAAGAGTTTGGCGAGGTAGAGGCCATTTTCCACGAAGGCGCGTGCTCCTCCACGACCGAGTGGGACGGCAAGTACATGATGGACAATAACTATCAGTACTCCAAAGAGCTGCTGCACTACTGCCTGGAGCGTGAAATTCCGTTCCTGTACGCCTCTTCCGCCGCCACCTACGGCGGTCGCACCTCTGATTTCATCGAATCCCGCGAATATGAGCAGCCGCTGAACGTTTACGGCTATTCTAAGTTCCTGTTTGATGAGTACGTGCGTCAGATCCTGCCAGAAGCGAACTCCCAGATTGTTGGCTTCCGCTACTTCAACGTTTACGGTCCGCGCGAAGGCCACAAAGGCAGCATGGCGAGCGTGGCGTTCCACCTGAACACCCAGCTGAATAATGGCGAAAGCCCGAAACTGTTTGAAGGCAGCGACGGCTTCAAGCGTGACTTTGTTTACGTGGGCGATGTGGCGGATGTGAACCTGTGGTTCTGGGAAAACGGCGTGTCCGGTATCTATAACCTCGGCACCGGTCGTGCAGAATCCTTCCAGGCCGTGGCTGACGCGACGCTGGCTTTCCATAAAAAAGGCGAGATTGAGTACATCCCGTTCCCGGAAAAACTGAAAGGCCGCTATCAGGCGTTTACCCAGGCGGATCTGACCAACCTGCGCGCGGCGGGCTATGACAAGCCGTTTAAGACCGTAGCCGAAGGCGTAACGGAATATATGGCCTGGCTGAACCGCGACAGCGATACAAATTCACAAAATCATTCGAGCGGTATCAAGGCGGCAACTAAGTGAATCTCCGGTCACTTACTAAAGTAAGTGACCGGAGTGAACGCAGGCAGCCAACGCAGAGACAGCTTGAAGGATGAAGTGAATGAAAATTTTGGTGATCGGCCCGTCCTGGGTGGGCGACATGATGATGTCGCAAAGTCTCTATCGCACGCTCAAGGCGCGCTATCCCCAGGCGATAATCGACGTGATGGCGCCCGCATGGTGCCGTCCGCTGTTGTCGCGAATGCCGGAAGTGAACGAAGCGATCCCAATGCCACTCGGCCATGGGACGCTGGCGCTCGGCGAACGCCGCAGGCTCGGCCATAGCCTGCGCGAGAAACGCTATGACCGCGCATATGTGCTGCCCAACTCCTTCAAATCAGCCCTTGTGCCCTTCTTTGCGGGCGTACCGCAGCGCACAGGCTGGCGCGGCGAAATGCGTTACGGTCTGCTAAACGACGCGCGTGTGCTGGACAAAGCGGCCTGGCCCTTGATGGTGGAACGCTATGTCGCGCTGGCTTACGACAAGGGCGTAATGCACAGCGCGAAAGATCTGCCGCAGCCGCTGCTGTGGCCGCAGTTGCAGGTGAGCGAAGGTGAAAAATCCCTGACCTGTTGTAAATTTTCGCTTTCAGATGAGCGGCCTATGATCGGCTTTTGCCCTGGCGCGGAATTTGGACCTGCCAAACGCTGGCCACACTATCATTACGCGGAACTGGCGAAACAGCTGATAGACGAAGGCTATCAGGTTGTGCTGTTCGGTTCGGCGAAAGATCACGAAGCCGGGAACGAGATTTTAGCGTCCTTAAACGGTGAGCAGCAGGCGTGGTGCCGCAATCTGGCAGGCGACACCCAGCTGGAGCAGGCCGTCATTTTGATCGGCGCCTGTAAAGCCGTCGTCAGCAATGACTCCGGGCTGATGCACGTCGCCGCGGCCCTTAACCGCCCGCTGGTTGCCCTCTACGGCCCCAGCAGCCCTGACTTCACGCCGCCGCTTTCACATAAAGCGCGGGTGATTCGCCTGATTACCGGCTATCACAAAGTGCGCAAAGGCGATGCGGCAGAAGGGTACCATCAGAGTCTGATCGACATTACGCCAGCGCAGGTGCTGGAAGCCCTGAACGCGCTGTTATTACAAGAGGAAGCCTGACGAATGCGGGTTCTGATCGTCAAAACATCCTCAATGGGTGATGTGTTGCATACCCTTCCGGCGCTCACCGATGCACAACAGGCGATACCGGGTATTCAGTTTGACTGGGTGGTCGAAGAAGGATTCGCGCAGATCCCCTCGTGGCATTCGGCGGTAAACCGCGTCATTCCCGTTGCGATTCGTCGCTGGCGTAAAGCCTGGTTTTCCGCGTCGGTTAAAGCGGAGCGTAACGCTTTCCGCGAGGCGGTACAGGCAGAACGCTATGATGCCGTTATCGACGCCCAGGGATTGGTTAAAAGCGCTGCGCTGGTGACTCGCCTCGCACATGGCGTAAAGCATGGTATGGACTGGCAGAGCGCACGCGAGCCGCTGGCCGCTCTGTTTTATCATCGCCGCCATCACATTGCCAGGCAGCAACATGCCGTAGAGCGTACCCGCGAACTGTTCGCAAAAAGCCTGAATTACTCCAAACCATCCTCGCAAGGCGATTATGCTATCGCGCGGCATTTCCTGACATCTGAACAGGATCCTGCGCAACCCTACGCGGTATTTTTGCACGCAACCACGCGCGATGATAAACACTGGCCGGAAGCAAACTGGCGAGCGCTAATTGGTTTGTTGGCTGACAACGATATCAGCATCAAATTGCCGTGGGGCGCGCCTCATGAAGAAGCACGGGCGAGAAGACTTGCCGAAGGGTTCGCTCACGTTGAGGTCTTACCGAGGATGAGTCTGGAAGAAGTTGCGCGCATACTGGCAGGCGCAAAATATGTGGTTTCCGTCGATACGGGGCTTAGCCACCTGACGGCGGCGCTCGATCGACCGAATATTACGCTGTATGGCCCAACGGATCCGGGGTTAATTGGGGGGTACGGGAAAAACCAGATAGCGTGTCGTTCACCCGAAAATAATTTAGCCAAGCTTGATGCCCACACCGTTCTGAACGGAATATCATCATTATTCTAAAGGTACATGAATGTTAGCCTTGAACCCTTTACATCCCTGGCAAACCGGTGCCAGGAAGATGTCCACAGTGCTGGAGTTGACTACCTGGTTACTTTGCTTCGTCACTCTTGTCGTCGCGCTGTTCAATAATAATTTGAGTATGAAGCTGTATAATATTACGGCGATTCTCGGTCTGCTGGCGCTTATTTTACGCGGCAAGCCGGAAAGTTATTCGCCGCGATACTGGCTGTTACCCCTTTCTGTTCTGCTTATCGGCGTCATCGACGTCAGCTGGTATTCCGCCTTTAAAGTAGATAATTCACCCTTTCGGGCGACGTACCATAGTTATTTGAATACGGCGAAAATCTTTATCTTTGGGGCCTTTCTCATACTGTTGGCGCTGACCTCGAAAATAAAGATGAATAAAGAGTGGCCGCTGTATATTCTGTATTCGCTGTCGTTTTTCATTGCCGGTTATGGCTACTATGTAAAAACCACAACCGGTATCTCCCGTCTGGATTTTGGTATTGGTACGGCAACAGGCGCAGCATATTCGATCATGTTTGTCGGCATCGTCAGCGCGATATCAATACTGTATACCCAGCGCAAGCACCCGGTGCTGTTTCTGCTTAACGCAGCTACCGTGTTCTTTGCGCTTGCCCTCACCCAGACGCGTTCAGCGCTGCTTATTTTTCCGGTGATATGCGCGCTGGCACTGGTGGCGGGCTATCTTAAGACCCCCAAAAAATTGTTCTTTTCGGTGATTGGTTTTTTGGTTGCCTTCGTTGTCCTTGTTGCGGTCTTCAGCAAGCCGATTTATAGCCGCTACCATGAAGCGGTTGCGGACCTGGCGCAATATAACAATGGCAACAGTGTCAGTTCGCTTGGCGCACGCCTGGCGATGTATGAGATTGGTTTTGATATTTTCAAAGAATCACCGCTTGCCGCACGCTCGGCAGATGTTCGGGCGCAGCGTATGGAAGAGCTGGCGAATGCGCATCCTTATCTTCGCGGGGCTTTAGAATTTTCCAACGTTCACTTGCACAATGAACTGGTTGAAGCGGCCTCGCTGAAAGGTATTGCCGGGATTCTATCGACTTTGCTGTTTTACGCCGCGCTGTTTTATACGGTGTACTATCACCGCTCTTTAGGGCTGTTTGCCCTGACGTTAGCGATTATTGGCACGGGAATGAGCGATGTGATTCTCTGGTCACGCAGTATCCCGATCATTTTGATCACGGCTGTCGCACTGATGCTGCTTATCAAGAAAAATCGCCCGCCAGAAAGACGTGTTCAGCAGTGATTCCTTTCACGCCATCCAAAGCGGGCATCCGTTCACTTTGGATGGCGGTCAAATAACGCATCCACTGAATCAATCAATACATCGGAACGAATATCTTTCACCGTACAGGTGGGAGAGACTACCTGCAATGCGTTGCAATTATTCGGCGCCCAGATTAGGTGCGAGGGATAAGCGTCGTGTCGCGCGTTGGGGTAGAGCGCGAGCGTAGGGATCTGATAAGCCGAAGCAATATGAACCAGCGCGGTGTCCACAGAAATAACGTACTGGCTGAATTTTGTCAGGGCAACGGTATAAATAAACGCGTTAAACGGCAGCGTTTCAATGTCCGGTATCGCAATAGAGCGCACATCTTGCGGCAGGCCGGTAAAAATCACCCGAAACTCAGGATGCCGTTCACGAATACGGGAATAGATCGTTGCAATCTGCTCCGCTGTTAAACGGCAGATTTTCTTCGCGCCCAGAGCATTAATTATAATAATCTTCGTATCGCCGATGAAATTCACGACCGCGTTTTCGACCTCTGCGGTGAGCGGCAGATCATAACTGACATCGAACGAATTATCGGTATCGGGATAAAAATAACGCAGTATTTCACTCGCCCGCGTACACATATGCGCAGCGAGTTTTTCGTCATGCGGATGATACACGGTGTAGTAACGCTTATACCATTTATCAAAGCCAAGAACATGCGAGCGCCTGACGCCAGATAAGAGTAACGCATGGGTAAAAGAAGGCATTGTTTCAAAAGGATCGAGAACGATATCGAAAGACGCCTGCTTCAGCTGCTTACGTAGGGCCAGTACATCGCTGATTTTAGATGAGGTTTTGATAAAGAAACGATGTATCTTGTTATTACCCGCGAGAAAGTCTTTTCCTGCGGCGGTCGTTAAGATAGAGAGCTTAACACCACGAGTGGTCAGTTCCCGGTAAAGCGAACTCAGGACAATTAAATCGCCTAACTTGTTGTTGTCATGAATAAGCAAACATGACCGGATTGCTGGCGCGTTGATTTTTGGCGTTGTATTTTGGGGAAAGAAGAAAGATAAAGCGTTAATTTTGATTTTATTAAAAAAATATCTTTTTTTCTTATGGAAAGCACCTAAGCCCATGCTAATTACCACATTACAATAAAAAACAGGATTGAAATTAGCCTACATAAGAATCCGCATGATCGTGCAGTCCAAGCGTTTTTTTCAATACGCTTTTCTTAGGCGCAAGGGTAGCGACATCAGCAGGTCTGATAAAAGGAATGATGTCGTAGCCAATCGCCGTGTCGTCAGAGAGGTTGTAAATCTGAAAGTCTGGCACTTGTGCACGCATGAATTTGAAGAAGGGCAAGATTTTGACCAGATCCTTGCTGAGCTCTGACGGCATCGGGTTATTGCTTTCGTCATAAAAACGCGCGCAACTGCCGGTAATGTCCAGCCCGGAACAGATAGTGTTATCGTACCCCAGCGAATATGCTATTTGCATTGCGGTATACGCAACGGTATGGCATGAACAATAGCCGAAGCTAATATCCTTACTAAAGCCAACCAGCCTTCCGCGCTTAGAGACAGGGACGTTGATCAACAGTTTCTTGTTCCATCGAGACAGCGTTTCCAGCTTCAACTTCTTGAAAAGTCCGCCTTTTTCACGTTTATAAAACGCGCGCAAAATGAAGCAATGAGCGCGCATGTAGCACTTGTCTTCTTCCGATGCGGCCTCATAAACGTCCATATTGACGAAGGTAAATTTACTGCCGCGGCTGAACTTATAAAAGTCCTCACGCCGTTGCAGCAGAAAGCGTGCGTCTGTTAGGACATAAATGAAAGGGGTAATACCATTACTGAGCAAGTATTCCGCCGCGCCGTTAACGGTGATGACATCATTGTTGCGTAAAAGAGACAGTGGCGTCCCTCGGGACGTAGGCCCCGACAAGAAAATGATAACGTTTTCAGATGTTCTGCTGTCAGTAAGCTGCTGAACACCGGCGCGAGTTAAAAACTTAACATTACTCATATAAAACCTGTATGTTAATCATGCAACTTAAATCACGATGAATCTTTGAGGTAAGTGTTCATAGCTTATCTTTAGCGAGGGTAATCGAAATAGAGTACTGAACCTGCTCATAAAATATACAACGCCATTTTTGCATTTAGACCTGCCAATTGCAATATCCGGGATATCACAGTCAAACTTAGCGCACACTTTTGCCTTTCAGACGACGCAAAAAATTACGCCATTTTTTCTTGTAGACCAAAAGATGGTAACCCAGATCTTTGCTCGTGTTTTCAATGCCATAATGACGTTCTAAATCGATTCTGTCTTTAGCCATCCGTTGACGAGAGGGTCTTTTTCCGGACAGGTCAATGATCCTTATCTCACCATCCTGTAATATAAAGTTACCCTTATGCGGGTCGCCTGAGACCATACCATGTTGGTGAAGTCCCTCGATCGAATGCTTAATCTTACTCTTTATGTCCGACGAGATGTCAGACATGTCGGCCAGTTCCACACCTTCGATGTACTCAATAATCATGATATAGGTGTGGACATAACGCAGCGTTTTCACTTCTGCCAACAGATAAAAATCATTTAACGCATCATACCCTTCCTGGCGAACACGATCCGTCTGGTAGAAAAGTTTTTCGTAGTAGTCCCCTTTCACCAGCGATTTGAAAAATCGCTCAGTGTTTTTTACTTTAGGGTGAAAAATCTTCAGAATATATTTACCATGCTCGGTATCGATCAATACGACCTTGGTATCTTCAATACTACGAAAGACTTTTAATACGCTAAGATTGTGGTTAAGAAAATCAGTGAAAATATCGATGTATTTTTGCCCGTCTTGTTTAACGAAGACAGTATAATTTTTTATTTTTGTTTCAGTAATCATAATTGTGGGAAATTTATTTCGCTAAAATTTTTCGATAGAGATAGGCGGCGCCTGCGATTATTCCTTGTAAATAATGCTTCTGAACCAGAAGGTGTTTGTATCTTTTTTTGTACTCCACCATGGTTCTTGCATTTTTAGCCGGGACAGTCTGCCATGGTGATTTAACCTGCGCAGTGGTGAAATAAATAACAGAAGGATACTTTGCCCAAGCATGCCAGGGTTTAGTTGCCCCGGTATAATGAATCAATTTTGTATTATTAGTAATGACGTTTAAATAATTCAGGTGTGTTTTATCTTTCAATTCACTTTTAATGGTATAAATAGTATTGTATTCGCGTGGTAAAAAGACCACTTTATTAATTAACAGGATATTTAACACATCCTGATCGGGATATTTGAAAAATGGAGATTGACCTTCTTCTCCGGTTAACAATGAAAGCGCGTGTTCTGTTAAACACTGCGCCGTCCACTGCTGGAGATTGACTAACACAACACCAGAGTTAAAGTAGCGCCCCTGTAGATGATAAGCGGGTAAGCGCTCATCAACTTTTGCCTGGATAGAATCAACATCTTTAACAACCGCAGCAATTTTATCTGTCAGATCTATCGCTAAAAGCGCCTCAAGCGATCCTTTGCAGACAACATCGGCATCAAGATAGAGTAATCTATCCATTTTTTGACGAAGATAATTAAATGCAAACAGGCGAAAATACATTGCCCTGGACCAGACCTTTGTTCTTGGCAAAACTTCAAGGCAGCTCACGTTAATGGTGTAAAGCGAAATTTTAACGTGATACTGATTCGCAAGTAAGGCTATTTTTTCAATGAAGCCCTGGACATAGCGATCGCAAAGGATATGAAATTCGACATTTATTTTATTATGCAGGAGAACAGAGGAAATGGAGACACCTACGCCATCAAGATAATTCTCATCAATGCCATAAGAGATATGTAACGTTTCATCGCAGTCATTTAAGCGTTCATCAAAAACTTTAAACTCTGTTATCTCTATTTCAGGAAATGAGTTCACTGCATCACCTATAGTTATATTTATTTAACAAGCTTACTTTTAAAGTAATATAAATAATCCATCACACCAGCAACGTACTTTTTCTGATTAAACATGTGTTTTGCTGCATAGCGCAACTGATGGCTATTTTTAGGTTTTAGCAAGTCAACACTAGACCAGGGTGACAACTTTTTCGCATTCAAAAAGCTTTGAGCAACTGGATAATTTCCCCACTGATGCCATGGTTTTGTCGGGCCGATATAATGTATAAAAACGGTGCTTTCATTGACAGGGTTTAACACCCTTTTCTTTAATTCATAGTTAATGCTGAACTGGGTATTGAACTTTTTATCCACAAAACGCGCCTTGCCCACCAGCAGCATATTGAGTACATCCTGATCCAGGTGCGTTATGCGCTGAACAACATCCGGATCGCGCAACATCTCAATGGCTTTACGCGAGATATCTTCCTGCGCCCAGCGAGGAATATTGATAAGTAAGAAGCCTGCATTGAAATAACCGGACACCAGACCCGGCGTTGCCAGACTGACCGAACGTTTCGTCCACCATTCGGTTTCTCCTTCGGCAACAACTGCTGCAATTTCGTGCTCGGTAAAATGCAGATCAACCAGTTCCTGAATGCTTCCTTTACAGGCAATATCCGCATCCAGGTACAGCACCTTATCGGTTTTACCCGCAAAGCGATCGGCGATGATAAATCGAAAGTATGTCGCGTAGGACCAGTTTTTTGTGCTGGGTAATGATTTGAGTTGCTCGCAATCCACTAAATGGACAGCGATACGAGTAGAATATTGTTTAGCCAGCGCATGAAAACGCGCACGATCGTCATCGCTGAAAAAATCTGTGAAGACATGAAATGCCAGCGGTATTTCTGGGTTAGCGATCAGAATAGAAGCAATGGATACGCCACAGCCAAACAGAAAGTTCTTGTCGATGCCATAGGCAATGTTAAAATATTCAACATCACTATGTTCTGTATAATTATAATCTAAAGTCTGCTGAATGACTTTTTCGTCAAAGTACTTTGTCGTCATAGTGATCACTTATTATTTTTGGAAGATATTATGCTTTCTAAATTTTCAAAATAGACATCATTATAGAATTTTTCAATAGTCGCTGGAATCAGATTATTATTATATTTTATTTTACCAGAAATAATATTGTTCAAATGATTAATATATTGTGTGATAACCCCGGGTGAGTACAGCTCGCCATTAATTCCCGGCTGTATCATATCCCGCGGACCTGACATACAGTCAGAACTGATACAAGGGATACCATACGACATGGCCTCAAGGATTGCCATACCGAATCCTTCAAAGGATGAAGTTAAAAGAAGCGCTGAAACATTTTGAATTTTATTATTTACCACATCCCACGGAGAACCCTGCCATCCATGCCAGGTAATACGTTCGCCAATCCCCAGGTCCTGCCCGTACTTTTGACATTTCTCAAAATCAGAACCATCGCCAATCACATGTAGTCGCCAATCACCTTCCGCTCGAGACAGCCCATCGAGCAAGTCCTTGATTCTTTTTTGCCCTTCGAACTTCATGCGCCCAACGTAAAGGAATACCGCAGGCTGACCCGGCTCAGGTGGATAAACGATAGTCGATTTTCTTGATACCGGATTAAAAATAACGCTGATTCGACTTTGCTCTATACCACGCGCTATCATCTGCTCTTTAATCCCGGAGCTTATTGCCAGATGGTAATCTGCATGGATGATACACTCAGCATGTTTTTTATGATCAAGCGAAAAATGCGGCCAGGAAAAAAGGGTGAAATCCACACCCGATTTTTTTCGCGCTTTACTGGCAAAAAGACAAGATAACACGTCAATACAAATCACAACATCAGGCCGTGTTTCTTTTAGCCACTGGCTAAATGCATTAATATGCTTTGCGCGACGCAAAAAACCGAGTCGGGTGTTTGAGAAAGAGCATGAATAGTTGATATTATTCAACCATGCTTTATCCATTTTGTCATTTCGACAAAAGAAAAACATGTCGCACGTATGCCCGAAGGGTTTTTCTTGTAAGTGGTTAATGACATCCCGGATAACCGTTTCCATGCCACCAAAACCTGAAACAGCTTCACCAATAAATGCTACTTTCATAAATTTCCAGATTAACTGTCACTATTGAATGTGAATAATTTACAACACCTGGAAGTCTTCAATAACTTTTTCAATCATACGGTCAGGGCTGTAAGAATAGAGGACTTCTGGTGACAACGGTGCAATCGATGACTGTAAAAACCATTCAAAATCACCCCACGAGTGATATCCAGGAACAAAAAAACGATCCCTTGAAAATACCTCTGAATCCAGCACGCTGAGATTATTTGTAATTATTTTTTTATTAAAATATAGTGCTTCGAGAACCCGAAGTGTCCAACCCGACTGGTTTTGCTGAGTAATATCCACAATGATATCTGAAGCAAGAGCATGCGCTAAATTTTCTTTATAAGATAATGGTTCGTCGATCAGAAATCCAGAGTCATCATTCGTTTCATAGTCTTTAACCACATTAAAATCTAATTGCAGATTAAAGGATGCAAGTTTGTCTGCCAATTTAATTATTTCCGGTAGCCTTTTTTTATCTCTACCTAAAAAAAAGCATACAGGTTTTTTTGTTTTTTTATTCGCCAAAACATATTTATCAATTTCTTTCAAACCAACAGGAAAAAATTGGCCAATATATTTTAATTTGTCATTAAAGTGACCGCGATTTTCAAAATCATAAATAATATCAAAAGTATGACTCCACTCCTTCAAAAAAGGAATGCTTACGGTATTCCTTAATAATAGCACCTTTCGACAATTCAAATTCTTGATAATATAAGGAGTCAGGCCTTTATTTATTACGCTATCATTAAAGACAGCAACATCCGTTGGCTTTAAATCTGCAATGCTTTTATGAATAAATTTTTTACCAAGCCAATCAGGTTGAATACCAATTTTTGTTAATTTCTTACCCCACCAGACATATCGTGATGGGACATCAATATTTGTAACCGGGTAATGTTTATGTAAATAGCTAATCATGTGAGTCTCATAATCAGCTTTCCAGTTTATAAAATATATTTTCATTGCTGTTAACTGTGGCTCATCAATTTCATACAAATCACAACCCTTTTCTTATTGTTCTTTCTTTTATTTTTTCTGCTTTAATTTTTGCTGCACTTAATAACTTAGTTTCATCCCGTAAAATCGCGCTTAATGGCGCCTCAAAGTACACCTGCAAAAACCGCCAGATATCCCGCTGCGTCAAGCCAATATTCAGGGACGAGAAATACAAGCCGATCAGATCTTTATCGCGCCAGCGGCGAGGCACTTTGCTTCGAATTTGCGCACGATGGAGATCGATGACGGACACCTTAAGCTCGCTCTCATGCCCCGAAAAGGGCAGGTGCAGGAGAAAGTGGCAAATGTAGCAGTCGCGGTGGTTGATACCGGCCGCGTGCATTTTACGAACCATCGTTGCGACGCGGTGAATAAGCATTCGCTTAACCTTTACGTCAGGCGGGTTTGACGCCCATTCCGCGCAGTAATCTTCCAGGCTGATAGTGGGCGTTAGATCTTCGGTAATAATAAACGAAGTTTTGGTCAGCGGATTTAAACCTTTCTCACCAAAACCCACTCCGTGCATAGTATCCACCCCCACATCCCGGAGACGATGGATGGCGTTCCACTCTCTGTCAGCCCCTAAAACCGGCATGCGTAGCGAAAGTAAATTTTTGACGATCTCTTTGAGCGAAGTGCCCCGATGCCATTTAAGGAAATAGCTTTTCTCCGCCAGTTCAAATCGCAGCGTACGGCGGGTTTCCAGTTCCCTGAAAACGTCTCCCTGCAGCGTTTTAACTTCCTCAAAAGCATCTTTACCGCGCCATAACGTGGCTAACGGTTCCTTCAGTTCAACCATCCAGACCACCTGTAATGATGTCGGCCGCTCTTTCCTGCAGACTGTACAAATCTTGCGTATCCGCATAATGGCGTGCGTTTTCAGCCCATGCGTTGCGCAATGATGGCTGCGTCAGCGCTTTACGTAAAATGTCGTTTAGCGCTTCTTGTTTCCAGGGCTCAGTGATGGCAACACCACAGTTAGCGTCTTCAATATAGTGGGCAAAACCACATACCGCCGACGTGAGGACCGGCAACCCGGCGGCAATCGCCTCAAGCAAAACGATACCTGCCGCTTCCTGGTAAGCAGGGTGCAGCAGTATATCAGCGGCGGCCATCAGCTCTGCCACATCATTACGCCCGGAGAAAAAATGCACATTACCCCGTACGCCGCGTTTTTCCGCCAGCGCTTCAAATTTTCTGGGCTTGTCCTGGCCAACAACATACAGCAGCGTATTGTGGCGCAGCGCCTCCGGCAGGGAAGCCAGCGCTTCAATCGATCGATCCACGCCTTTACGCGTAAAGTCGGACCCCACCTGCAACAACAAATTTTGCTGTCCGGCGATCCCGTTCTTCTGACGATAAACCTCGCGAGCGTCCGGGATTTGCGCACTGTATTTTCTGTCCGGATAGATCCCCGGCGGGAGGATATGGAAACGTTCCGCTTCGGTTTGATAATGCTTCTGGAAATCAGCAATCTGTTTATCGGTCAGCATCATCAGCTGCGTGGACTTACCCTGTTCGAACGTCGCCCGTTCAAACGCCGCATAATGGCGGTAACGGGATGTCAGGCGATAGAAAAAACCTTTCTCCTGCGCAACCTTCTCGGCATAACAGACATCAGCGGCAAAATAGACATCCAGACCCGGCATTTTGTTAAAGCCGACGACCCGATCCACCGGATGCGCTCGCAGATGCGCCTGCACCCACGCGTAATACTCTGCATTACGTCCGTGGTTGGTCCGTGATTTTACCGGCACGTGAATCAGTTCGAATCCTTCGGGATATTCCCCTTCCCAGGACTGAGTGTAAACGCGAACCTGATGTCCACGCGCAGCGACGGTTTGCGCAATACGCAGGAAGTCACGTTGTAATCCGCCAAACGGAAAATACTTATACAGACAAAAAGCAACGATCATACCGACGCATCCTTCCCAATAATTTGCGCATTTTGTGGCAACATTTTTTCCGTCGCCGCAATCACGTCCTCTGCAGGTATAACGGACATATATTTTTTATTTCGATCCAGTTCACGTCGCTGAGGCATTGTCTGATAATCTCCCGCCCAAAACTGAATAATATTGTCAGTCCAGGGACGCCAGAAAACGTGGTCTGTCGCGCCAAAAAGGCATATCACCGGTGTTTTAACCGCGGCGGCAATGTGTCCGGGTGCAGAATCGACGCCAATAAAGAGCACGGCATGGTCGATCAACGCGCCTAATTCAGGGAAGCGGGTTTTTCCCGCAAGGCCAGTAACCGGTTTGGTTTCACACCCCTGCGCGATTTCTTCTACGCAGGCTAAATCGTCTGCGGACGGGCCGGACGTCAGCACAACCTGATAACCACGACGTTCAAGGGCATCAATGACGCGGGAAAATTTTTCGTTATCCCAGCACTTAAATAATTGCCTTGCGGTTGGCTGAATCACCACATACTGGCGCGTCACGCCGAGTTTCGCCAGCTGCTGACGCATGTTTTCCCAGTGCTCTGGCAGATAACTCATCGTCGTTTCCGTTACCACATGCTCCAGCCCAAGCGGGCAGAGCGCAGACAATGTCCGCTCAACGACATGTTCGCCGCGGTAGGGAACGAGGTGCGTAAAACTGTTTTTCCAGAAGACGGACTGACGGTTGGCAAAGTCCTGGGATATTTTTACCCTGGCATTCAGGCACCGGACTATCAGCGCCACGATCCACTGGTCGGTAAGATTAATGACCAGGCCATACTGATTACTGCGTAAAGTCTTAATCAGCGAAAGCGCATTTTTGATTTTATCTGCCGTTCCCGCCCCCTTATTACTGATGCCATAAAGCGCATTTATCTCAGGGTTTTCAGACAAAATAGGTATCGTGTCCTGGTAAAGAAGCACATCGACTTTGGCGTCAGGATAATTTTTTTTCAGCGTACTAATAACGGGAGTGGTTAAAAGCATATCCCCGTGGAAACGCATCTTGATAACCAGAATTTTTCGAAAAGGCTTTTCCACACGCGACTCTTTTGTTGTGACTATCCGGTAATTTAAGCAGAAAAAAGCACGCTACCGCCCCAGGCTCAACAGCTACCTGATTACTGATACCGCACTGACTTTTATCCGCTAGTGTATCACTTCTTTCGCTGCGATCCGACACGAATAAACTTTAAGCAGTTAGCGATTTTTTGTTTTTTAAATCATATTGATAATTAATTTATCTGGGCTTTCTTAACGGCTTATCAAACGCACGATGCCCGCTTCAGGGCGCAAAAATCAATAAATCGCATAAAAATGCAAAAATTCTGTGTCTGACAGGCTTTATTAGCCAGACTTAAGGCTATTTAAGTCAAAAACAGGAAAAGTAATGGTAAAGCCCTGGCTAAATACATAGAATCCCCAGCACATCCATAAGTCAGCTATTTACTATGCTCGAATTGCTTTACACCGCCCTTCTTTACCTGATTCAGCCGCTGATCTGGATACGGCTGTGGGTGCGCGGACGTAAGGCCCCGGCCTACCGTAAACGCTGGGGTGAACGCTACGGCTTTTACCGCCGCCCTCTTAAGCCGGGCGGGATCATGCTTCATTCTGTCTCCGTCGGCGAAACGCTGGCGGCTATTCCTTTAGTTCGCGCGTTACGGCATCGCTATCCTGATCTGCCGATTACCGTCACCACCATGACGCCAACCGGCTCTGAGCGGGTTCAGTCCGCTTTCGGCAGCGATGTCCAGCACGTCTATCTTCCCTATGATTTACCCGATGCGCTTGGCCGCTTCCTCAATAAGGTCGACCCCAAACTGGTATTGATTATGGAAACCGAACTGTGGCCGAACCTGATCGCCGCGCTGCATAAGCGCAACATCCCGCTGGTCATCGCCAATGCGCGTCTTTCCGCCCGTTCTGCCAACGGTTACGCGAAGCTGGGGAAATTTATCCGCCGAATCCTTCGCCGTATTACGCTAATTGCGGCGCAAAATGAAGAAGATGGTCAGCGCTTTGTGACGCTGGGCGCGAAGAATAATCAGGTCACCGTAACCGGCAGCCTGAAGTTTGATATCTCCGTTACGCCGCAGCTTGCGGCAAAAGCGGTTACGCTGCGCCGTCAGTGGGCTCCCCACCGCCCGGTGTGGATCGCCACCAGCACTCATGATGGCGAAGAGAGTATTGTCATCGCCGCGCATCAGGCATTGCTCCACCAGTTCCCCAACCTGCTGCTGATCCTCGTGCCCCGTCATCCGGAGCGCTTCCCGGATGCGATTAATCTCGTTCGTGAGGCGGGTCTCAGTTACACCACACGCTCTTCTGGCGAGGTGCCCTCGGCCAGTACCCAAGTGGTGGTTGGCGATACAATGGGTGAACTCATGCTGCTTTACGGCATTGCGGATCTCGCCTTTGTCGGAGGATCGCTGGTTGAGCGAGGTGGGCATAACCCGCTGGAAGCTGCCGCGCACGCGATCCCGGTGTTGATGGGCCCTCACACCTTTAACTTTAAAGATATCTGCGCTCGTCTGGAGCAAGCCAGCGGTCTGATTACCGTCACCGACGCCACCAGCCTCGCCAAAGAAGTTTCCTCTTTACTGACCGACGCCGATTATCGTAATTTTTATGGTCGTCACGCAGTTGAAGTGCTGTACCAAAACCAGGGCGCGCTCCAGCGCTTACTGCAACTGCTGGAACCTTATCTGCCACCGAAAACGCATTGAGGGCTGTTATGCAAAAACGGGCAATCTATCCGGGCACGTTTGATCCGCTGACCAACGGCCATATCGATATCATCACGCGCGCCACGCAGATGTTTGACCACATCATTCTGGCGATTGCCGCCAGCCCCAGTAAAAAACCCCTGTTTTCGCTGGACGAGCGCGTCGCCCTCGCGCGCCAGGCTACTGCGCACTTGCCCAACGTCGAGGTGCGGGGTTTCAGTGATTTGATGGCGAATTTTGCCCGCGAACAGCAGGCGACTATCCTGATTCGCGGACTCCGCGCCGTGGCGGATTTTGAATATGAGATGCAGCTGGCGCACATGAACCGTCATCTGATGCCAGAGCTGGAAAGCGTGTTTTTAATGCCGTCGAAGGAGTGGTCTTTTATTTCTTCGTCGCTGGTTAAAGAGGTGGCGCGCCATGCGGGCGATGTCACCCACTTCCTGCCAGACAATATCCATCAAGCGTTAATGGATAAGCTTAACTAAACGGCTAATGCCGGATGTCATCCGGCCATCTCTTTACGTTTTACTTCTGACAGCGGCGACAGTAAAACGTCGCGCGCTGGGCGTGTTTCGTCGCGATAATCGGCGTACCGCACACTCTGCACGGCTCGCCCTTACGGCCATATACCTGCAGTTCCTGAGCAAAATAGCCCGGCTTGCCATCACTTTGCAGAAAATCTTTTAGCGTCGTCCCACCCTGCTCGATGGATCGCAGTAAAACGGCCTTAATCACCCGCACCAACAGTTCACAGTCCGCTTCAGACAACGACGATGCCAGGCGGTCAGGATGAATGCCTGCGGCAAACAGAGACTCACTGGCGTAAATATTCCCGACGCCCACCACCAGCTTGTTGTCCATCAACCAGGGTTTAATCGCCGTTTTCTTTTTCACGCACTTCTGATGCAAATACTCGCCGTTGAAATCGTCGCTGAGCGGTTCAGGCCCCAGATGCGCCAGCACGTTATGCCCTTCCAGCACCTTCGTCCACAGCCAGGCGCCAAAACGACGAGGATCGGTGTAGCGTAGAACTTTACCATTGCTCATCACTAAGTCGACGTGATCATGCTTTTCAGCAGGAAGCTCTTCAGGAAGGATACGCAAGCTGCCCGACATTCCCAGATGGATAATGATCCATCCGTCAGGAAGCTCCAGGAGAAGATATTTGGCACGGCGCTGAACGCTGAGCACCGGCTGGTCGCTCAGACGGTAGATCTCTTCAGAGACTGGCCAACGCAGACGGCCATTACGCACATGAGCATGCAGAATTTTGGCCCCGACCAGATGCGGCTCAATACCGCGGCGGCTGGTTTCGACTTCAGGTAATTCAGGCATAGCGTCTCCGGTTGTGTTTCCGTTCTCACTTATATGGGGACAGCCAGAAAACAAAAAACCCCGCCTGAGCGAGGTTTTTCGTTACAGCAAAGCGAGAATTATTTAATTTTCGCTTCTTTGTAGATCACGTGCTGACGAACAACTGGATCGAATTTTTTCAGCTCCAGTTTTTCCGGCTTAGTACGTTTGTTCTTCGTAGTGGTATAGAAGTGACCAGTACCAGCAGAAGAAACCAGCTTGATCTTCTCACGAATACCTTTAGCCATGATTTATTTCCTCTTTAAGTACTTAGTACTTTTCGCCACGGGCACGCAGTTCGGACAGAACTGTTTCGATGCCTTTCTTATCAATTACACGCATACCTTTAGCAGATACACGCAGGGTGACAAAACGCTTTTCGCTCTCAACCCAAAAACGGTGAGAGTGCAGGTTAGGCAGGAAGCGGCGTTTAGTCGCGTTCAGTGCGTGGGAACGGTTGTTACCGGTCACCGGACGCTTGCCAGTAACTTGGCAGACTCGGGACATGTCTATTCTCCAAAAATCAAATTAGCTCGAGCTTCGTATGGGGTATCGGCGCCTCGTCAGGCTTTACAGCCCGGTCATCGCATAGTTCTATTGAACTCTCGATTGCCAGGCCCAAATGCCAAACCCGAGATTCTCAAAGGTGGCGTAGTATACGCTGAGTCAGCGATGTGCTCAAGTCCCGAACAGACAAAGATCCCGATGGATCGCGCAAAGTCGGTCAAATCCAACCGCGTTCCGCAAAAGAAACGTACTCGCCGCGCCCCATAACAAGATGATCAAGCACACGGATGTCCATGAACTGGCAGCATTTTACCACACGCTCGGTGATGAGTTTATCCGCTTTGCTCGGCTCTGCACACCCCGACGGGTGATTATGGGCAAGGATCACCGCTGAAGCGTTAATTTTGATCGCCTGCCGAACAATTTCACGTGGATGCACCTCAACATGGCTCAGCGTCCCCGAGAAAAGGCGGCTATGTTTAATAACCTTGTGCTGAGCGTCAAGGAAAATCGCCATAAACACCTCACGTTCTTCGCCGGCGAACTGGCTGCGCAGAAACGCTCGCGTCATTTCCGGACTCAGTAACGGATTTTCTTCTTTAAGCCGAACGTCATAAAAGCGCCGCGCCAGCTCCGCAATTCCCTTCAACTGCGCATACTTTGCCACGCCAATCCCTGTGACCTTAACGAACTGGGCGTAGTCGGCAGTCAGCAAGCCGTACAAAGACCCAAAATGGTTGAGGATCTCTTTCGCCAACGTAAAAACATCTTTCCCCTGCGTTCCCGTACGTAAAAAGAGCGCCAGCAGCTCGGCATCCGTGAGCGTCTCAACCCCCTGCGCCAACAATTTTTCCCTCGGCCATCTGCACTCAACGGTTTCCATTTTTCTCTCCCCTCTGCCAGCGGGCATGTTGGCATAGCGCTTTTGGGGATTCGACGGTGAGTTTTCACGCCTGCGTAGCGCCTCGCAAAGTGATTCATGAGCGAGCACACGGCAGTTTAAGGATTGTGATAAAATGTCCGCCTTCTGGTGTCACCCAACAGGAAATATCATGATGAGCCTGGCCGGTAAAAAGATCGTTCTCGGCGTCAGCGGCGGCATAGCCGCCTACAAAACCCCTGAACTGGTGCGTCGCCTGCGCGAACGCGGCGCTGATGTCCGTGTGGCAATGACCGAAGCGGCAAAAGCCTTTATCACCCCACTGAGCCTACAGGCGGTTTCCGGGTATCCTGTTTCGGACAGCCTGCTTGATCCCGCAGCGGAAGCCGCAATGGGTCATATTGAGCTGGGAAAATGGGCTGATTTAGTGATTCTTGCCCCCGCCACGGCGGATCTCATCGCACGGGTTGCCGCGGGGATGGCCAACGATCTGGTTTCCACGATTTGTCTGGCGACACCGGCGCCCGTTGCCGTGTTACCGGCGATGAACCAGCAAATGTACCGCGCTTCCGCCACACAGCATAATCTGGCGGTGCTCGCCTCTCGCGGCCTGATAATCTGGGGACCGGATAGCGGTAGCCAGGCGTGCGGCGATGTCGGCCCGGGGCGGATGTTGGATCCCCTGACTATCGTTGATATGGCCGCGGCGCATTTTTCGCCTGTCAACGACCTGCAACATCTTAACATCATGATTACCGCGGGCCCGACGCGCGAGCCGCTCGATCCGGTGCGTTATATTTCCAATCACAGCTCCGGTAAGATGGGCTTTGCTATCGCCGCCGCTGCCGCTCGCCATGGCGCAAACGTCACGCTGGTTTCCGGTCCGGTGTCATTACCCACGCCGCCTTTTGTACAGCGTGTAGACGTCATGACCGCACTGGAGATGGAAGCTGCGGTCCAGTCCGCCGTTAAGCAACAGCATATTTTTATCGGCTGTGCGGCGGTGGCAGACTATCGGGCCGCCGCCGTCGCCAGTGAAAAAATAAAAAAACAGGCCACGCAGGGTGATGAATTAACAGTAAAAATGGTCAAAAACCCTGACATTATCGCCGGGGTCGCCGCGCTGAAAGATTCTCGCCCCTTTGTCGTTGGGTTTGCCGCGGAAACAAATAATGTGGAAGAATACGCCCGGCAAAAGCGTATCCGTAAAAACCTTGATCTGATCTGCGCTAACGACGTTTCTCTTTCTAATCAAGGATTTAATAGCGACAGCAATGCGTTACACCTTTTCTGGCAGGATGGAGATAAAGTCTTACCGCTTGAGCGCAAAGCACTCCTGGGCCAATTATTACTCGACGAGATCGTGACCCGTTATGATGAAAAAAATCGACGTTAAGATTCTGGACCCGCGTGTTGGCAAGCAATTCCCGCTGCCGACCTATGCCACCTCCGGTTCTGCCGGACTTGACCTGCGAGCCTGTCTCGATGACGCCGTAGAACTGGCGCCGGGCGCAACCACCCTGCTGCCAACCGGTCTGGCTATTCATATCGCCGATCCGTCTCTGGCTGCCGTTATCCTGCCGCGTTCTGGCCTGGGCCATAAGCATGGTATCGTATTGGGCAACCTGGTGGGCCTGATCGATTCCGACTATCAGGGGCAGTTGATGGTTTCTGTCTGGAACCGTGGGCAGGACAGCTTCACCATTGAGCCAGGCGAACGTATTGCGCAGATGGTTTTCGTGCCGGTTGTGCAGGCTGAATTTAATCTGGTAGAAGATTTTGACGCCACCGATCGTGGTGAGGGCGGTTTCGGCCATTCCGGTCGTAAGTAAGGCATTACGCATCCCAATAACGTCATAACATCACCGCAAACGCCGGGTTTGCGGTCATAGTGTGGATGCTCGCCTGGCAAGTGCTTATTTTCAGGGGTATTTTGTAACATGGCAGAAAAACAAACTGCGAAAAGGAACCGTCGCGAAGAAATACTTCAGTCTCTGGCGCTGATGCTGGAATCCAGCGATGGAAGCCAACGCATCACCACAGCAAAACTGGCGGCTTCTGTCGGCGTGTCCGAAGCGGCGTTGTATCGTCACTTTCCCAGTAAGACTCGCATGTTCGATAGCCTGATAGAGTTTATCGAAGACAGCCTGATCACGCGTATCAACCTGATACTGAAAGATGAAAAAGACACCAGCACCCGTTTGCGCCTGATTGTGTTGCTGATTCTGGGATTCGGTGAACGTAACCCTGGGCTGACGCGTATCCTGACCGGCCATGCGCTGATGTTTGAACAGGACCGTTTGCAGGGTCGCATTAATCAACTGTTTGAGCGTATAGAGGCGCAGCTACGTCAAGTGCTGCGCGAAAAGCGTATGCGCGAAGGCGAAGGATACGTTACGGACGAAACGCTGCTGGCAAGCCAGATATTGGCCTTCTGTGAAGGCATGCTTTCACGTTTTGTGCGTAGCGAATTCAAATACCGTCCTACGGACGATTTCGACGCCCGCTGGCCGTTGCTCGCTGCGCAGTTGCAATAACAAAAAGCCGGATGGCGGTTTCGCCTTATCCGGCTTACAAAGAAATAACACCGCTCCGGTAAGCGCAACGCTACCGGGTCCCTAAATTACACACCATACGCTTCGCGATACGCCCGCACCGCCGCCAGATGACCTGCCATTTCCGGCTTCTCTTCAAGATAGGCAATCAGGTCTTGCAGGGTGATGATAGAAATCACCTGACAGCCGTAGTCGCGTTCAACCTCCTGAATGGCGGAGATTTCACCGCGACCCCGTTCCTGACGATCCAGAGAGATCAGCACGCCTGCCAGCGTCGCGCCGTTGGCCTGGATAATCTCCATCGACTCGCGTATCGCGGTACCGGCAGTGATCACATCATCGACCAGCATAACGCGCCCCTGCAGCGGGCTACCGACCAGGCTACCGCCCTCGCCGTGATCTTTCGCTTCTTTGCGGTTAAAACAGTACGGCAGATCTTTGTCATGGTGCTCAGCCAGCGCGACCGCTGTGGTTGTCGCAATCGGGATGCCTTTGTAAGCAGGACCAAAGAGCAGATCGAATTCAATTCCGGAATCCACTAACGCTTCGGCGTAAAAACGGCCTAACAGTGCCAGATCGCGCCCGGTATTAAACAGCCCGGCGTTGAAGAAATAGGGGCTTTTGCGCCCGGATTTCAGCGTAAATTCGCCAAACTTGAGTACCTGTTTGTTAAGCGCAAATTCAATAAACTGGCGCTGATATGGTTTCATGGATTCGCTCCTCTTTCACTTTCATCATTTACGAAATCTGTTTCGAAAACCGCAGACAAAAAAAAGGCGACTCACTGGTCGCCTTAAAATCAATTTGCCAACGCCGCCTTCTGCGTCGCGACAATGGATTCGATTCCCCCCCGGGCCAACGCCAACAGGGTGAGCAGTTCTTCATGGCTAAACGGCTCGCCTTCTGCCGTGCCCTGTACTTCAATGATGCGCCCATCTTCGGTCATCACAACATTCATGTCCGTTTCTGCTGCGGAGTCTTCGACGTACTCCAGATCGCAAAGCGCTTCGCCGTTGACGATCCCGACGGATACTGCCGCCACCATGCCTTTCATTGGATTGGTTTTTAGCTTACCGCTTGCCACCAGCTTATTCAGCGCATCGGCCAGCGCAACGCAGGCACCAGTAATGGATGCCGTACGCGTACCGCCGTCGGCCTGGATCACGTCGCAGTCCAGCGTGATGGTAAATTCGCCCAGCGTTTTGAGATCCACCGCAGCGCGCAGCGCGCGGGCGATAAGACGCTGGATTTCCATCGTGCGCCCACCCTGCTTACCTTTCGCCGCTTCACGAGCGTTACGGGTATGGGTCGCGCGCGGCAGCATGCCATATTCCGCCGTGATCCAGCCCTGGCCCTGCCCTTTCAGAAAGCGCGGGACGCCTTCTTCAATCGAGGCGGTGCACAGCACTTTAGTATCGCCAAATTCGACCAGCACCGAGCCTTCAGCATGTTTTGTATAGTTACGGGTCAGGGTTACGGGACGCACCTGATTAGCGCTACGGCCTGCTGGACGCATATTGAAATCTCCGGCTTGAAACGAATGTGGCTGCGCATTATACGGACTTCCCGCTCTTATTCCTATCCTGACAAGGCCGGGATGGCTATAATCGTCCCATCTCTCCTTTAAAAACAGGAACGTCTATGATCCGCAGTATGACCGCCTACGCCCGGCGTGAAATCAAGGGTGAATGGGGTAGCGCGACCTGGGAAATGCGCTCGGTAAACCAGCGTTATCTGGAAACTTACTTTCGTCTGCCGGAGCAGTTCCGTAGCCTTGAGCCTGTTGTTCGCGAACGTATCCGTACGCGCCTGACGCGTGGGAAAATCGAATGCACGCTACGTTTTGAGCCCGACGCCAGCGCGCAGGGCGAACTCATTCTCAATGAGAAACTCGCCAAACAGCTGGTGAACGCGGCCAACTGGGTCAAAATGCAGAGCGATGAAGGGGAAATCAATCCGGTTGATATCCTGCGCTGGCCCGGCGTTATGGCAGCTCAGGAGCAGGATCTCGATGCCATTGCCGCTGAAATCCTGACCGCGCTGGACGGCACGCTGGACGACTTCATTATTGCCCGCGAAACAGAAGGGCAAGCACTGAAAGCGCTCATCGAACAGCGTCTGGAGGGCGTCAGCGCCGAAGTGGTAAAAGTTCGCGCCCATATGCCGGAAATCCTGCAATGGCAACGTGAACGTCTGGTCGCCAAACTGGAAGACGCTCAGGTGCAGCTGGAAAATAACCGTCTGGAACAGGAGCTGGTGATGATGGCCCAGCGTATTGATGTGGCGGAAGAACTGGATCGCCTGGAAGCTCACGTCAAAGAAACCTACAACATCCTGAAGAAAAAAGAGGCGGTGGGCCGCCGTCTGGACTTCATGATGCAGGAATTCAACCGTGAATCGAATACGCTGGCGTCAAAATCTATCAATGCCGACGTCACTAACTCCGCCATCGAACTGAAAGTGTTGATCGAGCAAATGCGCGAGCAGATCCAGAATATCGAGTAAACATTCACCGGATATCATCAGCTATCAAAAAACCTTTAAGCCCGCACTATGCCGGGCTTTTTTGTTATTACGGGCTATCATTGAGAATCAACAAAGCGCATGATTAGTGTGTACACAATGGTGTACCCAATGAGTTTCTGTCACAGAGGATTGGGTACACCCCTACCAAATTAATATTCAGGTGTTCGCAATGCCAAAACTAACAGACATGCAAATCAGGGCATGGATAAAGTCAGGAGAGCGGTTCGAGGGCCGTTCGGACGGAAACGGGCTTTATCTTCGGTATCGTAGCGCCGACAAAATCCCAACATGGAGATTCAGGTACAAGCTGGCTGGAAAGCCGCGAGCCATGTTGATCGGTTCTTATTCTGAGCTGTCATTGGCAAGAGCCAGAGATAGAGCGAAAGAACTTTCCGCCCGGGTAGCGCTTGGTTATGACGTTGCAGGGGAGAAGCAGGAGCGTAAGGCCAAAGCCTTGGCGAAAATTGAAGATAACAAAAATGCCATGCATGTTTCCGATCTCGCTGCAGAATACTTTGAGCGTCAAATTTTACCCCGTTGGAAACACCCTGATATATTGCGGCGTCGTATTGATAAAGACATAAACCCATGTATTGGCCGTATGAAGGTAGAGGACGTGAAACCGCGCCACATTGACGACATGCTGAAAGGCATTGTTGATCGTGGAGCACCAACAATAGCGACGGACGTTCTACGATGGACGAGGCGAATTTTCGATTACGGCATCAAGCGGCACGCTCTCGAGATAAACCCCTGCTCAGCTTTTGAAGTGTCGGACGCTGGAGGGAAAGAGGTGGCCCGCGAGCGCTGGCTTAGCCGGGACGAGTTGATTTGCTTGTTTAGGGCTATGCGCACGGCAAAAGGGTTCAGCCGCCAGAACGAACTAACCTTTAAGTTACTGTTGTCGCTTTGTGTTCGCAAAATGGAACTCTGTGCTGCTCGCTGGGAGGAGTTCGACTTGGAGGCGGCAATCTGGCATCTACCAGAGGAACGCAGCAAAAACGGCGACCCAATCGACATACCATTACCTCCGCCTACTCTGGAATGGCTGAAAGAACTACACACTTTTTCATGCAATAGCGCATGGGTGCTCCCGGCAAGAAAAATGCAAAACAGGATGATACCCCACATTCAGGAAAGCACCCTTCCCGTAGCATTGGCAAAAGTTCGAGCCGAAATGCCTGGTATTCCAAACTTCACAATTCATGACTTTCGTCGTACAGCTCGAACTCATCTAGCCGCGCTGGGAGTAGATCCAGTTGTAGCGGAAAGATGCCTAAACCATAAAATCAAAGGCGTTGAGGGGATTTACAACCGGCACCAATACTTTAACGAACGAAAAGCGGCGCTGGAGCTTTGGGTTGATCTGCTCGTGGCATTGGAAAGCGGCGAGGAATACAACGTGACACCAATCAAGAAGATCCATAAGCTATCATGAGCGAAAGACTGTGTGTGTCTGGCAATAACATTTTATTCAAATGCTAAAGGTGTCATATGGCAAACATAACAAAAATACCATTTTCATTCTGCCGCATTAAAAGAGCAGCCGAACTTCTTGATATACAAGCCGAAGACCTTTTAAGCTTGTCAGTATCTGGAAAAATTACGCTATGTGTCAGATTAGATGGATTAAATTCTATTCTTTTGGCAAAAGGCAATGCTGATGAGCTTGATAAGTGGTTTTTATCACTTAAAAATAACAACAGTGTATTGGCTAATGCAAAAAACCTATCAAATCACACTTCATTTTCGATTGATAATCTTTCAAATAATGAAGATGAAGAAGTCATATTTTATCCTCGTTTTTATCAATTAAGAAATTCGGACGAGGATATTGCTGATTCCTTATCTCAAAGCCACGGCGGAAGGGCATTCGGTCTTTGGGTCCCCCCTATCAGATGTATCAATGATGTATTGAATTACGGCACTGTTTCAATGGGTTCCGACTCGCTGGGAATTTATAGAACAGACGACAGCACACCAGATATGTGTCTGATTCCATTAGCAGAACAGTATTTAGATGATGTCGAAGATGAAGATTCCTGCATTGAGAATTACGCAAAATACGAGATATCAGTGAATGACCTATGGATAACTGCAGAACAGGTTAAAGAATTAGTCAAACATAATGGTGACTATAACGATTTACCTAGCAAGGAATATATTGAAAGTGAGAAAAGAAACATATTGATGAATAGCAATATTAATCATATGGCCGAACATCATGCAACGAATAGAGAAAAACTGTATCGAGCCGCAATTCACCTACTATCTAAATATCCAGAAGAATGTAGAGGTGAGCGAAAGGAAATAAGCCCTGAAAAGTGGAGAGATTGTATTCTCGCACATAAAAATGAAATTCAGGTTCTGCCGATCACAAACGAAGATGTCATTTTGAAGCATCTGCGGTCTGCCGCAAATGGCAAGCGGTAGACTAACTTAACGCTACGGGTACAGTAAGATTACTGTGCCTTATAACCACTTCTCCTGCTCGCTACTCTCATCCCGTAACATCAACCGCTATCATTAGGAGTTACGGGAACATGAAAGAATCATCATCCATTCCAACAAATGGCTACATCCGACGCTTCCGTTTGCCAGAACTGCTCGGTGTATCTATGCCAACAATCGATCGCTGGGTTAAAAATGGAACGCTGCCACGGCCAGTAAAACTCACAAATAACGTTACGGCATTTGATGCTTTGGAGATTAACAAATGGCTGGCGGAACGCCGGGAAGGGGCTGCGTAATGGAAAAGAAAAACCGCCCATTACTGCAGGCGGCTAACTCAGATATTCGCACATCCGATGTTACGCCTGCCTCTGGTTTCATTCAAGCGCACAGGCGCACTCCTAAAAAATATCGTGCTCGCGTCTACATGCTTCGCACTGGCGTGAAGGGATGGACTGAAAATGACATTCTCCGTTACTGCCGACTTTCTTCTGGCAGGAATTATGCGACTGAATTAGAGCGCCTGCTTGATATCAGGCTGGAACGGACTGAAGAACGCAACCCCGATGGTATTGGTGCACATCTTCGCTATCGTTTTTCATGTCGTGAAGATGTCTTGAAAGTTATCCAGTTAATGAATTATTACGCCACTATTGGCGGATATTGCGGATTATCGAAGCATGATATCGCCGATATCATTTCATTGTATCCGGAAAACCAAAACGCCGCATAAGGGATCGTAAATGATGAACTCGATTGTTATGGCCTTGGCAGGTCAGGGCCGCTCTCACGCTGAAATCGTCCTATCGGGTATTCTGTCACTTAGCGGCAGTATTCATGGAAATAAGCGCTCTGTGATCCACTATCGAAAAAACGGCTTGCCAGTTTTTGCGGACCAGTATTACACTGCAAAGGCACCAGCAAAATCTGGTGCCGGGATTGGCGTCCCGGATATGTTACAGGCGACAGTAGACGCGCCTTGCGTCTTTTTTGTTGTCGAAAATTCTGCTCACAGTTATCCTGGTGTCGCGAAAGCACTTCGCGCCGCTCAACAGTTAATGGTGGGCTGGATGGGGGCTTCTTCGGAAGCGCCGGTTTCCTGTAACGCCGGTTACGCCAACCCTGTCCAGTTCACCACCAGTGAAATTGGCGTTTCCGGTGGTGAGTTTAAGACTCAGTTACAGGAGGCCGCCACAATGGCTACTACCCCCGCTACAACTCAAACCAAATTCACCTGGCTTTTCCTCGGTACGCCCAAGGGGCAGACCTGCGCACCAATCGTATTACGCACAATGGCTGACACCGAAGAAGCCGCCCGCGATACCTTTCCACGCTGGGATTTGACCTTTGCGGCGAAGATCCGCTCTGAATGCCCTCTTTTCCAGCATCGCAACGGCTGCTTTGAACTGAACATCAACGGGCTGGAGGTGCACAATGCTTAATCTCCAGACTCTTACCGCTAAAGCCCGCGCCGTTCGCGGCAATATTGTGGCCGCAGTGTCCACCAAAGGCAGCCGTACCAAATCGCCCGTTTACGATCGTGACGAACAAATCAAACTGCGTGAACGTATTCAGCAGACACAACCCGATTGGGTGCTGTTGTGGTGGGATATTTCTGTCGTCACCGGCTGGCGTACCGCTGACGTTTGCAACCTGCGTTACTCCTGCATTGACTGGACGACAGGTAAAGCAACCATCACCGTAGCCAAGCAAACCAAAGCCGCAGAAGCCAGAGCAACACGTAAGGGCGTGGAGCTGGTGCGTAAGGCCCGTAAAGACGCCGCACGGATGAATGGCGACCACGTGGGCTATATGGCATGGGATAGCGCCACCCCGGACGAGATCGCCGCCAGCATGACTCCTGAAGAGCAGGAGATGTGTTTCGAACTGGTCAGTCGTGCAGATGTGAAGCGCGACACTAAGCAGCTGCCGCCCGGTATCCTGAAACGCCTTCGCGAACGTCAGGAACGTAATCTGGTGGATGATGGTCTGGTATTCAGTCGTAGCCAGATTGAAAGTAACAGATGCCATTCTCTGAATGGTAGCGTTACCCGTCAGACCATCTGGAAGCGTCTGAGTGCTGTTTGCGAGTGGTTCACCAGACACATTAACGCCAAGCTGCGCCTGAGTGCTTACAGTACCCGCAAAATCGCCGCATTCAACATGATGCGCCGTGGTGGCGATCAGGGGCTGCTTATCGCTTCTGAAATGCTCGGGCACAGCAACCCGGCGGTAACCCGCACATATCTGCAGTTAGGTAGCCAGGCTGGGGAATTGCAGGCGGCTATGGCGCTGGAGGTGTGCAATGCGTAAAACCTTCCAGATTGACGGCTACGCAGTTAACAAGCGCGGCTTAACTATTGGCATTCACTACACCATAACCAGCACTGACTCTGAGACTGCGAAAGCTACGGCGCAATTGCTGGCACAGAAAGGCGGTTATAAACACATCCGAATTAACTTTGTCCGGGAGGCGAAAAATGCGTAAGCCAATTAGCTTAGACCAGGCTGAATATAAATCAGCACTGGCAGCATCGCTTTACGAAGTAATTATGGAGAAAGCTACCGCTGAATGCTCAGAGGCTATGATTAATCTGATCTCCATTGCTTGTGATTTTAATCATGAAATTCACCAGGCATTAATAGCCGAACAACGCTTGGGAGATAAAAGATGAAACAGGTTCCCTTTGATGTTTTGATGCACGCCGAGAACGCACTTTCTGAAAATGAACGCGCAATGGCTGTCCTGAGCATGTGGATTGACAGTGTCCCAAACGGCGAAGAGTATCATGATGAAGCGTGTAAGGTTGGTGCCATCATGTCACTGCTGAATAAATCTATTGTCGAACTGGTGAAAGCGCGGGACGCTTACAAGCTAAATACCGGGGAATAAACAATGGAAAATAAAGATTCTGGCTTAAATGCCAGCGGGTTTTCTCATCCTGAAATCAGTCAGGGATACCAGTGGTTTATTAAAGAATTTCATCCAGTGAGAGCGAATGAAGAATGAAAAGAGCCCCTAACGTTAAACACTTGCCGAAAGACAAACGTACTGAGGCAATTATTTTTGCTGGCACTGAGGCATACAGCCATGCTCAACACTGGATCGAGTCTGAAGGTAAAAGAGCTGGTGACGACGTACCTCCCGTATATATCGGCGATAAGCAGCTGGCTGAACTGAACAACCTGATCATTATCGACGAAGGCCGAGAAAGTGCCCGGATATACCGCGCTGGCGACATTACCGAGGAACAGCTCACCACTATTGCGACAAAACTGGCGTTGGCCGGGGTGCGTCAGGCGCGTCTATTTGACGGAATATTTCAACCGTCACCAAAAGAGGATTGGTCTGCCCGCCTTCCCGGTTTGAAACGCGATGCTGAAAACGGCGAAAGCTTGGTTAAAGTCCATGCTACGGGTATGAACCTCTCCCAAATGGCGGACAACAAAAAGGCGCTGCTACTGGCCGCCCGTTACAACGGGATCGCAATTCATGCAGAAAGTGAGGCTGTACATGCATACCGTGATGGCGTGTGGGAAAAGACCTCTCAGTTAGAGTTAAGTCGTGAAATGGTCGCTATCTACAACGAAAACCAGACAGATTTCAGTAAAAGGCACATAAATAACGTGATTGAGGCGTTAAAAATTGTAATCCCCGTAATGTCAGTGCCGCGCAGGAACCTGATCGCCTTTAAGAACGGTGTCTATGATATGGAAACCGGGCAATTCTCAGCGCATAGCGCCGACAACTGGATCACCAATCACAACGGCATTGAGTATTCACCGGCAGTGCCTGGCGAAAATCTTCACGACCATGCGCCGAACTTCCATAAATGGCTAAGTTATTCATCAGGTAGAGACGCCCTTAAAATGCGGAGAATTTGCGCTGGTCTTTTCATGGTTCTGGCTAACCGGTACGACTGGCAGCTGTTCCTTGAGATAACCGGGGAAGGGGGAAGCGGTAAGAGCGTATTTACACAAGTTGCTACCCTGCTGGCCGGGGAACATAACACCGCCAGCGGTAATATGGTGGCGCTCGATACGGCGCGTGGACGTGCCCAGTTCGTCGGAAAGAGCATGATTACTTTGCCAGACCAACCCAAATACACTGGCGAGGGTACTGGCATTAAAGCCATAACCGGCGGTGACGCTGTGGAGATTGACCCGAAGAACGAGCATCAATTTACTGCCATTCTTCGGGCGGTAGTTATCGCTACCAATAACACGCCAATGATATTCACGGAACGTGCCGGGGGAGTGGCCCGCCGGCGGGTTATCTTCCAGTTTAATCATAAGGTCAGGGAAGCAGATAAAGACCCGGAGCTGCCGCGCAAGATAGCAGCAGAAATACCGGTTATCATTCGCCGCCTGCTGGATATCTTTGCCGATCCAGATGATGCCAAAAACCTGCTTATTGAACAGCGTGACAGTGAGGAGGCGCTGGAGATTAAACGCGCGTCTAATCCTGTGCTGGATCTGTGTGCCGCACTGGCTTTCATGAGTGAGCCTCGCGGGATGGAAATGGGAGGCGGTAAGAGGGCAGAAGAAGAGCGGGACCCACGACGCTACCTCTACCACCTTTACCTGTCATTTATGGAATATCAGGGGCTGTCTAAGCCTTTGAGCGTCACTGAGTTTGCCAAAGCAGTAAAAGAGGCGGCAAAAGAGTACAAAACCGAGTACCTGACCAGGACGATCAAAGGGAGGCGGCAAACGAACGTACAACTAACCGATAAAGCAGACGAGTTTTTGTAAAACCTTAATGCTATCTACCTTGTCTACACGAAACGAAAAATCACTTTAAATTCAATGCTCTTATTAGGTAGATAACTATATTTTTGTTATCTACCTATTATCTACCTTATCTACCCAGCAAAGCGAAGACGCCGCCTTGCCGTTCAGGGCTGTACTACGCGTGAGGGGGGAGAAGATGGCAGAAGGGCTAAGTTACAGACTTGGAAAAGTGCCTTTTAGGATTTGGCAGGTAAAATCCAGATGTTAATGACGGTGTTCAAGGCTCACCAGTACCGACGGACAGTACTTAGCGAACATGACAGGCTTTCTGCCGCCAGCACCTGAGTTAATCCTGACCGTTTACAGCATTGTACCGCCTCACGCCGCTGCGCTCTAATCCGCTCAAGACTCACAGCACCATCAGTAACCCGGCGCGTTCTCTGCTTTCGCTGCTCATGTCGAACCACCCGCTGCCTTTCCCTTTCCTCCTCTGCGGCTATCAGTATTTTTCTGGCCTCGATGTCTTCCGGGTAATTGTTGTACCAGTTGCGTTCGCGATACTGTGCTGGCCTGCTCCTGCTGAGTTTCGCTTCTTCGATCAGGCGCAGTATCACCCTATTGGCGGTATCGCAGCGTGCTCTCAATTTCCTGACGGCTTTTTCAGAAACACCAAAGTGAAAAGCCACCCGGTGATTGCTCATAGCACGGTGCAGGTTCAGCACGTTGCGCAATACGTCAGTAAAGGTCTCCTCCGTCCACCAGATCCCCTTAAACCGGAAGCCATTTTCAGCGGCTGTTAAAACGTTCATTTTTCCTCACTCTGTCTACCATCGGCAAAAAACGGGACGTGCTCACGAACCCTCAAAAAGTCCGCGGCGTATCGATAACGGTAGAATGCGGCCTGAGCTCATGTGATATGCCGCACTTTGTCGGGCTACAGGCCGCGTCATTCCTCATTTCTCCGCATTTTGTTGCTCACCAGTCCGGAAAGCGTGAAAAAGTGCGGTATTATCCAAAAATGGCTGGATCGTCGCTTACAGTCGATGAACCCGCATCACACCGGGAAAGTAAGGAGTTTACTATATTCTCCTTACCCCTCCTCTCAGAGCGTTCTTGAGTGACGGTTTTTCGCGGAAAAGATGCCCGTAAATATTCAACGTCACCGACGGCCGGGAGTGGCCCACCATGTCCGACACGTCCAGAATATCAACGCCGTTTTTTACCAGGCTGGACACCGCAAAATGCCTCAGGTCATGAAAGCGCGCTATCCCGAATTCAGAGAGCAGGCGTTTCATCACGCCGGATGTGCTGTAGTTCAGGCTCAGCCTTTGTCCGTTGCTCCCGGCAATCAGCGGTGTATCCGTTCCCAGCAGCGTTTTATCGAGGCACTCATACAGGCCAACCGGCATATCGACGGAACGGCCCCTGCCGCGCTTTCTGCCCCGGATAATACCGCGTGAAGTCAGATGGCAGCGAACCTGTATTTCGTCAGCGCTCACATCCCGATAGGTTAACGCCAGCACTTCGCTGATACGCAGGCCGCAAGCCGCGCCCAGCCAGATAGCAATCCTTTCGCGCCGCTCTGCGCGATCCAGCATGGCTAACACGGTATCTTCATCCGGGATTTGCCACGGCCTGTCTGCCGGTGATCGGCTCTGGCGAACCGGATTATGAGCAATCATCCCGGAACGCATGAGATAAGCAAAAGCCGCGCCGATGTACACAAGCGACTGTCGGTTAAGCCGCTCGCTAAGTTGGCGTGAAGTGATTTTATTCAGGTTTTTATTCAGCAGGTCAGACGGAAGGTTTAGCAGGCAATAGCGGTAGCGGTCGTAACTGGTTGCCCTGATCCTGTTCCGGTTCAGCCTGTCGCGCTGATATCCCAGCCAGAACCAAGACAGTTTCTGCAGCGTCCAGCGTTTTACCGCCTCCGCATTGTCTGCCGTTCGCCAGTCAAGGGCTGCCACTTCCAGTTGATACAGCAGCGCCGCCGCATCGTCGATGCTGTGAAAGGTATTGCGTCGCCCGGTGCGGTTTTCTTTATCCAGCCAGTTAACGACATAACGCAGGCGCTTTCCGGCGCCAATCTCACGGATAGATGCCATGTTTCCCCCTACACACCCTGCAAAGGTAATTCCAGAGGACACCAGCTAAACACTGCTACCGTATGCTCATCGTTTCGCTGGCGGATCATGTTGATGAGAATATCCGCACGAGGTGATGACCTCATAAGAGTGGCCAGCACTGTAATATCTGACGCATCGGGGTTTCGCGCCCGGTATTCGTTAATCTCATCGCCTACCAGATTTTTGAGCAGAGCATTGCCTGTCAAATCAGGTCTTTCCCTACGGATGCTATCAAACTGTGCAGCAGCATTCCGGCGAATTGGGATATAAATCCGATCCTCCAGTTCTCGCAGCTCGCGACGTATATTCATCATGCGAGCCCTGTTACCCCCGAGATTTTCCACTCGGTCGAGTAGCTCATCGACGAGGCCCAGAAATTCAGGAAGCTTTTCATCGGGTATAACGTCAGCTGAGAGATAACTTATCAGAAGCATAATTCTTGCTCTGATACGTTCAACGGCGGTCACATCCCCGTTAACAGATTTATCGGCAAGGTTTTGCCGATATGCTGGTAAGTTTCCGATATGATCAGGTAAACCGTCCATCTAAGTTACCGTCCGATTAATCAGGCACTTTTTTACACGGGAAAGAGCCGATGATTCTCGGCGCATCCATGCTGTTCTGCAGCAGTTGGACGTTCAGGAAAGCTTTTCCTTTGCGCTTCACGAACTCAAAGCCGTAATTGTTCCCGTCACGCGCTGGCATCAGGCCCATATTCCAAACCGCATTTGCTTCATCGCCTGCAGCCCCAAGATATTTAACTTTTTGGCTTGTGACCAATTCACCATTCACGCGAGTTAACCCTTCGCTATCGTCAATAGTCAGGCGATAACCACCACATTGAATAGCAGCGTTGGAAATTAAGGGAATGAAAAGCAAACTTGTTAAAGCTACTTTCTTAATATTAATTTTCATTGTCCTAGAGTCCTTTTTCCTGTGCTGATTTAGTCTTAATGTCTGCCGCGCCACGCGCTTCGCACATCATATCCATGTACCACGCCTGGCCCCTTGTGTCGCCAGTGTACATAATGCCTTTCACAACATAAACGCCATCTGTTGCGATGCTGGCAGGCTGCGCTGTGGTGCCGCTGAGCGTGATATTGCCGTCCGTATTCTGGTCGGTGATCTGCCCGCCAGCCATCGCGATATCGTTGTTTGACAACGCGGTGCGATACACGGAACCTTGATCCAGCTGAATGAGCCCGTTAATTCGAATATTCGGGTTAATCAGTGCGCGAACGTTCACGCCGTTGCCGATGGTCTGCTGCGGCATCCCGATCAGTCCGGTGGCGCTGTTGAGCACAATCGCGTCGTGCATATACTCACCTTCTGGCAGCATATTTAGCTGTCCGTCCACGAACTGCCAGGTCGCTCCGCATTGTGCGGCCACGTTGTCCATCAGGTGTCTGGTCATGCCAAACAGTGCGCGGCCCCGAGGGAACACTGTAGGGGGGAATACTGGAGTGCGACCGACAGTTGCGCCTTTGGCCTCAAAGTCTTTCATTAAAAGATTGAACATGTCTTCTGTCGTGTAGCCGGCCGCCAATGTCTGCGAGGTGATGCTGGTAGCAAACGCCAGATCCGTATCAGCTGCCTGAATCAGGACGTATGAATCAATGGGGCTGTCTTTTCCTGTGACCGAGTAGCGAATTTCGCCGCTGAAAATCATCCCGTAGTTGCGGCCATCACTCTGGCCCACGTCCGCCGCGTCGACTTCCCGCGCCGTTCCGACGCTGCTGGCCGACACTTCTGGCGCGATACCGTCATAGCCAGCAATCAGCCGAACCTTAGAAAACTCCTTCCCGGTGATGCGGTTCACCGTATCAGCCGATAGGTTGTAAATTTTGAACGTTCCCACCCGTGACGCGCTGCTGATATTGAACCAGTCGATCGTGAAGGTTACTTTAAAATCGCTGAGCTCAATGCCCTGCCCGTTGTCGTCCACGAGCTGTAATTCAAAGTGACGCATCCAGTTTTGTGACATGTTCATGCCCCTTTAAAAAAGTAAACCCGGCCTAATCGCCGGGTGTGAGAGTTAATAATGATTGGCATATGGGCGCATGTGCTTATCGATGGTTTTTTGTCTTTCCTTCTCATCGACTTTCTGCTGCTCCCAGTGCTGATCAAGCTGACGTTGAAGCTGAATGTTTTTATTCACATCAGCATCGAAATCCCGGCGCTTTTGAGCTGCTTCTTTAGCATTGATACTAGGGATATATGGTTTCGAGTGGATGTTGTTCGCCTCCATATATTCCCCGGCAATTTCCAGTAACGAGACAGCCTCACTCCGTGGAATATTGTCAGGCAACGTATAGCCGGAAATGGCTTTCAGAACAGCAATGGGCACAAAGCGAAGTGCCTCAATGGCGATGTTTTCCGGGTTGCGTTCAACGCCAACCGTGAAATCTGGCACGGCTTTCCAAACTATCTTGAGAAACTCAGCATGGGATTGAGGCGGCTGGCCTGAGCCTGCAGGCTGCTGATCGCCAGTTCTTTTCTTTAGCCGGTCTGCTGTTCTGTTAGCAGCTGCTGCACGATTTTCAGCGGCGATAATGCGATCGTTAGCCGCAGCCAATGCTCTCACGATGGATGTCATGAAATCAGCAGATGCAGGGTCTGTAGGGAATTGAATCTCCGTATCATTATCAAAATTTGCAGTAATGATTACGCCAGATCCGGAAGGGGTCGCATTGAAGCGAGTCATGTTCGGCATGGTCAAATTGTCCTGTAACCTCGACGGGATTGTCGGTATGAATATTATACTTCAAAACCATAAAAACAGATAGAAATACAATAATCAACCGTAAAAAGTGGTAAATTGGTGTGGAGTTCTGCTATTCTCAATGGGTGAGGGGTGATGTCCTCCAGATTGCACAACGTGATACTAAGCAAAGCCCGCGCCTCCTTCGCGGGCTTTTTTACGTCTTATATCCAGATTAAGCCGGTCAAACGTGGCGATCCTCTAACGGGAAGAAAAGTTTTAGCCTGATGTTTCGAGTTAATTTGATGCTGGAAGTTGGTGTTTGATTGGTCGAATAACCAGGGGAATTGAGTAAGGTACTCTACCCAAAGGTAGACAATAGTAGATAACTTAAAAAAAGTTCTCTACCCACTGAAAGCCTTGTGACACAAGGGGTAGAGGTCATTGGGTAGATAGGTAGATAACCCCAGACCATTTCTGCAAAACACGGAAAACGAATGGGCAGATGTATCCTGATAATTGCCTAAAAATTATTCGCTAAGTGACCAATTGCTTGAGGAGTGATTTACATGCTGAAATCCGAGGTGATCGAAGCTGCGATAACTGAAATGGTAACGATGAAGGGATGCGAGTTAGACGCGTCTGATCTGCTAGAGATTCGTTGCCGAGTGGCCGGTACGCTTGCTGCAAAAAAACGCCACCACCAGCGCATGACCGCGCCAGAATATCAGTGGAGAAAGCCAGCACCGAGGCGTTAAAGGTCAATATCCAGTTACTTACTCTGGCTGAACAGGTGTACCCAAGGGTGTACACAAAGTAAAAACCAAAAAACAAAAACACATATAAATAGAGCCTCCAAAGCCAACACTCAACAAACAGATCCAATATCGAGTAAATGCCAACAAACGTCGCCCGCTGCGTTCGGGCGGCGTTACGTTTCCCTGAATATCAACTTATCTGTCTCCCAGGCATTATATTTTCTCATCATTATAAAAACCTCTTTTTATCGAATACCCTATGTAAGATGGGTTGAGTGGCATAGTCGCATGAGCGAAATTTATTAAAAAGCCATTGCTTTAGAAAATCTCAATCGTGATATACCGCACAAATCGCTACTCTCTACCGCGCTAAAGATGAGGGAGAGCCATGCTGTTACATATTCTGTACCTGATAGGAATCACCGCTGAGGCCATGACGGGCGCGCTGGCCGCGGGTCGTCGCCGTATGGATACTTTTGGCGTCATTATTATTGCTACCGCGACAGCCATCGGTGGCGGTTCCGTTCGCGATATTCTGCTTGGTCACTATCCTCTCGGTTGGGTGAAACATCCCGAATACGTCATCATCGTCGCCACCGCCGCTGTTCTGACCACCATTGTGGCACCGGTGATGCCTTACCTGCGCAAACTCTTTCTGGTGTTAGACGCTTTAGGGCTGGTCGTCTTTTCAATAATTGGCGCCCAGGTCGCGCTGGATATGGGGCACGGCCCCATAATTGCCGTCGTTGCTGCCGTGACAACGGGCGTTTTCGGCGGCGTATTACGCGATATGTTCTGCAAACGCATTCCGCTTGTCTTTCAGAAAGAACTGTACGCTGGCGTCTCCTTCGCCTCCGCCGTGCTTTACATTATCTTGCAGCACTATGTCTCCAGCCATGACGTTGTTGTGATATCAACGCTAATGTTCGGTTTTGTCGCGCGTTTGCTGGCGCTCCGTCTTAAGCTGGGTTTGCCAGTATTTTATTATCGCCATGAGGGTCACTGAGCGCTAAAGCCATCAATACGCTGACTCCCCAGCCACTGGCTGAGCGCTTTTATTTCTGCGTGAGCGAGCCACTGGATAACCCATGCAGCACGGCGTGCGCCTGTTGCGGGAAGTTGCTGCCAGTAGTGTGCGCTGTTCGAGACCATCTGCTGCCATGAACGCGCCCCACTGGCATTTAACGCGGTCTGCGTCAGTGGTATTCCCATCGCCATTAGCCAGCGGGTAAACGGTTGTTTGCGGACGAGGTTGAACTGATGCCAAAGCTGCTCGCCTTTGGCCTGCGCTAACCCAGGCGTGTTCTTGATTTGCTCAGGCGTCAGAGCAAGCCACGAAAAGATATGCGCAAAATGATGATGTTGATGAAGCGCTCGCCAACCCGACTCACCTATCCCCTCTATCCCTAACGCGCCACGCGAGCCAATCCAGACCAGCCGGGAGATAAACTGCTCCTGGCATTCAGCGGTGGCATAGAAGCAGGTCAACGAGTTATAGCGATTTTCCGGCGGCGCGGGTTTTGTCCGATCGCTAACGCGCCAGACCACCTTATCAATGCGCGGGATCCCTTGTCCGGCAAGGCTGACGAGAATATGATCGCCCGGCGCGATATCCCACTCTTGCCAGCGTCTGATCGAACCGAGATTCACCCGCTGCACCCGTTTATCATCCAGCATGACGGGAGCGAGCATCGCCACCACTGCAACTTTTCCGCTCTTACCGACCGTGAAATGGATCGCCGTGACTTCCGCCACCTGGGCCACTGGCGGATATTTCCAGGCCGCCAGCCAGTTTCCCTGCCCCGGCAACCAGTCGCGTGATGCTGGCTCGTCGCCAGTCCGGACAACGACACCATCGGTCACAAAAGGCAAGCCTGACGTCCACCACCGCGTGCGGGCACGCTCAACGTCTTCAGCGCTTTTCACTAACAGAGTATATTTTTCCGTCAACGTAAAGCCCGCAGCGCTCAGTTGCCTGAGTTTTACAGCCATGCGATCAGGTCCGTCGGGCCAGGCCCAGATGAAAACGCCCAGCGAACGTAATGCGCTGGCGTTATCCTTGCGCATCAACAGGCCAGCCACCTTTGAACGTGCATTCATGCCCCCCATTTTTTTCTGTATATGCCCCTCCTGGGGCAAAAAGATTTCACCCTGCAGAACGCTGTTTGCCAGCGCCCCCGTAACGGTCTGGGGAATGGCTGATATTCGCTGCGCTTTTGCGGTCCAGTCTTCGCCTTTCAGGCCATCGCCACGGCTGATCGCCTGGGTTAACGCGCCCTCCCGATACACCAGGGTAATCGCTACGCCATCCACTTTTGGTTGCACCCACAGATCGCCGCGTTCACGCATCCATTGTCGCACCGCGCGCTTATCCGTCAGCTTTTTAACGCCGGTATGGGCAACCGGATGGGAGGCAGCGCCGCCAATAGCGGGCGGCAAGTCGCCGGGCAATACGTCTTCGCCAACGCAGCGCTGCCACTGAGCCAGTCGGGCACGCATCTGATCGTAAACGCCGTCCTCTACGTTGCTTTTCCCGTCCTTCCAGTAGGCGTCGTCCCAACGTGAAATCTGTTGTTGTAAACGGGATAACTCGTCCTGAGCTCTGGCCGCCGACCACGTCGGGCATAACCCCCAGACCTGCGAACACCACAGCAGCCCTACTATGATCGCTATCCCTCTTTTCATTACCGCCTCCCGTGTCTGTTGGCGAGCAGGTATAGCGCGTCACACAGGTAAAGCCGAGCGGCAATATATTCTTTTGCGCACGGGCTTCCAGACATTCGCAGTTGTTGTAGAGAATGTCGGTTAAATCAGGAAACAGGCTCGCAAAACGCAACAATCTGGCGCAAAAAGTGTGACAAAAGCTACGTCGCGTTGCGGTGACGTGTATAATAAGCCCGTATGTAGGTTCAATTTGATAATCACATACGTAAGATACTCATGGCTCAAGGCACGCTTTATATTGTTTCTGCCCCCAGTGGCGCGGGTAAATCCAGTCTGATTCAGGCTTTATTGAAAACCCAACCGTTGTACGACACCCAGGTTTCTGTTTCTCACACCACGCGTGCGCCGCGCCCGGGTGAGGTTCACGGCGAACACTATTTCTTCGTCAACCACGATGAGTTCAGAACCATGATCGGTCAGGATGCCTTCCTTGAGCACGCCGAAGTGTTCGGTAATTATTACGGCACTTCGCGCGAGGCGATTGAGCAAGTTCTCGCAACGGGCGTGGATGTTTTTCTGGATATCGACTGGCAGGGCGCTCAGCAAATTCGGCAGAAAATGCCGCATGCGCGGAGTATCTTCATTTTGCCGCCCTCCAAAATCGAACTGGATCGTCGTCTACGTGGTCGTGGTCAGGATAGCGAAGACGTTATCGCAAAACGGATGGCGCAGGCTGTTGCAGAAATGAGCCATTACGCCGAATATGATTATCTTATTGTGAATGATGATTTCGACACCGCGCTGGGCGATCTGAAAACCATCATTCGCGCCGAACGTCTGCGCATGAGCCGCCAAAAGCAGCGCCATGACGCTTTAATCAGCAAACTGTTGGCAGACTGAACCCACTTTCAGTATTATGCCCAGTCATTTCTTCACCTGTGGAGCATTTTAAGTATGGCACGCGTAACTGTTCAGGACGCTGTAGAGAAAATTGGTAACCGTTTTGACCTGGTACTGGTCGCCGCGCGTCGCGCTCGTCAGATGCAGGTAGGCGGAAAGGATCCGCTCGTACCGGAAGAAAACGATAAAACTACCGTAATCGCACTGCGCGAAATCGAAGAAGGTCTGATCAACAACCAGATCCTCGACGTACGTGAGCGCCAGGAACAGCAAGAGCAGGAAGCCGCTGAATTACAAGCCGTTACCGCGATTGCTGAAGGTCGTCGTTAATCACAAAGCGGGTCGCCCTTGTATCTGTTTGAAAGCCTGAATCAGCTGATTCAAACCTACCTGCCTGAAGACCAAATCAAACGTCTTCGGCAGGCGTATCTCGTTGCACGTGACGCTCACGAGGGCCAGACACGTTCAAGCGGTGAACCTTACATCACGCACCCTGTTGCCGTAGCCTGCATTCTGGCCGAGATGAAGCTCGACTATGAAACGCTGATGGCCGCGCTGTTGCATGACGTGATTGAAGATACCCCCGCCACCTACCAGGACATGGAGCAGCTATTTGGTAAAAGCGTTGCTGAACTGGTCGAAGGGGTATCGAAGCTAGATAAGCTTAAGTTCCGCGACAAGAAAGAGGCGCAGGCCGAAAACTTTCGCAAGATGATTATGGCGATGGTGCAGGATATCCGCGTCATTCTCATCAAACTTGCTGACCGTACCCATAACATGCGCACACTGGGTTCTTTGCGCCCGGATAAACGTCGCCGCATCGCCCGCGAAACGCTTGAAATTTACAGCCCGCTGGCACACCGTTTAGGTATCCATCACATTAAAACCGAGCTGGAAGAGCTGGGTTTTGAGGCGCTGTATCCCAACCGCTATCGGGTAATTAAAGAAGTCGTCAAAGCCGCTCGCGGCAACCGTAAAGAGATGATCCAGAAAATCCTCTCTGAAATTGAAGGACGGCTACAGGAAGCAGGGATTCCCTGTCGCGTCAGTGGACGCGAGAAGCATCTCTATTCCATCTACTGCAAAATGGTGCTTAAAGAGCAGCGTTTTCATTCGATCATGGACATTTACGCCTTCCGCGTCATCGTTCATGACGCCGATACCTGCTACCGCGTGCTCGGCCAGATGCACAGCCTTTACAAGCCGCGTCCTGGCCGCGTGAAGGACTATATCGCCATTCCGAAAGCGAACGGCTACCAGTCGCTGCATACCTCAATGATCGGCCCACACGGCGTTCCTGTTGAGGTGCAAATCCGCACTGAAGATATGGATCAGATGGCGGAGATGGGGGTTGCGGCGCACTGGGCTTATAAAGAGCATGGCGAGACCAGCACCACCGCGCAAATCCGCGCTCAGCGCTGGATGCAGAGTCTGCTTGAGCTACAGCAAAGCGCAGGCAGCTCCTTTGAGTTTATTGAAAGCGTTAAATCCGATCTTTTCCCGGATGAGATTTACGTTTTCACCCCGGAAGGCCGCATTGTCGAACTGCCAGCCGGCGCCACCCCGGTCGATTTCGCTTACGCCGTGCACACCGACATCGGTCACGCCTGCGTGGGCGCTCGCGTCGACAGACAGCCTTACCCGCTGTCACAGCCGCTTACCAGCGGTCAGACGGTGGAGATCATTACCGCGCCGGGCGCTCGTCCCAATGCCGCGTGGCTTAACTTCGTTGTCAGTTCAAAAGCCCGCGCCAAGATTCGTCAACTGTTGAAAAACCTTAAACGTGACGATTCCGTTAGCCTCGGACGCCGCCTGCTCAACCATGCGCTGGGCGGTAGCCGTAAACTGGCTGAAATTCCGCAGGAGAATATCCAGCGTGAGCTTGAACGCATGAAACTGGCCACGCTTGACGACCTGCTGGCGGAAATCGGCCTCGGTAACGCCATGAGCGTGGTGGTGGCGAAAAACCTGCAGCAGGGTGAGGCGTCTACCACGACGGCGCAGCCTGCCGCAACGGGCCACGGACATCTGCCGATCAAAGGCGCAGACGGCGTACTGATTACCTTCGCCAAATGCTGCCGTCCGATCCCAGGCGACCCGATCATCGCCCACGTCAGCCCCGGTAAAGGCCTGGTGATTCACCACGAGTCCTGCCGTAACATCCGCGGCTACCAGAAAGAGCCAGAGAAGTTTATGGCCGTTGAGTGGGACAAAGAGACGGCGCAGGAATTTATCACCGAGATCAAAGTGGATATGTTTAACCATCAGGGCGCGCTGGCTAACCTGACGGCGGCAATCAACACCACGACCTCCAATATTCAAAGCCTGAATACAGAAGAAAAAGATGGTCGCGTCTACAGCGCCTTTATTCGTCTTACCGCGCGCGATCGCGTACATCTGGCGAATATCATGCGCAAAATCCGCGTCATGCCGGACGTGATTAAAGTCACCCGTAACCGAAACTAGTTTTATGAATGAACAACGTTATGCGCGTATCCGTGAAATGCTCGCCAGGCGGCAGCCTGATCTGACCGTCTGCATGGAGCAGGTTCATAAACCTCATAACGTTTCTGCGATCATTCGTACCGCAGACGCTGTTGGCGTCCATGAAGTCCACGCCGTCTGGCCGGGCAGCCGCATGCGCACTATGGCCTCCGCGGCAGCGGGTAGCAACAGTTGGGTGCAGGTAAAAACGCACCGCACCATTGGAGAGGCGGTCAGCCATCTGAAAGGTCAGGGCATGCAGGTTCTGGCGACCCATCTGTCTGACAAAGCGGTCGATTTTCGCGACATTGATTATACCCGTCCCACCTGCATCCTGATGGGGCAGGAAAAAACCGGTATTACCCAGGAAGCATTAGACCTTGCGGATCAGGATATTATTATTCCGATGATCGGCATGGTGCAATCACTGAATGTCTCCGTCGCTTCCGCGCTGATTCTTTACGAAGCCCAGCGTCAACGACAGAACGCGGGTATGTACCTGCGCGAAAACAGTATGCTGCCAGAGGACGAACAGCAGCGCCTGCTGTTTGAGGGCGGCTATCCGGTGCTGGCGAAAGTCGCCAGGCGCAAAGGCTTGCCCTACCCGCGGGTGAACCAGCAGGGTGAGATCGAGGCGGATGCCTCCTGGTGGTCCACCATGCAGGCCGCAGGGTAATTCCCGTGTCGGGCCGCTTGTTAGACGCTGTCCCGCTCAGTTCCTTAACGGGCGTTGGCGCGGCGCAAAGCAGCAAACTGGCAAAAATCGGCCTGCACACCGTGCAGGATCTTCTTTTGCATCTCCCTCTGCGCTATGAAGATCGCACCCATCTTTATCCCATCGGCGAACTGTTGCCGGGCATTTATGCCACGGTCGAAGGCGAAGTGCTGAACTGCAACATCACTTTTGGCGGTCGCCGGATGATGACATGCCAGATAAGCGACGGCTCCGGCATTCTCACCCTGCGCTTTTTCAACTTCAGCGCAGCAATGAAAAACAGCCTTGCCAGCGGACGTCGGGTGCTGGCTTATGGCGAAGCGAAGCGCGGGAAATACGGTGCTGAGATGATCCATCCGGAATACCGTATCCAGGGCGATCTCAGCACCCCTGAGTTACAGGAAACCCTGACCCCTGTCTATCCGACCACTGAAGGCGTCAAGCAGGCGACGCTGCGCAAGCTGACCGACCAGGCGTTAGACCTGCTGGATACCTGCGCCATTGCCGAACTGCTGCCGCCGGAACTCGCGCAGGGCATGATGAGCCTGCCGGAAGCATTGCGTACCCTCCACCGTCCGCCGCCGACGCTACTACTGAGCGATCTGGAAACCGGTCAGCATCCGGCGCAGCGACGACTGATCCTTGAAGAATTACTGGCGCATAATCTGAGTATGCTGGCGCTTCGCGCCGGAGCGCAGCGTTTCCATGCGCAACCGCTGAGCGCCAACGACACGCTCAAAAACCAACTTTTAGCGTCGCTGCCGTTTAAACCCACGGGCGCACAGGCGCGCGTTGTCGCGGAAATCGAACGAGATATGGCGCTGGACGTTCCGATGATGCGTCTGGTGCAGGGCGATGTTGGCTCCGGTAAAACGCTGGTGGCGGCGCTTGCCGCACTGCGGGCGATTGCGCACGGCAAGCAGGTCGCGCTGATGGCGCCCACCGAACTGCTGGCAGAACAACATGCCAATAACTTCCGTAACTGGTTTGCGCCGCTTGGCGTGGAAGTGGGCTGGCTGGCCGGCAAGCAGAAAGGGAAGGCGCGTCTGGCCCAGCAGGAGGCGATCGCCAGCGGACAGGTGCAAATGGTGGTGGGGACACACGCTATTTTCCAGGAGCAGGTGCAGTTTAACGGCCTTGCCCTGGTGATTATCGACGAACAGCACCGTTTTGGCGTGCATCAGCGTCTGGCGCTGTGGGAAAAAGGCGAGCAGCAGGGTTTCCATCCACACCAGCTAATCATGACCGCCACGCCGATCCCACGCACCCTCGCGATGACCGCTTATGCGGATCTCGACACGTCCGTTATCGATGAACTGCCGCCAGGACGTACGCCCGTCACCACCGTCGCCATTCCGGACACCCGGCGCAGTGACATTATTGACCGGGTGCGCAACGCCTGTACCCAGGAAGGGCGTCAGGCTTACTGGGTGTGCACGCTGATTGAAGAGTCGGACCTGCTGGAAGCGCAGGCCGCAGAAGCGACGTGGGAAGAGCTGAAGCTGGCCCTACCGGAGCTGAACGTCGGCCTGGTGCATGGCCGGATGAAACCTGCGGAGAAGCAGGCTGTGATGGCGGCGTTTAAGCAAGGTGAACTGCATCTGCTGGTTGCGACGACAGTCATTGAAGTGGGTGTGGATGTCCCTAATGCCAGCCTGATGATCATCGAAAACCCGGAGCGTCTGGGGCTGGCGCAGTTGCATCAGCTCCGTGGGCGCGTTGGTCGCGGCGCTGTTGCTTCTCACTGCGTACTGCTTTACAAGTCTCCTCTATCGAAGACGGCTCAGAAACGACTGCAGGTGCTGCGCGACAGTAACGATGGCTTCGTGATTGCGCAAAAAGACTTAGAAATTCGCGGTCCCGGCGAACTGCTCGGCACACGCCAGACGGGCAATGCCGAGTTTAAAGTAGCGGATTTACTGCGCGATCAGGCCATTATTCCCGAAGTTCAGCGCATTGCGCGTCATATTCATGAAAGGTATCCGCAGCAGGCAAAAGCGCTTATCGAACGCTGGATGCCGGAAACGGAGCGCTATTCCAACGCCTGACCGTTTCCGATGTCGTGGCGGCGTTACGCCGCCCCCGGGTTTACTGTGCGAAAATCGGCAGCAGCAGATACAGTTTGATCACCAGCGCGTTGACGATATCAATGAAGAACGCGCCAACCATTGGAACCACCAGAAATGCCATATGCGACGGACCAAACCGGTCGGTAATTGCCTGCATATTGGCAATTGCCGTCGGCGTGGCGCCCAGGCCAAATCCACAGTGTCCTGCCGCCAGCACCGCCGCGTCGTAGTTTTTACCCATCATGCGCCAGGTCACGAACACAGCGTACAGCGCCATGGCTATCGTTTGCACCACCAGAATAGCCAGCATCGGCAGCGCCAGCGAAGCCAGCTCCCACAACTTCAGACTCATCAGCGCCATCGCCAGGAAAAGCGACAGACTGACGTTGCCCATAACGGACACGGCACGTTCAAAGACGCGGTAAAAGCCCAGCAGCGCCAGACCATTGCTGACGATCACGCCGACAAACAGTACGCAGACAAAGGTAGGCAGTTCAAACACCGTACCCGCCAGCAACTGGGCAACAATTTTCCCCACGGTCAGACAGATGGCGATGAGGGCGATGGTTTCGATCAGCACCAGCGAGGTGATCATGCGTCCAACGTCCGGTTTCTCAAACGCTGTCGGCACTTCCTGATCGTCAGGGATACCATCCGGCGTGGTGGAATGCTTCACCAGATAACGGGCAACCGGCCCCCCGATCAGCCCGCCAAGCACCAGACCAAAGGTCGCGCAGGCCATTGCCACTTCCGTGGCGTTCGCAAAACCGTAGCGCTCAATAAACAACTTACTCCACGCCGCGCCGGTGCCGTGCCCGCCGGACAGCGTAATTGACCCGGCAATCAGCCCCATTAACGGATCCAGTCCCAGCAGGCTTGCCATTCCGATGCCGATAGCGTTTTGCATCAGCAGCAGACCAACCACCACGATCAAAAAGATACCAACGACGCGGCCCCCTTTGCGCAGGCTGGCGATGTTCGCGTTTAGACCAATGGTGGCAAAAAAGGCCAGCATTAACGGGTCACGCAAGGTCATATCAAAGTCAACTTCCCAGCCCATGCTCTTTTTCAGCACCAGCAAAGCCAGCGCGACCAGTAAGCCACCGGCAACGGGTTCCGGAATGGTGTATTTCTTCAGAAAGGAGACTGACTGGACCAGCTTGCGCCCCAGTAGAAGCGTTAGCGTTGCGGCAACAAGTGTCGATAACGTATCGAGATGAAACATAGACTAGCTCCTGTTGTGTACATGGTTCGTACATGCACGGTTTCCTGAAATTTCTGCTCTTCATGAGTAATCGGCATGGATTTTAAGCAGAAAAGCAGTAAAAGTTATATAAAAAGGTGAGGTTAGTTGTTTTAAATATTAGGATTAGCGAGTGGCAATCGTTTGCTTTTACCTTCTGGTTAGCTAAAATGCCCGCTTTTCCACCACGGGATTGCCTCTGATGTCTGTTAACACCCTTGAATCAGAAAGTGCGCAACCGGTTGCGCATAATCAAAACAGTGAACTGATTTATCGTCTGGAAGATCGTCCGCCGCTACCGCAAACCCTTTTCGCCGCCTGCCAGCACCTGTTGGCGATGTTTGTTGCGGTTATTACCCCGGCGCTGCTTATCTGTCAGGCGCTCGGGTTACCGGCACAGGATACGCAACACATCATCAGCATGTCGCTGTTCGCCTCCGGCGTGGCCTCGATTATTCAGATTAAAGCGTGGGGGCCGGTCGGTTCGGGATTGTTATCGATTCAGGGAACCAGTTTTAACTTCGTGGCGCCGCTGATCATGGGCGGCACCGCGCTGAAGACCGGCGGCGCAGATGTCCCAACCATGATGGCCGCGCTGTTTGGTACGCTAATGCTGGCAAGCTGCACCGAAATGGTAATTTCCCGTGTGTTGCACCTCGCGCGCCGCATCATTACGCCGCTGGTTTCAGGCGTCGTGGTGATGATTATCGGCCTGTCGCTGATTCAGGTCGGTCTGACGTCTATTGGCGGTGGTTATGCCGCCATGAGCGACAATACGTTCGGCGCGCCGAAAAACCTGCTGCTGGCAGGCGTGGTGCTGCTGCTGATTATTCTGCTTAACCGTCAACGCAACCCATACCTGCGCGTCGCCTCACTGGTTATCGCGATGGCGGCGGGTTACGCGCTGGCGTGGTTTATGGGGATGCTGCCGGAAAACACCGCGACCGCCTCCCAGGAACTGATCATGGTGCCAACGCCGCTGTACTATGGCCTGGGTATCGACTGGAGCCTGCTGCTGCCGCTGATGCTGGTCTTTATGATCACGTCACTGGAAACTATCGGCGACATCACCGCCACATCTGACGTTTCTGAACAACCGGTCTCTGGCCCGCTGTATATGAAGCGCCTGAAGGGCGGCGTACTGGCAAACGGCCTGAACTCCTTCGTCTCTGCCGTCTTTAACACGTTCCCGAATTCCTGCTTCGGCCAGAATAACGGCGTGATTCAACTGACCGGCGTGGCCAGCCGCTACGTTGGTTTCGTAGTGGCGCTGATGCTGATCCTGCTCGGTCTGTTCCCGGCGGTAAGCGGTTTTGTACAGCATATTCCGGAGCCGGTGCTGGGTGGCGCAACGCTGGTGATGTTCGGCACCATCGCCGCTTCTGGCGTGCGCATTGTGTCCCGCGAGCCGCTGAACCGCCGCGCTATCCTGATCATCGCACTCTCACTGGCGGTCGGTCTTGGCGTGTCTCAGCAGCCGCTGATCCTGCAATTTGCGCCAGACTGGGTGAAAAACCTGCTCTCTTCCGGTATCGCCGCCGGAGGGATTACCGCTATCGTTCTGAATCTGATTTTCCCGCCTGAAAAGCAGTAAGCTTTATGCGACGGTGAGTTCAATTCACCGTCGCTATAATACTCTTTCACGATTCCTGCCTTGAGGATCGCGCGTAAATCGTGCATAACTCAGCTATGTGTATTCGCGGGATGGAAGACCATGAAATTTATTGGAAAGCTGATTCTCTATCTGCTCATCGCCCTTCTGGTGGTGATTCTCGGCCTCTATTTTCTGCTGCAAACCCGCTGGGGAGCAGAGCACGTTAGCGCCTGGGTATCAGAGAACAGTCAGTATCGTCTGGCCTTTGATGCGATGGATCATCGCTTTTCCTCGCCTACGCATGTTCTGCTGGAAAACGTTACCTTTGGTCGCGACGGCCAACCGGCCACGCTGGTGGCGAAAACTGTCGATATTGGCCTGAGCAGCCGCCAGTTCACCGATCCCTTTCATGTCGACACCATCTTGCTAAAAGACGGCACGCTGAACATTTCGCTCCAGACGGCGCCCTTCCCCTTCCAGGCCGATCGCCTGCAGTTACAGGGGATGGCGTTTAACAGCCCGGGCAGCGAATGGGATCTGAGCGCCCAGCGGGTAAATGGCGGCGTGATCCCGTGGTTGCCGGAAGCCGGTCACGTCCTTGGCAGAAAAGCGCAAATTCAACTGAGCGCGGGTTCACTGACCCTGAACGACGTTCCAGCCACCAACGTCCTGATTGAAGGCAGCATCGATAACGAGCAGGTGAACTTAAGCAACATTGGCGCAGACGTGGCCCGCGGCGCATTAACCGGAGTGGCGAGGCGCAATGCCGACGGCAGTTGGATGGTGGAAAATCTGCGCCTGAACGATATCCGGCTACAAAGCGATAAGTCGCTCAGCGACTTTTTTGCCCCGTTGACAACCGTTCCTTCCTTGGAGATTGGCCGTCTCGAAGTGACCGACGCCCGCCTGCAAGGACCGGACTGGGCGGTAACCGACCTTGATCTCAGTCTGCGCAATCTGACCTTCAGCAAGGACGACTGGCAAAGTCAGGAAGGTAAGTTGTCGATGAACGCCAGCGAATTCATCTTCGGTTCGCTACACCTGTTTGATCCTATCCTGAACGCGGAGTTTTCACCGCAGGGCATTGCGCTGCGCCAGTTCACCTCCCGCTGGGAAGGTGGGATGATCAGAACGTCGGGCAACTGGCTGCGCGACGGCAAAGCGCTGGTGCTGGATGACGCCGCGCTGGCTGGGGTGGAGTACACCCTGCCGGAAAACTGGAAAAAGCAGTGGATGAAACCGCTACCCGCCTGGCTGAACAGCCTGACGCTGAAAAAATTGAGCGCCAGCCGCAATTTGCTGATCGATATCGACCCAGCCTTTCCCTGGCAGTTGACCGCGCTGGATGGCTACGGCGCGAACCTCGGTCTGGTACAGGATCGCAAATGGGGTGTCTGGAGCGGAAATGCAACGCTGAATGCGGCGGCCGCAACCTTCAACCGGGTAGACGTGCGCCGACCGTCACTGTCGCTGACAGCCAACGCCAGTACGGTGAATATCAGCGAACTGAGCGCATTCACAGAAAAAGGGCTGCTGGAGGCAACTGCCAGCGTATCGCAGCTTCCGCAGCGCCAGACACAAATCAGCCTGACCGGACGCGGCGTACCGGTTAACGTGCTGCAGCAGTGGGGATGGCCTGCGCTACCCCTCGCTGGCGACGGAAATATTCAGCTAACCGCCAGCGGCAGCATACAGGCGGACGTGCCGCTGAAACCCACGGTCAACGGACAGTTGCATGCAGTAAACGCCGAGCAACAACAGGTGACGCAGACCATGACTGGCGGAGTCGTGTCGACGACTGCCCAGTAAACAAGCCCGATGGCGGCGTTGGCGCCATCGGGTTCTTTCTCTTACGGCTCAAAGGTAGATGACAATCTCGTCCCCTTCTGCTTTCACCACTACGCCCCACTCGCTACCCTCATGTGAGCCGCCCTTCACGCCGCTCAGCGTCTGCACGTTGCGCAAGCAGACGGACCAGTTCCGCGCTTTGCCTGTGCCCGTCATGGTCAGAACATTGCCCTGACGTGACGCCTTAAGCGTAAACATCACAGCACCGTCCGCCGCAGGCACTTCGCAAGCCGCTTCACGCCCATCCTCAAGGTGGAATAACTGGAACGCAGTGCCCTCATGCCATGGGTAGTCCGGCTTCTGACTGTTGTTACCCAGCGCTAACAGTGTGTTGTCGCGCACATAAACCGGCAGGCTGAGAAAATCGTGCTGCTGTTTATGCCAGCGGTTCCCCTGAATTTCGTCGTTACGCCACAGATGCGTCCAGCGTCCTTCCGGCAGATAAAACTGAACATCCCCCGCCTCGCTGAACACGGGCGCCACCAGCACCGAATCGCCGAGCATGTACTGGCGATCGAGATAATCACACGCCGGATCGTCCGGGAAGTCCAGCATCATTGCGCGCATCATCGGCGTCCCGCGTTCGTTCGCCCGCGCAGCCTCACGATACAGATACGGCATCAGGCGGCATTTCTGTTCGGTAAAGAAACGGACTACATCGCAGGACTCATCGTCATAGGCCCACGGCACCCGGTAAGATTTACTGCCATGCAGGCGACTGTGGCTCGAAAGCAGCCCAAACGCGCACCAGCGTTTGTAAACGTGCGCCGGGGCGGTGTTTTCGAAGCCGCCAATATCGTGGCTCCAGAAGCCAAAGCCGGACAGACCGATGGACAAGCCGCCACGCAGGCTCTCCGCCATCGATTCGTAGTTGGCGTAGCAGTCTCCGCCCCAGTGCACCGGAAACTGTTGCGCACCGACGGAGGCTGAACGGGCAAACAGCACCGCCTCTTCTTCGCCCACGGTCTCTTTCAGCACGTTCCACACCAATTTGTTGTAGAGATAGGCGTAATGGTTGTGCATTTTCTGCGGATCGGCGCCGTCAAACCACTGAACATCTGTCGGAATGCGCTCGCCGAAGTCAGTTTTGAAACAGTCAACGCCGATATCCACCAGCCCCTTCAATTTGTCGGCATACCACTGGCATGTTTCCGGGTTGGTGAAGTCATAAATCGCCAGCCCGGGCTGCCATTTATCCCACTGCCACAAGGAACCATCCGGGCGCTTCAACAAATAGCCTTTCTCTTTCAACTCGTTAAATATTGGCGATTTTTGCCCGATGTACGGGTTGATCCAGACGCAGACTTTTAGCCCTTTCTCTTTCAGGCGACGAATCATTCCTTCCGGGTCCGGGAACGTTACCGGATCCCATTCGAAATCGCACCACTGAAAGGCTTTCATCCAGAAGCAGTCAAAATGGAAGACGTGCAGCGGCAGGTTGCGCGCCGCCATGCCGTCAATAAAGCTGTTTACCGTGGCTTCATCGTAGTTGGTGGTGAACGAGGTGGTCAGCCACAGCCCGAAGGACCACGCTGGCGGCAGCGCCGGACGCCCGGTAAACCGGGTATAGCGGTCCAGCACCGCTTTCGGGGTCGGCCCGTCGATGACGAAGTATTCCAGATACTCGCTTTCCACGCTGAACTGCACTTTCGACACTTTCTCTGAGCCGATTTCAAACGACACGTTCTGCGGATGGTTTACCAGCACGCCATAACCGCGATTCGTCAGGTAAAAAGGAATGTTTTTATAGGACTGCTCGGTACTGGTGCCGCCGTCACGGTTCCAGGTATCAACCGTCTGGCCGTTGCGCACCAACGCAGTAAAGCGCTCGCCCAGCCCGTATACCGTCTCGCCCACGCCGAGATCGAGACGCTCGAACATGTAGTTACGCTGGGTATGGGTATCCTGCACGTAGCCGTTATTTTTCAGCTGGCTGCCCGTAATGCGCACGCCGTTGCGCAAGAAATCCAGCGACCAGAATTCGCCTTTGGTTACGCGAACGCTCAGATCGCCGCTTTTCAGCTCGGCGTATTCATCGTTATTTTCAATCTCAACCTTCACGTCATCCAGCACGTTCAGGGGGTAATGCGGGCCGTTGTCCAGCGCGCCCTGAAAATGTACCATGCGCACCCCCACAGTACCTTGCTGCGGCGAGAAAAAACGCAGGGTAAACAGGGGGGTATCCAGTTGCCATGTACGTTCGCGAACGTCACGCGGCGCGACATAGACCACCAGTTCATTGCCATGCTGTTCGACGTCAAAGACCTGGATGGGATGAATCAGGTTAAGACCAGGCTGGATCAGCCAGTTACCGTCGCTAATTTTCATGCTCAGTTCCTTAAGTTCTGAAATTCTTTATGCGTAAATTCGTGCTGATTGCAGCGCGCGCCCTGTGCCAACTGGTCGAGGATTGTTCTCAGATACGGCGTTTTCAGGGTGTAATAGCGTTTGGCAATCACGGCGCTCAGCAGGTAGCAGATAGCCGGGACGAGAGTGAACAGGGCAATGATGATGCTGATTGTCGCGCCGTTTTGGGCCTTCGCTGCGGCATCGTAGCCCCCGCCCGCCAGCATCCAGCCAATGAGTGCTCCGCCCAGTGCAAGGCCGAGTTTCAGTACGAACAGCGTACCCGCGAAGCTAATACCGGTAAGGCGTTTACCGTTGCGCCATTCGCCATAATCGACGGTATCCGACATCATCACCCACTGGATTGGCGTCACCAGCTGGTGCAGTACGCCAATCACGAAGATAAAACCAAACATGGTGATGTTGGCGTGCATCGGCACGAAGAACATCGCCAGACTAAGCACCGCCAGCGCGGCATTGGTCCACCAGAATACGCTGACCTTGCATTTCCAGTCGGTGAGCGGTTTCGCCAGCGCAGAGCCAATGAGGTTGCCGACGCAGTAGGTGGTGAGGAAGGCGACAAACACGCCCGGCGTCCCCATAATCCAGGTGACGTAATACATCATGGCGCCACCGCGGACGCAGACGGCGAGAATGTTAAGAATGGTAAGCAGGCCGACAATCCGCCACTGGTCGTTTTGCCAGATATCGCGCAGATCCTCACGCATTGAAGTGCTGTTAGGCGGCGCTTCCACGCGCTCTTTGGTGGTGAAAAAGCAGAACGCCAGCATCAGGAACGCCACGACGGACAGCACCGCGATCCCGCCCTGAAAACCGAGCGCTTTATCGCCACCGCCGATAAAGTCCACCAGCGGCATCATTAACACGGTGGAGAGCATGCCGCCTGCCGTCGCCAACACAAAACGCCAGGATTGCAAAGAAATACGCTGCGCCGGGTCGTTAGTTATCACACCGCCCAGCGCGCAGTAGGGGATATTTACCACGGTATAAAGCAGGGTCAGCAGGGTATAAGTCACCGCGGCATAGATCATTTTGCCATTGAGGCTGAGCTCCGGCGTACTGTATGCCAGTACGCACACCAAACCAAACGGCAGCGCGCCAAACAGCACCCATGGGCGAAATTTCCCCCAGCGAGAACGCGTGCGGTCAGCTAATAGCCCCATACACGGGTCTGAAATAGCATCTAGCGCCCGCGCCAGTAAAAACATCGTACCGACGAACCCTGCGGGGATACCAAAAATATCGGTATAGAAAAACATCATGTACAACATTACGTTATCGAAAATAATATGGCTGGCGGCGTCACCCATCCCATAGCCAATCTTCTCTTTAACGGACAACACAGGATTCTTCATTTTGCATCCCCTGACGCGCTGATACCGGTTACAGTTTTTGTAAACCATCCTCCTGGGGGCGGGTATTCCGATATCTTGTTATCAAATTACGATTCTTCTTTTCTGTGATCGCGGTTGCGCCAGAAGATGTGAAAAATTGTAACTAACGGAATTTAAGAGGTTTTATATGAAACCGATCATGGTAAGGCGAAAGGTAAATTAAAAAATGACGCGGGGGGATGTGGAAACCTTGCGAAAGTGGCTATAATGCGCCCGCCTCCATGTAGCAATGCAGGCGCGGAAGATCGTCGTCTCCGGTGAGGCGGCTGGACTTCAAATCCAGTTGGGGCCGCCAGCGGTCCCGGGCAGGTTCGACTCCTGTGATCTTCCGCCAATTCGCCTCTACTGAACTCTGCCGACGTCAACAAAACCCCTTCTAATCCCTTATATATCAGGATTTCTTTGTATACAGAGGTCAATCGACGTCAACCTGAATCAAGCGGTTTTTGGGGGTGCATTCGGGGGGTACTACTCCACCTTTAAAAGACAAGCACTCCATAATGGTAAAAATGTGAGTTATAACAATGGCTTTCAACGATATCTTTGTTATACAAGAGATTCATTGGAGTGTCAGATTAGTTACTGGCGGAAATCCCCCAAGAACATGGATTCATCAAAAGCCGGAGAATGTCATGGCGCTAACCGATGTTAAAGTGAAAACCGCGAAGCCAAAAGAAAAGCCCTATAAACTGGCTGATGGCAGCGGTATGTATCTGCTGATTAACGCAAATGGTTGCAAATACTGGCAAATGAAGTACCGCTTCGCTGATGACGTGACGTAGCCACGTTTCCGGCTCAATGCCGTTAAATTCTTTTACTAAATTTTTGAAATAATAATTCCTTTACTAATTTTAATTATTTCCTGATGGCAGATTATGGTTGCATTTATCGTTTAATGAAAATGACAACAAGCGAGTTAAAAGTGAATTTTAAAATAAATAAAGAAGAGCACAACTTATTGCAGTAAATACACATATACTGATAACGGGGCAGATAACCTCGTGATGTCCGATGCTCATCTCAGCGCGAATTTATCGTCATTAAATCATGTATTGAGAAGTATTCTCACACGATACAGAGTATTCGCATTTTTCTGTAACAAAATGTTTCTTTATTTTTTTGCGCATTATCGTAGATATCTGAAAAATAGGATTTTTACCAAAAACATAAATTTTTTGTATGTGTTTGTTTTCTCTGCACCTCATCAGAAGAAATCCGAAAAAAAGATCGACAGAAGCATTCATTTCCCCATTAATAATAGTCTTAAACTATCAATTAAGGCCCACCCATCAGGTTTGACAATCAATTTTGCTTATGTAATATTCAGATTTAACTCATATATATTAACAACAGCTAAAATGAGCCTGCCGGGCAATATTTGAAAGAATCAACTCACCGGCTAATACGATCTCCCCGGAAAAAGAATTGACGGGGTTGCTATGAGACAGGGAGTACAGGCTGTATGACAAAGGAATTTGTGAAGAAGCAGGCTATTGCCAGCTGGCCTGAGGATGACATTTATTTTTCCAAAGGCATTTCGGTGCTGACCCGTTTTTTTATCAAGCTTGAACCCGGCGTGGACTATCTGTTCATCAACCTCGATAATTATACACTGGCTTCTTTTTTTCGCTCATTTTCGCAATTAAGTAAAAGTGGCTATCAACTGATAATAATTTCGAGCCATCGCCTTCTGCCATTGGCCTTTTTCTGGTTTTTAAAATACAAAACCGTCAGCGCGATCTTTGAATCGCGATGCTCACTAAATGACTTCATTCGAGGTATGGATACCGTGGCGAGTGGACGTCAGATTGCGTGGCCGCATCCGGGACCTGCGCGTTTACTCTCTTCAAGAGATGTTTTACTTCTGAGACATTATCTGGAAGGCGGAAGCATGGACTATTTACAGGAAAAACATAGTCGCGCCTATTCCACCCTACAGGGTTGGAAAGCTTCCGTCGCCCGTAAATTTAAAGTAAAAAAAATTGAGCACCTACTTGTTCTGCACTGAATAAACTCGCTTCGCCACAATCGCTTCCCCCAAAATCTTCCCCCAGCAATATCTTACGGGGCTGATAGTAACATTTGTTAAATATGGAATTTATTAACCATGGATTTAGATATGAAACGCATTTTTTACCATTCTGTATTTCCAGCATTATGCTTAACAGCATATCCGCTGACGGCTGCGGAAATGCTCCCTTCTCCTTTTCTGCCCACCCAATCCACCGCTATGCCCGGAGACCTGCTGAACAATCCGGCTTACGCTAACCACTGGGCCTGGGTGGAACAAAAATGGGGAGAAAAATATCCTGCACTTACGATTAAAGATAAAAAATATATTGCAAATCAGGAAATTGTTCTGATTAATCCCGATTTTTATAAGCAGAACGTCGTCTTATTAAACGAGTCTTACAGTTATAATAATACGCTCAACTCTGTTCAGCTTAGTATCGGTGACGGACTGTATGAGGCGGCAGGTTCTGAAGCGGTAAACACCACGGTAAAAGGGGAATACCTCAATGGCAGGGGCAACATCGAAACCGGGGTTTTACAACTGAATAACGGCGGTAAAGCTTATCATACGATCGTGGAAAACTACGGCGCCCTGACGCTAAACGGCAGGTCTGAAGCCTACGACACAGTTGTGAAAACAGGCGGAAGGCAAACCGTTGGCGGCAGCGCCTATGCTCAGGCAAACCTTATTGATGGCGGGCTTCAGGTGCTGTCCGTCACCAGCACTGCGGTGGTGGAGGACACCATTGTGCAAAATGGCGGCCAGCAGATCATTTATGCCGGCACGGCGAAAAACTCGCACATCGGCGCAGGCAGTTATCAACTCACCAGCGGCCTGGCTCTGAACACGTTCCTGTATAACGGCGCATTTCAGCAGGTCTATGCCGGACAAGGGGGAGATAACGTCGCGGATCGCGATACCACCGTCTACGCCGGGGCGCGCCAAACGGTGACCTCAGGAGTATCTGAAAGCGCCCGGATTTATGGCACCCAGGTTATTACTGGCGTCGGCGGCGAATGGCTTGACGGCGACTGGGCTTCCGACAGCGATTCCAAAGTGCGCATAAACGGTCAACAGGCGAAGGATGCAACGATTTATGCCGGCGGCCTGCAACGTATTCAGACCGGCAATGCAGACGGGACGCAGGTATATGGCACCCAGCTCGTTAACGGTCAGAAAGGCGGTTGGTCTGGCGGACAATGGGTTGAGCAGGAGGGCTGGACTGGCGGTATTCGCGCCAACGCGACCAATACGACGGTGCATGCCGGAGGACTCCAGCAACTCGCCTGGTACGGTGAAGCCAGCGATACGCTTATTGATGGCGGACGCCAGGAAGTGCTCGCGTTGGGGCATATCTCGAATACCACCGTTCGCAACGGCGGGAGCAGCCTGATCGCCTATGGCGGCTATTCATCAGACACCCTGACGGTAGAAGATGGCTCTCTGACGATGGAAGGGGGAAGCGTCCATGACTGGACGGGCAACCTGGGCAAAGGCGCATGGGCGGCAGCAGTGGACTTACAGAGCCCCTCTTCGCTTTTATATCTCAAACATAATGCTGATGACGTTGAATCCGTCGCGACGATTAAAGCGTTAACCAATAACGGCGTGGTCAATTTTAGCGGCCCTGACGGGCACACTGCCGGCCAGTTTAATCGCCTTGAACTTACCACGCTGGACGGTAGCGGCACCTTCATCATGAATACCAACGTTTCCGGCGGAGTGGGCGATTTCCTGAACGTTTCTGACGCTGTTACCGGGCAATTTCATGTCACCGTGCGGGATTCAGGCAGCGAGCTACGTAGCCGCAGCGTTTCGCCTTATCATCTGATTTATGCCAACGGCAGCGCGACAGATACCTTCTCGATGACAAACGGTAGCGTCGATCTGGGGGCTTATAAATACTATCTTGTGCATGGTGCGGATAGCGATAAGGACAACTGGTATTTATCGCCTGTGGCGGTAACGCCGGAACCGGGTCCAGATCCGGACCCAGAACCAACGCCTGAGCCTGGCCCCGATCCGGAACCGGCGCCCAATCCGGATCCGAATCCTGCCCCCGAACCGGACCCTCACCCTGCGCCCGAACCAGGCCCAACGCCAGGCACAAAACCGGATTTATCGGAAAGCGCCAAAGCCGTTATTGCGATGGCTAACGTGACGCCAACCCTCTGGGACGCCGAGTTGTCAACGCTACGTACCCGTCTCGGTGAAATACGCCAGATGGGCGATCACGATGACGGCGCCTGGGGTAAATACATCAGCAGCCGTTACCGTGTTTCAACAGAGCATGTAGGTTATCGTCAGGATATGAATGGCGTGATGTTAGGCGGCGATAAGCGTTTCAGTCTGGAAAGCAGCGCCCTGATTATGGGCAGTATGGTCTCTTATACGCGTTCCGATTTGGACTCATCCAGTACGCAGGGTAAAGCGGATAGCTATGGCGTCGGTCTGTATGCTACCTGGTTACATAACAGCGGCTATTACGTGGATGGCGTATTAAAAGCCAACTATTTCCGTACCGAGAATAATCCTTACTTCAATGGCGGGCGTACTCATGCCAAAGATAATACCGTGGGCGGTGGTCTTTCTGTTGAAGCCGGGAAACATATCACGCTTGAGGACTGGTTTGTTGAGCCTTATGCGCAGGTTTCGTGGTTTATGGGCGATAAGACGCATTATAAACTCGACAGCGGGATGTCGGTTAAAGCAGATGCGGCCCGCTTGTTAAAAGGGGAAACCGGCCTGACCTTTGGTAAAAACATGACGCTGGCGGATGGGACATTGCTTCAGCCCTATGCGCGGCTAGCCGTTCGACATGAGTTTATGAAGAACAACGACGTCATTATCAACCATACAGAGCGGTTTAGTAACGATATGTCCGGCACCAGCGGCAAATACGGTCTTGGGATGACAGCGAAGCTAAATGATCGATGGTCTGCCTGGGGAGAAGTGAACTACGAAAAAGGTGAACATATCGAGACGCCTTACAGTGGTCAACTCGGTATCCGTTACAGCTTCTGATAAAACGCTTCATAAAAGCCCGTGTAGCCACGGGCTTATTCAATATCCCTTCCAACACGAAAGCTTTTCGACCCATGCCGGATGGCGCTACGCTTATCCGGCCTACAACTATCTCCGTAAGCCCGGTCGCGCAACGCCACCGGGCCGTTCCGTTAAAACGACGCTTTAATGCCGAGCATCGCCGAGGTGTC
>NZ_LNHZ01000052.1:0-288 GCF_001463265.1 Citrobacter sp. 50677481
TTTGAAATTCTTCCTGCCACTACTTACAACGAAGGCCTCCTCGTTTCCAACTCTACTGATTTCACGGCAATTTCAAATCAGGCAAAATTAATGACATGTGCTTACGTTGGCACAGTGACAGTCAACGGCTCGATGGCGCTTCCCGTAACAGGAATACCGTTCGGGAAATGGAATAACAATAATGTATCTGTAGGCTTTGACGGAACAAATATTATTGTTAGAGACATCAGTTACTCAGGAAGAGATGATGTTTCCGCATCTGTAACAATGGACCTGGTAATTTTCAAT
>NZ_LNHZ01000053.1:0-58796 GCF_001463265.1 Citrobacter sp. 50677481
CGGACGTGGGGGTTCAAGTCCCCCCCCTCGCACCAATTATCTTACGGCCTTCCTTCTGCTGTTCCCTGTTGTTTATCCCTGATTCAAATTCATCATTACCAGCATCATTCCACCGATCAACGCAACGCATGATGGCAACAGAACAAAATGCCGCAGGTGTTTGTGATACAGCATCACCGGAGTGAGTAATAGCCCTAATACAATAATGGTCTTCCAGACCTCAAGGGAAAGATCGGCAAACGCCAGTCCGGCAATCACGATCCCCGGCAGTAATACTCCCCAACCACTGCCCAGCGCCCGTTGCAACATGGTTTCACCTCTCACACTGATAATGATAACCAATATCATATGATAAATTTTCTCATTTGTCAGCACACCGTTGCACACCCTGACATCAGCTTTACTTAAGCATTGATGACATGAATTCTTTAAGGTGATAAATTGCGCAGCGGTAAACATAGAAAGCAAATACCTCTTACTTTGAGCGAGCGACTTCTCGCTTTTTTCACGTGGCCTGAACAGTGTAATTGTTAGATAAATAATGAATTAAGACATGACTGCACAATCCTGGCTTTCCCTGCGCGCTAAAAAATATCAGCTCTCTCTCCGTCTGTTTTTGTTTCTTAACGCCGTTTCCGCTTTGTTTGCTATTGCTTATCCGATCTATCAGATTAAAACCGTCTCAGTGCCGGGTATTGTGATTCTGGCGCTGAGCGCGGCCCTCCTCGCGTGGCACGGTAGACACGCCAATAAAAGGATTAATTTACCGATCGTTTCTTTCGCGTTTGGCGGGCTATGGGCGGCGCATATTACGTTGAAATACACCGAGCTCCCGTCTCCGGACGACACTTTCCTGCTGATGGCGTTACTGACTGTTTTATTCATCGGATCTATTTCATTTGCCAATAATATTGTCGCTTTTACGCTTCACTCGCTGCCCTCCGTACTGGTCTGCCTGTGGTTAAACGGCAATGAACAGGGCCTGCGGATCCTCTATTTCCTGGCGTTGCCCATGGCGGGAGTGGCGATTCAGCATGCAATCCAAAAACGTTACGATGATTTCGCCCAGCAGCTGATGTACAAACTGTTGGCGGAAAAAGAGACGTTGAACGACCTCAGCATGCTCGATCCTTTAACGGGGTTATACAATCGGCGGGGACTTCAACACCGTCTGGAGACCCTTCTTGAGACGGATACCGATGAGCATCACGTGTTGCTGATCGATATCGACCATTTCAAAGCCTACAACGACCATTACGGACACATGATGGGCGATCAGGCGCTGATGCGCGTATCCGCGGCTATTCGCGACGCCGTACGTTCGCGTGATGTGGTTGCTCGCTTTGGCGGCGAGGAATTTATGGTTTTGCTGACGGCAGCCGATCCGCAGCAGGCGCATGCCGCCGCTGAGCGTATTCGTCAAAGCGTGTATGACCTTAAGATCCCACACATGTTTAATGAAAGCGTCGCGACCAACGTCACGATCAGTATTGGTATCGCGCCGCTGACAGGCAGAGAGATCGAAAGCGCCATTAGCAGTGCGGACAAAGCGCTTTATAAAGCCAAGCATCTGGGACGTAACCATATTTTAGCCAGCAGCGATCCCGGTATCGCCTGACGCGGTATGGTGTAATCGTGCGGCGTGAGAAGCAAGCCTGACAAAGCGCTTGCTATCGGTTATGCCTATAGCTAGGATTAGCAATCATTATCATTTAGATTATTATCCAGACTATGGCTTATCGTTCCGCATCCGTCATTGATAACGTCATCTGGCGAACGCCTCTGCAGCCGCAGCGCCCTTCGCTGGCGGAGGCCGTACGCGCAACTATCGCCCAGACACGCGAGCACCTGCTGGATTTCATTCGTCTGGACGAACCTGCTCCCCAGTCTGCTATGACTCTGGCGCAATGGTGTCGACCAAATGAGCTGCAGTCATTGCTGGCGGTCTATTCCGACCATATTTATCGCAACCAGCCCACGCAGCCGCGAGAAAACAAGCCACTGCTATCGCTGTGGGCGCAGTGGTATATCGGTCTGATGGTGCCGCCGTTGATGCTTGCCTTATTAACGCAGGAAACGGCCATCGATGTCTCTCCCGAGCATGTGCACGTGGAGTTTCATGAAACGGGTCGCGCCGCGTGCTTCTGGATTGACGTTCATCCGGATCGTCAGGCGACGGAATGCTCTCCGCAGATGCGCATTGAAATCCTGATCAAACAGGCGCTAACGCCTGTCGTCCAGGCTCTTGAGGCCACGGGCGAAATTAACGGTAAACTCATCTGGAGCAATACCGGTTACCTTATTCACTGGTACCTCAACGAGATGAAACCGCTGCTTGGCGAAGAGTTACTTCACGCGCTTCGCCATGCCTGCTTCTTCGAAAAACAGCTTTCCTGCGGCACTGATAATCTGCTCTGGCGGACCGTTGTCCCGCGCGAAGGCGTACTGGTACGCCGTACGTGCTGCCAACGATACCGCCTGCCCGACGTGCAGCAATGCGGCGACTGCACGCTGAAATAAGCCGGGAGCTTTCGCTCCCGGACCGTTATAACGCAATCTGCTCGCTTTCGGCGTCAGTTCGCTGCGCTTCTTCCGCTTCCTGCGCCAGTAACTGCTTCTCATATACCTTAAAGAAGGGGAAGTAGATAATGGCGGAGACCAGCGCCAGCACCACCACCAGGATCGCCGCGCGATAATCCCAGCCTAATGCCCATGCCGCCCCCACCGGCGCAGGCGCCGTCCACGGCACCACCGAAATCACCCGACCAATCAGATCAAACTGCATGGCTGCCCATGCGATGATGGCGTTGACCATGGGCGCCAGCAGAAAAGGAATGAAGAACACTGGATTCATCACGATGGGCGTACCAAATATCACCGGTTCGTTGATATTGAAGATGCTGGGCACCACGCTTAAGCGACCAATCGAACGCAGATGTACGGAACGGCTGCGAAGGTAACAAATCACCAGCCCCATCGTCGCTCCTGAACCGCCAATGACAATGAAGAAGGTCCAGAACGCCTCCATAAAAATGTGCGGTAACGGCGCGCCCTGCGCCAGCGCCGTCTGGTTCATGCCGAGATTGGTCAGCCAGAACATTTGCAGCATCCCGGAGACGATCGCCGCGCCATGGATGCCCGCAAACCACAGCAGATGCCCAATCAGCACCGCCAATAAAATTGCCGGCAACGAATCGGCTGCCGAAACCAGGGGTTTAAAGATGGCCATGATCGCCTGCGGGATCAACATGTCGAACTGCGCCTGGATCAGCAAGCTGAGTGGATACAACGTCAACACAACGACCAGCACGGGGATCAACAGATCGAAGGAGTTTTTAATCATCGGCGGCACCTGATCCGGTAAGCGAATCCCGATGTTATGCGTCTTCAGAAAACGCATCATCTCAACGCAATAAATCGCCACCAGAATCGCCGTAAAAATACCTGTACCGCCAAGACTGTCAACCGGCAACGTCCCCTTCGTTTTTGGCGCGGCGATCAATAAAAAAGCCATAATCGCCAACATTGCGCACATAAAGGGATCAAGCTGATGTGACTTCGCATAGTGTTTTCCGAGGTTGTACGCAATCGCCGCGCAGATGTAGATAGACATGATCCCCATCGTCATATCGAACGGGGTAAGGATTTGTCCTTCAAACTGCTTTGCCAGATCCAACCAGCCTCTGGCAAAACCCCAGGTGGTGTCGGGGGAAAACGGCGGATAGGCGAAAACCAACAGAAACGATCCAACAATCATAAACGGCATCGCAGAAATAAAGCCGTCGCGAATAGCCATGACATGACGTTGTGACGAAATACGCCCCGCGACAGGGCTGACGTAGTTTTCGACGAACCGGAAAATCACATTAAAGACTGCATGGTTGGTAGATTTCATAAGTGGCTCTTTTTATGTGATACAGAGGAAGTGACAACTGCAGTATTAATCGCCCTTTCCCGTACTGCAACCGGTTACGGTAACCGGTTTCCGTGAATGTGAAGAGGATCGAAAAAACGTCTATGTTACTGGTTTGTTACATTAAAATATTTACAGCGGCGCCTGTCTTATGACAAATTACGCCAGCGGTTTTGCACACACTGGAAAACCGTCGAATGGTGTCAGGAGAAAAGAATGAGTTTGCAATCCGTACGGCAGTTTCTGGCCGAACATGCGCCCGATATTGAAATCATTGAATTAGAGCAAAGCACCGCCACGGTTGATCTCGCGGCAAAAGCGCACAATGTGCAGCCGGGACAGATCGCAAAAACCCTGTCGCTAAAAGTCAAAGACACGATCGTACTGATCGTCGCGAAAGGCGACGCGCGACTGGACAATAAAAAACTTAAAAGTACCTTTGGCGCGAAGGCCCGAATGCTCAGTTGTGATGAAGTGGTGAACGCGACGGGTCACCCGGTTGGCGGCGTTTGCCCGTTTGGCCTGGAGACGCCGTTACCGGTTTATTGTGATGTGTCGCTAAAGACGTATACCGAAGTGCTTCCCGCCGCTGGCGCAATCCATAGCGCTATCCGCATTTCACCAGAGCGGATGGCTGAACTGACCTCAGCGACCTGGGTGGATGTCTGCCAGTGAAGGTCAACCGTACGCATTACTCTTAAGAGAAGCGCGATTCCCGCGCCTACAGCAGAATATCCGCCGCGTTCAGCAAACCGGCGTCCGAACTGACGCCCAGTTTCGACATCACATTAAATTTATGCGCCCGAATGGTTTTAATATTTCGCTCAAGCTCAACGGCGATTTCAGGCATAGAGTAACCGTGGGACATAAAACGCAAAATTTCACGCTCAGTAGGGCTGAGCATCCGGCTCTGTGTGAGATACCAGAGATTATGATTACTTTCATTAATTCGGCGGGTACCGCTAAGCGCCGTAAATAATGCTTCCTGTAATACCGGCAGCGACGCCTCTTTACTGAGAACGCCGTCCAGCGGCGACGGCGACAGCGCGCCGATTAATCGCGCTTCGACGTTATCATCGGCAATCACCAGACGTCGCATACGGGGAAAATTGGTGGCCAGTTCAGCCAGACACATTAACCCCATCCGGCGATCTTTTCTGATTGAAGAAAGCGAGAAAATAACGGCAGAAAATGTCGTTGTGTTCATCGCCTGTAGAAATTCATCTCGTGTCGAGTAAAGGTGCAGTTTATAGTGATATTCAGTATTTGTTTTAAATAAATCCTGAATACCAATACCGCTCATAACACATTTTTCTATGAGTGCGACATTTCCCGCATAGCTTCGGTTTTCCATTCTGGCGTATCTCCATATACAGAAGGTAAATTCAGCTCTCTCGCTCCTTGAGAACTGTTAATCCAGGCGTACATCTCAGCGTTGCTGTTGATTGATAAACGGCGCATCGCGCTATTTTTCTGGGCGCTGATGGTTTTATTACTTTTCTTTAGCAGCATCGCGATCTGATTGATGCCCCATCCCTTGCCTAACAAGCGCAGCACTTTTCGCTCGGAGAGCGTTAAAATAATAGAACGCGAACCAAATTCCGCGTGCTCGACGTGTTCTGGCGACAGCAACGTTTTGCTCACGCTGTCAGGATGTTTGCTGCCTGCACGCAAGGTGTTGACCAGGTTTTCAATCGGTTCCACATCGGACAGCAGCGTACTGGATGGGCACATTAGCAATTCCACCGCCTGCGGATACCAGGCGCGTGAGACGAGAAAAACCCAATGGATATCGCGATACTGAGAGATCAGGGTGGAGAACTGTTCACAGATAGTGCGCGGATGGCGGCACTCTCCGGTAAGATCGGCGATGACAACGTTAGAACGACGAAGTTGTAATAACGTAAGTTCGTCGACAGCGCGACAGGTGGAGACGTCATATTCCGGGAAATGCCGATGCATCACCCCATTCAGTCCAGCCTGAATGACCGGTACTTTGCTGATAATAATTCCGTTTTTGCAGCATCCTGGCAACATATATCCTCCACATCCCATAGCCGTTATCGCCCTGTTATTTTTGCAATTTGCGCAGAAAAACATTATTCAACGCAATACAAATAAACATAACAATAATCAGTATGAATTGTTAATCCCTGGTTTTCTTTCAGAATTCATATGGGCGATTATACAACTATCCACGTAGTATAATGCAATCCTGCCCCGTCAATATTTAACCATAAATCCAGAATGAGACATTAAAATATTCTTAAATTATAAATTAGCATTACTAATCCTTTTTGAGATAACGGATTTGTTTCATTAATTCACGAAATGCTTTAGGCGACATATTTTCATTTTTTTTAAAGAAACGCGAAAAGTAAGTCACATCGCTAAACCCCAGGTAATCTGAGATCTGGTTGATGGTCATGCTGGTATATTGCAGACTGCGTTTGGCTTCCAGCATGATGCGCTGATGCACGACGATTAATGCACTGCAATTATGAAATTCACGGCATAACTGATTAAGGTAATTCGCGGAGAGTCCCACTCGACGCGCATATTCCCCCAGCGGCAGGTGCTCGCGATAATGACTTTCGATCTGGCGCGCAAAAAGACGCATTGCGCTACGTCTGCGCGCCAGTTTGTCGTCCTGTTGTATTGCCGGTCGATGTTGCCGACGCAGCCAGACCAGTAGCGCGCTCAGCAACGCAAACAGCATCATTTCCCGCGCCTCGTGATCCGTCTGGTATTCCTTACGTAACGCCGAAAACAGGCTGTGAATATGGCCGCGGGAGTGTCCCACCGGCACGCACTGCGGGGCGCTGAGCAAAGAGAGCGGCTGTGGAAACTGCGCCTCCAGGCGGCTTATCAGCGGCAGGGCAAGCGAGAGCACATAGCCCTGGGTTCCCGGTGAGAAACGAAAGCCATGCACGCACAGCGCAGGCACCACCTGCAGGCAGGGCTCCCGCATGACCGTCGAGAGTCCTTCAACCTCAATCGTCGCCTCCCCCCGGTGCAAATAGAGAAGCTGGACAATCTCGGCGTGCTGGTGCACCCGGATGTGCCATTCATGCAGGCTGCTGCGCTGATGGATCGACTCACAGTGCAGCAATTCCGGCGTCGGCCACCCCTGTTGTTCGCCATACAGTTTGAAAACGGGAACCCCATCAGTGAACGGCATCTTCTCTCCTTCTCGTTAACCCACTTTTTCGTATGGCAGCCCGACGTAGTTTTCCGCAATGGTCGTCAGTCCGGCGACAGACCCAAGATAATATTGCCGATCCGCCTCCTGCATCTTGCGGTCGAAATCGCTCTTGTCCTGAAAATCATGCAGCAGGTGAGTCATAAACCAACTGAATCTTTCCCCTTTCCAGACCCGGTTAAGGGCCAGGCGTGAATAGCTTGCCAGCAGGTCGCCCCGCCCATGCTGGTAATATTGCGTCAGAATACGCCATAAATAGTTCACATCCGAGGCGGCAAGATTCAGGCCCTTCGCCCCGGTGGGCGGAACGATATGCGCCGCGTCGCCAACCAGGAACAGCCGACCATACTGCATTGGTTCCACGACGTAGCTGCGTAGCGGCGCGATACTTTTTTCCAGTGAGTGACCCGTCACTACCTTTTGCGCTAATCCGTCCGGCAGCCGCCGTTTGAGTTCGTCCCAGAAGCGCTCATCGCTCCAGGCCTCAACCTGCTCGCTAAGCGGCACCTGCAAATAGTAACGGCTTCTTGTTAGTGAGCGCTGACTACAGAGCACAAACCCGCGTTCATGATGGGCGTAAATCAGCTCCGGATTCACCGGTGGCGTGTCGGAGAGCAGCCCCAGCCAACCAAAAGGCCAAAGACTTTCATACTCGCGGATCGCCTCGCGCGGAATACTTTGCCGCGAGACGCCGTGAAAGCCATCGCAACCGGCGATGAAGTCACAATCCACACGACACTTCTCCCCCTCCTTTTCAAACGTGACGTACGGGCGATCGCTTTTGGCGTCGTGAATGTCTACCTGCTGCACGCCATAAATCGTGGGCGCTCCACATTCGCCACGTTCCTGCATTAAGTCCCGCGTGACTTCCGTTTGGCCGTAAACCATCACGCTTTTTCCACCGGTTAATTCGCTCAGCGCCACGGGGATACGTTTACCGTCGAAGATAAACTCAACGCCATGATGTACCAGTCCTTCATTGTCCATGCGTCGGGCGGCTCCCGCTTCGCGCAAAAGATCTACGGTCCCGCTTTCCAGAATGCCCGCGCGGATCCGGCCAAGCACATACTCCGGCGTCTGGCGTTCAATGATAAGCGTGCGGATCCCCGCCTTATGCAGCAACTGCCCGAGCAACAGGCCGGAAGGCCCTGCGCCAATAATGGCGACCTGAGTTTTCATCGCGTCCCCCAGCTGATAGTTGATCATTTGTTTAAACAATGTTGATTAAAAGTTTCAAATTGCATTTTTGATAAGCACGCGACGAAAAAGAAGGTCAAAATGCGGACAAAAATTGCACTTTTCACCGATTTGATAAAAGTGTGGCGCAGTTCAAATTCTCATCTGCAGAGAACTGGCTCTTTTTTCAACATAAAGATTGATCTCAGCGGGAGCCAAAAAACGTCCGCTTCATGATACAAAGAAGTCTTTCGTCATCAGTCAGTACGCAACGCGTCTTTTCAGTCAGGGCGAGTCATGCAAGAAGAGCAGTCATTTCAGCGAACGGTTACACGGTTGTGCATTCAGTGCGGGCTTTTTTTACTGCAACACGGTGCGGAAAGCGCGCTGGTTGATGAACTCTCCACCCGCCTCGGCCTGGCACTGGGCATGGACAGCGTGGAAAGCGCTATCTCCTCAAACGCCATCGTCCTGACCACCATCAAAGACGGGCAATGCCTGACCTCAACGCGTAAAAACCAGGACCGCGGGATCAACATGCATGTGGTCACAGAGGTTCAACATATTGTGATCCTCGCTGAACATAAGTTGCTGGATTACAAAGGCGTCGAGAAGCGCTTTAGCCAGCTCAGACCGTTACGTTACCCGCGATGGCTGGTCTCGTTGATGGTCGGCCTGTCCTGCGCCTGTTTCTGTAAGCTGAACAACGGCGGCTGGGACGGCGCGGCGATCACCTTCATCGCCAGCATGGTCGCGATGTATATCCGACAGCTGCTGGCGCACCGCCATCTGCATCCGCAGATAAACTTTTGTATTACGGCATTTGTCGCCACCACAATTTCCGGTTTATTGCTGCACCTGCCGGCCTTCCGCCTGACGCCCACGGTGGCGATGGCCGCCAGCGTCCTGCTGCTGGTGCCTGGTTTTCCACTGATCAACGCCGTAGCGGATATGTTCAAGGGGCACATCAACACCGGGCTGGCGCGCTGGGCTATCGCCAGCCTGCTGACGCTGGCGACCTGCGTGGGGGTGGTGATGGCATTAACACTGTGGGGGCTTCGCGGATGGGTATAATCGATTTTATTCTCGCGCTGATGCAGGACATGGTGCTTGCCGCCATACCGGCGATGGGTTTCGCGATGGTGTTTAACGTGCCGCACCGCGCGCTGCCCTGGTGTGCGTTGCTTGGCGCACTCGGACACGGCTCGCGCATGGTGATGATGAGCGCGGGTTTCAATATTGAGTGGTCGACTTTTGTCGCCTCACTGCTGATCGGCAGCATCGGCATTCAATGGTCGCGCTGGTATCTGGCGCATCCAAAAGTATTTACCGTTGCAGCGGTGATCCCGATGTTCCCCGGCATTTCCGCCTACACGGCGATGATTTCCGCGGTAAAAATCAGCCACTTTGGTTACAGCGAGGCGCTGATGATCACGTTGCTGACCAATTTCCTCAAGGCGTCGTCGATTGTCGGCGCGCTGTCGATCGGCCTGTCGGTACCCGGCCTGTGGCTTTACCGCAAGCGTCCACGCGTATAATCCTGGCGGCAGGTTCCTCCCTGCCGCTCGCCCGCCCCGGTGTGTTACTATAGAAGCAGAGTCCCTTCTCGGTTGCAGTCCGTATTGAGAAACGTTATGTCATCCAGAATTTTAACCCCGGACGTCATTGGTATTGACGCCCTATTACATGACCACCAGACGGTGCTGGCAAAATCCGAAGGCGGCGCGGTAGCGGTGTTCGCCAATAACGCCCCGGTCTTTTACGCGGTCACCCCGGCGCGTCTGGCGCAACTACTGGCGCTTGAAGATAAACTAGCCCGTCCGGGTTGCGACGTGACGCTGGACGCTCAGCTGTATGAAGAGCCGCAGCCGGTGCCGGTTAGCGTGCCGCTGGGGAAATTTGCGATGTATCCCGACTGGCGCCCGGACGACGACTTTCAGCGTCAGGCCGCGCTTTGGGGCGTGGCGCTACGCGAGCCGGTCACCGCCGAAGAGCTGGCCGCGTTCGTGGCTTACTGGCAGGCGGAAGGCAAAGTCTTTCATCATGTCCAGTGGCAGCAAAAACTGGCGCGCAGCGTACAGATTGGCCGCGCCAGCAACGGCGGGTTACCGAAGCGCGACGTCAACACGGTCAGCGAACCTGACAATCAAATTCCACCGGGTTTTAGAGGGTAACAATGAAAAACGTTGGCGATCTGATGAAACGTCTGCAAAAAATGATGCCAGCACACATCGAACCTGCATTCAAAACGGGTGAAGAGCTGCTGGCATGGCAGAAACAGCAAGGTGAAATCCGCGCAGCGGCGCTGGCCCGCGAAAACCGGGCGATGAAAATGCAGCGTACCTTTAACCGTTCCGGCATTCGTCCATTGCATCAAAACTGCTCCTTCGATAACTATCATGTTGAATGTGAAGGACAGATGAACGCGCTCAGCAAAGCGCGCCAGTACGTTGAAGAATTTGACGGCAACATCGCCAGCTTTATCTTTTCGGGCAAGCCGGGAACCGGAAAGAATCATCTGGCGGCAGCCATTTGCAATGAACTGTTGCTGCGCGGCAAATCGGTGCTGATCATTACCGTCGCGGATATTATGTCCGCGATGAAAGAGACCTTCAGCAACCGGGAAACCAGTGAAGAACAGTTGCTAAACGATCTCAGTAACGTCGATCTGTTGGTGATCGACGAGATCGGCGTACAGACAGAGTCACGCTACGAAAAAGTGATCATTAATCAGATCGTCGATCGGCGCTCTTCCTCCAAGCGTCCGACCGGCATGCTCACTAACAGCAACATGGAGGAAATGACCAAATTGCTGGGCGAGCGGGTGATGGATCGTATGCGGCTCGGCAACAGCCTGTGGGTGATCTTCAACTGGGACAGCTTTCGCAGCCGGGTCACCGGTAAAGAGTATTAATAGCCTGATGGGCGGGTTCTAAGACCATTCTTACCTTTCACAGCGCTATACTGCGCTAAACGTGCCTGATGGCGCTACGCTTATCCGGTCTGCGATTCATGTCATCAGGCCGGATAATCCGCCATACCGATAACTTCCTTACATGAGTCAGTATGATGAAAACAGCTAAATACCTTCTGGGCTGCGCGGTAACCGCCAGCGTGTTTATCGCCACCAGCACCTTTGCCGCCTCCTGGCAGGAGTCGCTTTCCAGCGCCGCCAATGAACTGAGCAAGCAAAGCGCCTCTTCTTCCCAGAGCGGAACGTCGCTTTCTTCCCTGACCAGCCTGCTTAACGGCGGCAATCAGGCGCTGAGCGCGAACAATATGAACAACGCCGCAGGTATTTTACAGTACTGCGCGAAGCAGAAACTGGCCTCGGTAACCGACGCGGAAAACGTGAAAAATCAGGTACTGGATAAACTCGGGCTGGGTGCGACAGAGCAGAAGCAGGACACTCACTATCTGGACGGCATTCAGGGTCTGCTGAATACCAAAGACGGCCAACAGCTTAACCTCAACACTATCGGCAGCACGCCGCTGGCGGAAAAAGTGAAAACGAAAGCCTGTGACCTGGTGCTAAAGCAGGGAATGAACTTCATTTCCTGACGCCAGAAGCCGCGTTTCAGCTGTCTCCCGGCTGGCGCGGCGTTTGCCGCTTCTTTTTATCCTTCTCCCCCCTCTCGTCCCCCGTATAGCGGGAAGTGACGGCGATCAAAAAAGTCTATTTCTAAACCAATTCTGAATAACATCGCATTAATATGTCACTAGAATTGCAGCTAAGTGACAACCCCATTACATTGTACTTCCTGAAAAAAGATTCACTGCCAGCCAACGCCTGGTTAAGCGCCTTTCTGCAAGAAGGCTATTCGTGAGGATCGTCTGTTGTCTGAGTTACTTTCCATCGTTCTGTTTCTCGCTTCCGTATTCATTTATGCGTGGAAAGCGGGTCGCAACACCTGGTGGTTTGCCGCAACATTAACCGTGCTGGGGCTGTTTGTGATTTTAAATATCACGCTCTACGCCAGCGACTATTTTACCGGTGACGGCATTAACGACGCAGTGCTCTACACGTTGACCAACAGTCTGACGGGGGCAGGCGTGGGCAAGTACATCCTGCCAGGCGTCGGCATTGCGCTGGCATTAGTGGCGGTCTTTGGCGCGCTGGGCTGGGTGCTGCGCCGTCGTCGCCACCACCCGCACCATTTTGGCTACAGCCTGCTGGCATTGCTGCTGGCCCTCGGTTCAGTGGATGCCAGCCCGGCCTTTCGCCAGATCACCGAACTGGTAAAATCCCAGACCCGCGATGGCGATCCTGATTTCGCGACATACTATAAAGAGCCTGCGAAGCGTATTCCTGACCCGAAGCTGAATCTGGTTTACATCTATGGTGAAAGCCTCGAACGTACGTATTTCGATAACGACGCTTTTCCGGATCTGACCCCGGAACTGGGGGCGCTGAAAAATGAAGGGCTGGACTTTAGCCACACTCAACAACTGCCGGGCACCGACTACACCATCGCCGGAATGGTCGCTTCGCAGTGCGGCATTCCACTGTTCGCCCCGTTTGAAGGTAACGCCTCGGCGTCCGTTTCCAGTTTCTTCCCGCAGAATATTTGTCTGGGGGATATCCTGAAAAACTCCGGCTACCAGAACTATTTTGTCCAGGGCGCCAACCTGCGTTTTGCAGGAAAAGACGTATTTCTGAAATCCCACGGCTTTGACCATCTGTATGGCGCGGAGGAGTTAAAAAACGTGGTGGCAGATCCGGCCTACCGTAACGACTGGGGCTTTTACGACGATACGGTGCTGGACGAAGCGTGGAAGAAGTTTGAAGAACTGTCCCGTTCCGGCCAGCGTTTCTCACTGTTTACCCTAACGGTCGATACCCATCACCCGGATGGCTTTATTTCGCGCACCTGTAATCGTAAGCGCTACGATTTTGACGGTAAGCCGAACCAGTCATTCAGCGCGGTAAGCTGCAGCCAGGAAAACATTGCCGCCTTTATCCAGAAAATCAAAGCGTCACCATGGTTTAAAGACACCGTTATCGTGGTCTCTTCTGACCATCTGGCTATGAACAACACCGCATGGAAATACCTGAACAAGCAGGATCGTAATAATCTGTTCTTTGTGCTGCGTGGCGACAAGCCGCAGCAGGAGACGCTGGCGGTCAAGCGTAACACCATGGATAACGGCGCAACGGTGCTGGATATTCTCGGCGGCGATAACTTTATCGGTCTTGGCCGCAGCAGCTTATCCGGTCGGTCCTTGTCCGAAATCTTCCTTAACAGCAAAGAAAAAATCCTGTCGATGAAGCCGGACGTTATCCGTTTGTGGAACTTCCCGAAAGAGATGAAAACGTTCACCGTCGATCGGGATAAAAACATGATCGCTTTTTCCGGCAGTCATTTCCGTCTGCCGCTGCTGCTGCGGGTCTCCGACAAGCGTGTCGAGCCGCTGCCGGAAAGTGAATACTCCGCACCGCTGCGCTTCCAGCTTGCCGATTTCGCCCCGCGAGATAACTTCGTCTGGGTCGATCGCTGCTACAAGATGGGCCAGCTATGGGCGCCGGAACTGGCGCTTTCGACTGACTGGTGCGTGTCGCAAGGACAGCTTGGCGGTCAGCAAATCGTACAACATGTCGACAAAGCGCAGTGGAAAGGCAAAACGGCATTCAACGAGACCCTCATCGACATGGAACGTTATAAAGGCAACGTCGACACGCTGAAGATCGTTGATAACGACATCCGCTACAAAGCCGACAGTTTTGTCTTCAACGTGGCTGGCGCGCCGGAAGAAGTGAAGCAGTTCAGCGGGATTTCCCGCCCGGAATCGTGGGGACGCTGGTCGAACGCCCAGCTCGGCGATGAGGTGAAAATCGAATACAAGCAGCCGCTGCCGAAAAAATTTGACCTGGTGATCACCGCGAAGGCATTCGGCGACAACGCTAACCGCCCAATTCCGGTGCGGGTTGGCAAGCAAGAGCAGACGCTGGTATTAGGTCACGACGTCACCACCACCACGCTTCATTTTGAAAACCCCTCCGAGGCGGATACGCTGGTGATTGTTCCGCCTGAACCGGTTTCCACAAACGAAGGCAATATCCTCGGCCACTCACCGCGTAAGCTCGGTATTGGGATGGTGGAAATCAAAGTGGTTAACGGCCAAAGCTAACATTATCAGGCGGGATAATATTCCGCCTTTAACCCTTAAATACAAAATATAAACCTATAAAAAAATAAAAAACCAGTCATAATAACCTTATAAATAGAAATTATATTTATAAATATCCTGCAGAAAGATAATCCCTTACGCTTTCCCGACATTCATTTTCAGGGCAAGCGAACGCGCCGGTTATCATGCTTACAGGTTATAAATTCGAATCTATCCGCGTTTTACAAAGTGAAAACGTTATCGCCTGGGAGGTGTTGTCCACCGCCCCTGATGAGGTAGACCTGGAGCATTTTTTCAGTCACTTATCGTTGCAGGACAGGTTCAGCCTCTTTTTTGCTCAGCTCACTCACGTCCTGCAAACAACGCAGACGGGTAAATATTATCTCAACGCCAGTGAGGATGTGCTGCTGAGCGAGGGGTTCATAGAACGCCTGGCAGCGGAAGTGCATCAGCCGGAAAAGATTGCCATTGAACTCACAGACCTTGAGCGTCTCCGCGCGCTCAGCCCTGACGAAAGCCGCAGGCTACGTGAGCGCATCGCCACCCTTCGTCAAATGGGCATTGCCGTCTGGGCCGACGATGTCCATGACGACATTCTCACCTGCCTGCTCGAACAGGCCTACGCCTTTTCCGGTGCAAAAATCGACAAACACGCCTTCTGGGCCGGTCGCGAACAGCAAACTCCGCTGTTGAAGCTGGCTCAGCGTTGCCGACAGATTGCGGAAGAAGTGCTGATAGAAGGCATTGAGACCGTCAACGATTACGAATTAGCCTGCCGCTCTACGGCGCATTACGGCCAGGGTTATCTGTGGAATAAACCAGCACTATGACTCCCTCATTTGCAGAGCGTTATCAGCTCATTGTATACAGCGACAACTACTATCTCTGGTCAGGGTTACGCCACTTAATCCGCGAGATGGGCGAACCACAACTGTCGATTGCCTGGCACAACGATCTCTCCAGTAAGAGTCTGTTTCAGCTACGCGAAACGATGCTTAACGACGCCAGCAGCAGAAGATGGTTGGTCGTCACCCCTGACAACCGTCTGCGCGAAGTGCAGCAAATCCTGCCGCCTGAAAACGTCTGCGTAATCCGTGACACTCTGACGCTAAAGCAGTTTGCCAATCATCTCCGTCACCCTGATTTTCGCCGTACGATCCAGAAAGATGCGCCACTGACCCGAACAGAAGTGAGCGTTTGTTTATTGATCATTAAGGGATTTTCCACCGTGAAAATTGCCGAAATGATGAACAAATCGCCGAAAACCATTTACACCCATAGACGCAACGCGATGGTCAAGTTTCATTGCCATACGCTGGCGGAACTGCATCGAAAAATGCATCTGATGGAAAGCCGTTCGCTTTACCTGTCATCGTAAGGACGAAAACATGAAAATTTCTTCCCGCGCGCTCCCGGCGCTTTGTCTCAGTTTATCCGCACTTGTCGCGCCGCTGGCGTGGGCTGACAGCACGGCCAGCGCCACGCTGCACGTCTCGCTGGAGGTACTGAAGTCCTGCACGCTGCAGGCTAACGATCTGAATTTTTCTCGCCACGGTTCCGACGAAACCAACGAGATTCAGGCCAGTACGCAGCTCAGCGTGCTGTGCACTAACGGTACGCCGTTTTCGCTTTCTGCCGCCAGCGCCGACAGCGAAAACGATGGAACATTCTGGCTGAAAGCAGAAGACAGTAGCCTCGGCGCGAAAAATATCGCCTATAAGCTGTATGCCGACGAAAGTAAGAAAACGCCGGTAAACGCCAGCGGCGGCATCGAAGGCACGGGTAACGGTCAAACGCAGTCAGAAACCCTCTACGGCGTCATTGAGGCTGGCGCGCTGGCCGAGGCCAGAGCCGGTTTATACAGCGATGATGTGACGCTGAATCTGGTGTACTAATATGCGCTGGCTATTTCTGTTGACGCTGTTTTGTCTGGCTATCCTCGGTTTGTTAAGCCGTTACGCCGAGTCCGCCACGTTACAGGTCGCCCCCGTGACGCTGAATCTTAGCCCACATCAGCGCGCTGCCGCCCTGTATCTCACCAACACAGGCGATACGCCGATTCACGCGCAGGTGCGAATCTATGACTGGACGCAGGACGACGGTAAAGACGTCCTCACGCTGACCGACGACATCGTCAGCAGCCCGGCGGTGGCCTCACTGGAGCCCGGACAACAGCAACTGGTGCGCATCGTGGTACTAAACCCAGGCTTACACGCGCATGAACAGAGCTTTCGCCTGCAGATCGACGAACTGCCAGGGCTTTCCGCCGCTGGCGCCAGCCATACCGGCGTCCATTTTCTGTTGCGCTATTCGATCCCGCTGTTTATCGCAGCGGAACACAACGCGGCGCTGGATGACATTTCGCAGCTCGCCTGCGCGCAGCAAGAGACGGATATCTGGTGCCAAAACCGCGGAACATCGCATATTCGTCTGAGTAACGTTCAGGCGCTGGCGAACGATGGCCGCCCCATAGAAACACTCCCGGGTCTGGCGGGTTATGTACTGGCAGGACAGCGGTTCATGCTTCCGTTTAAACGCGATCACCGTCGCCTGCTATCCGCCCTGCGCGCCTATCTGAATGAAAATACTGAAGCCAGCCTGCTTAAGGTACATCCTGCTGCTGTGGCTACTGCCCATGACACTCCACGCTGAACCCTCTGCGAAAACCACGCTGTACCTGTCCATTACCGTTAACCATTATGTTCACGACGGACTCTGGGCGGTACGCGTTGAGGATAACGCTCTCTGGCTCGCCAGCCGCGACGCGAAATCTCTGGGGATCGCGTTGAACGATGACAGTCGCCCCTGGATCAATCTCGCTTCTCGCAAGGACATTAAGGCGGAGTTTGACCCTCTGCAACAGCATCTGTCGTTAACGCTCAAACCGTCGGCATTAAACCATCGTCAACATCTGGTCAGCCAGCCGCCCCCGTCGGCACAGGTGCTGCCGCAGGCGGAAACCATGGGGACGCTCTCTCTCGACTATTCACTGTACGCCAGCGAAAGCGCAACGGAACGACAGGCAAGCGTCCAGAGCCGGATGCAAAGCTCCGGATGGCTGCCTGGCCAACTAAGCAGCAGCATGAACAGCCGCATTCAGCAGGGGCAGAATGACGCGCGCACCCGCCATACCCGTCTGATGACAGCCTGGCAATACGATATGCCGCAGTCGTTAACCAGCCTGACGCTCGGTGACGCCATCACCACCGGGGTAAGCTGGAGCCGCCAGGTACGGTTTGCCGGGCTGCATCTGTCGCGCAACTTTCAGCTTGATCCCCGGCTGAATACTGCGCCACGGGCAGAATTCAGCGACAGCGTGGTTTTGCCGTCAACGGTCGATTTGTACATTGACGGCCTGCGACAAAGCCGCCAGCGGGTCGCGCCGGGCAACTACGTTCTGGATACGATGCCGACCTTTTCTGGTCGCGGGCAGGCGCAGGTGGTGATCACCGACATCAACGGTCAGCGGCGAGAGGTCACTCTTGACGTATACGGTACGCCAGACATGCTGGCGAAAGGGATGAGCAGCCATTCGCTGGATATCGGTTGGCTACGGGAAAATTATGCCGAACACTCAAACGATTACGCCGCATCCCCGCTACTGGATGCGGGATGGCGCTACGGGGTCAGCAACCAACTGACGCTGGGCGTCCATAGCGAGCAGCATCGACAGGCGCACAATATCGGCATCGCCAGCGACTGGCTAACCTCGCCACGCGCCGGGGTGCTCAGCGGTCATCTGGCGACCAGCCAGGGAAAGGTGGGCAACGGCGTGAAATGGGGGCTGGGCTATCAGTGGAACGCGCAGGGCAGCGGTTTTTCGCTGAACACCAGCCGCAGCAGCGACGACTGGTCTGATATTGCCCGGGTCAGCGGAAGTCTGCCCGTCAGCCGCAGCGACAGCCTGTGGCTCAGCCAGGCGTTACCGGACTGGGGCACACTCGGTGCGGGCTGGGTGCGGCAGGACAGCGTACGCTACATCAATGCCAGTTGGTCGCGTACCTTTGATAACCGGATTTCTGCCACGCTGGGCTATAGCCATTCACTCAGCAATGGCGATAAAACCGTTCAGCTTCTGCTCTCTTTGCCACTGGGAAGGCGGGACACGGTGTCGTTCCAGACCCGCCAGACCGCAACTCGCTGGGATTATCGCCATCAACCTGATGACCTGCAGGGCGGCTGGTCCTGGCAGCTTGCCCGAAGCGACGGTCAGCTCAGGCAGCAGCATGCGGAACTTGGGCATTTGAGCCGCTATGGCGAATGGCGCGTTGGTCTGGATCGCGACAACCGCGAGAACAGCCGCTACCTCACCGGCGAAGGCTCCCTGATGCTACTGGAAAAACACGCCTATGCGCTGCGCTACAATCAGCAGGGCATGGCGCTGATCACCACTAACGGCATAGGTCATATCCCCATCGCCATCGAAAACCGGCCTGCGGGCGAAACCGATGAAAATGGCTTTCTGCTGCTGACCGATCTGCCTCGCTACCACCAGAGCAAAATTACCCTGGATCCGCTGAGGTTGCCGCCGGACGTGGTGACGCCGATGACGGATATCCACGCCGCGCCGGGCGTCACCGAAGCGGTGAAGGTCGACTTTCACGTCCACCGTTCGCGGTTAGTCACGGCAAAGGTAGTGGATAAACAGCGTCATCCGCTTTCGATGGGCAGCAGGGTCAATACTCCCGACGGCGCCACGATTGTCGGACGCGACGGGTTTATCTGGCTGGAAAATCCGCCCATGCCGGGAAAACTGGAGATACAACAGCCAGCAGGACGCTGCCAGATCCGTCTGCCCGCCTCTGAACCGCAGGCTGGTCCGGTTAATCTGGGAGAGCTGTCGTGTCTGTAAGCCAGCGCCCGCTGTTCGCGCTACTGCTGTTAATTCTGTCGGCTTTTAACGCCAGCGCCAGCAAATGCTGGATAACCCAGGGCGCAGGCGTCACGTTTGGTACACTGGTGACCGGCAGCGCCAGTACGACGCATGCCAGCGTCCATTTCAGTTGCTATGCCGATTTCGGCGAAACGCGCTACTTCAACGTCTGCCTGAGCAGCCTTGAAGCCAGCCCGTTTAAGATGACCTCCAACGGCGATGAGGAAGGCAAGGCGTACACGATGCTGTTTAACCTGTACAGCGCCGTGGACAATACCCGGCCGCTTACCGCGCAAACGGCGGGTCGCGCGCTGCAAACGCCGCTAACGGTGGGCGGCAATCAGGTCGGCAGCGGCAGTTTTCCCTTAAACGCGGAGATCCCCGCCGGGCAGAATAACCTGCCGGTGCGCAGTTATTTTAACTATGCCCTCGGACTGAAATTAACGTGGAACAGCGCCACCCGCCCCGAGGCGCTCACTGCCTGTCAGGACGGCGTATCACAAGGCGAAGCCATCGACAGCGCCTCACACGCCAGTGCAACTCTGTCAGACAGCTGTTTCATCCAGAATGTCTCGCCGCTCAACTTTGGCGTGGTAAACAGCACCGCATTACGCGGCCAGGTGAACTCAACGGCATCGATCCGTGCCCGTTGTCCTGTCGGCACGCGTTATTCCCTGGGACTTAGCGTCGGAGAACATGCGCACGGGCAAAACCGCCAGATGTGCAATTCGCAACAGCAATGCCTCACGTATAACCTCTGGCAGGATGCCGCCATGAGCCGCCCCTGGGGAGACCAGATCGGCAACAATACGCTGGAAATGGACCATCATAACGGCAGCATTCAGGATGTGACGGTGTACGGCAGCGTACCGGCGCAAACCTTAACCGGCACAGGTGAGTTCAGCGACGATGTTGTCGTAACGCTCACTTATTAATCTGTTTAATACCGGTCTGGATCAATGTTACCGATAACATTTAGCGTTAAAATTATTCACGCACTAAATAAATACACCGCTACTCTTTCACCCGGACTACCAATAATCCCATGAAATACCTGCTTGCAGACATGCTCGTTTACGACAACGAGGATGGTACGCTTACACTCCAGAATGACGCCGCTGCGGAAAGTCAGTCGTTAACCTGCACCGCGCAGACCATTCTGAATCTGCTGATCGACCACCACGGCATGGTGGTTGAACGCGAGACGTTCCTGCAGGAGGTGTGGGATAACCGCGGCCTGCATGGCTCCAGTAATTCACTAAATCAATACATCAGTATCCTGCGTAAAATGCTGGCGACGCTGGTGCCCGACAGCCTGTTTATCGTCACGGTGCCGAAAGTGGGGTTTATGCTCAGCGCAGATATGCCCGTGATCCCTCTCGACACAGAAACGCGCGAAAGCGCCCCCGCGTCCCCCCGCTCCCCGCGCATAACCGGGTCGTTGATACTCGTGACGCTCATCGTGATGGGGTTATGTCTCGCGGCATTGTTCTGGAATGCGCATCGTCAGCGTGCAGAATTGTTTCTGCTCAGCCACATTGATACCTGTCCGGTTTACAGCTTCACTCCCTTCCCTGACGGCTTTCGCGAACAGGCGGATGCGCTGCTGGCGCAGATACAAAAAGCCGGTGAATTTCGCTGTCTGCCCGACTCGCTCTTTTATGTGCACATTCAGGATCCGCTGCTGTATGGCGATCAAGGACGGCTGGTGCTCTCGCAGTGCTCGCGCTTTCGCGGACACACCAGCAGTTGTCAGACCTTGTATTACTATGAGTGGTAGACCGTGAAACAGAAAAAAAGGATCTTCGCCGTTCTTGCCCTCAGCCTGCTGGTGATTCTGAGCACCTGGCTGTGGATCAAACACAGTGAGCAGTTGGCCATGACCTGTCAGGGAGGCCTGGTCTTTAAGGATCGGCGGGCAGACAACCCGTTTACCTTTGAAGGCGTCGTGGTGATGCATTTCACGCCCGACGGCACCGGTTATTTCAGTCTGAACGGCGATATCATGAATAAGCAGAATCACTGGACAGTGTCGCGCCAGCAGAATTTCAGTTGGAAGCACATCCATGACGCTTTTTACCAGTTGCAGATCAATCAGGTTGAACGGTTCGGTCATGATGACGTGCCCGCGGGGGTGTTCGAAAAATACGCCCTTGGGATAACGCAGGACCAGAAGCGCCTCTTAAACATTCAACGAACGCCTGATGAGGCGGTTGTCATCAGCAACTATTACTCGCCGCTGCTGGTCTGTGCCGGATAAAAAGACAGCGCCCCACACTGCTCCGGGCGCTGTATGGCAACAGCTAAAACGTTATCACGCCCTTGATCAGTTCCCGATTATTGATCACTTCACGTTCGAAGATCCCGGCAAGCTGGCTGAACGGATAGCGATGCGTCAGCATCATCTCAGCGGTCAGCTTGCCTTCCGCCATCAGGCGCCCCACTTTGGCAAAATCTTCCGGAGTGGCATTACGGCTGCCCATCAGGGTGGTCTCTTTCTTGTGAAATTCCGGATCGGAAAACTGAAGATCGCCTTTGAACAAACCGACAAACACAATCGTGCCGCCGTGACGAATCAGATTAACGGCGTTATTCATCGCGTGCGCGCTGCCAGTGGCATCCAGTACTTTCTGTGCCAGCGCGCCGTCAAATTGCGCACGCAGCTGCGCGTCAAAGTCTGTGGCCGACGGATCCACCACCGGCAGCCCCAGGCGGGTGGCGACATGTTCGCGCCGGGCTGGGCTGGTATCCGCCACCACGACCTGCGCGCCATCCGCTTTGGCGATCGCCGCTGCGCCCAACCCGATCGGACCCGCCCCCACAACCAGCACCTGCTCGCCCGGCGCAATTGCCGCCCGTCGAACCGCATGCGCGCTGATGGCATAAGGCTCAATCAATGCCGCCGCTTCCGGCTCAATATCTTCCGCCAGCAGTAAATTCGTTTCCGGGACGCTGAGATACTCGCCAAAGCCGCCGTCCTGGTGAACGCCGATAACCGAAATATGTTCACAGCAGTTTGTGCGACCGCTCAGGCAAGCGGGACACTGTTGGCAGGCGACGTAAGGGATCACCGCCACCTGTTGACCGACCTTAAGATGAGTCACCTTTTCGCCGATCGCGACAATATCCCCACATATTTCATGGCCTAATACACGTGGATAGTTAAAAAAAGGTTGGTTCCCGCCCCAGGCATGAATATCGGTACCGCAAATACCGACAGTTTTTATTTTAATTAACGCCTCATACCGCGCCGGAATCGGAATTTCTGTTTTTTTCACTATTAATTTTTTGGGTTCCTGACAAATCAACATCGTCATTGTGGACATAATCATGCACTCCGGTTTTTTCGTTGCTTCAGATATTGATGAAAAGCGAAATAACGGCGTAACCAGAAAGCTAATTTGTGAAACTCTACGCATTAAAATGTTTTAAATCGGGTTTTAATGCGCAAAAAGGAGGAAATAATGAGCCGTTCACAAAATTTACGCCACAATGTAATTAATCAGGTAATCGACGATATGGCCCGTGGTCATATTCCCTCTCCGCTGCCGTCGCAAAGCGCGCTGGCGGAAATGTATAACATCAGCCGGACGACCGTGCGCCATATCCTTCATCACCTGTGCGCATGCGGCGTACTGACGCCGGTGGAGGGTGATTACGTCATCGCCCGCCGTCCGGACGCCGACGACGGTTTTGCCTGCACAACGGCGTCGATGGCGGAGCAAAACCGGATATTTGAGCAGGCGTTTTTCACCATGATCAACCAGCGTCAACTGCGCGCGGGCGAAACCTTCTCTGAACTTCAACTGGCGCGCGCGGCGGGCGTGAGCCCGGTCGTGGTGCGGGAATACCTTTTAAAATTCGGGCGTTATAACCTCATTCAAAGTGAAAAACGCGGCTACTGGAGTATGAAGCAATTTGACCAGTCGTGGGCTGAACAGCTTTTTGAGCTACGGGAGATGCTGGAGACGCACGCATTGCAGCATTTTCTCAATCTACCCGATGACGACCCGCGCTGGTTACAGGCCCGAACCTTGCTTGAGCGCCACCGGACGCTGCGCGACAGCATCGGCAGCAGCTTTCGCATGTTTTCCCAGTTGGACCGGGATTTTCACGCGTTGCTCCTTTCCGCTGCAGATAATATATTTTTTAATCAGTCACTTGAAATTATCTCCGTGATCTTTCATTTCCACTATCAGTGGGACGAGCGTGACCTGAAGCAGCGCAATATCATCGCCGTCGACGAACACATGACCATCCTCAGCGCATTAATCTGCCGAAGCGATCTCGATGCCACGCTGGCACTGCGTAACCATCTGAATACCGCGAAACAATCGATGATTCGCTCAATCAATCAGCGTGTCCAGGAGACGTATTAAAGACAGATTAAAAACAGGATTCCGGAACCCACCGCACGCTTTTATCAAAATAAAAACGCGGAAGAAATATCCCTTACCTATGCTCACGAACTGTCGACGTTATTAAAAAAGCATTGTGAGCGGCGGGGATAAAATATTCCTTTGCCGATCGTTTACATGAACGCTGCGCGACACGATGTCCCGCAGAAAATAATAAACACAAGTAATGGGAGTCCGGCGTGGAAAAAGAAAATATTACCCTCGACCCGCGTTCTTCATTTGACAAACCGGCCACTGCCGATATTACCGTCCCGCCTGAAGGCATGGTACAACGCAGCAGTCGAATAAAACGTATTCAGACCACTGCAATGATTTTATTATTTTTCGCGGCGGTGATTAATTATCTTGACCGTAGTTCGCTGTCGGTGGCGAACCTGACGATCCGGGAAGAGTTAGGGCTAAGCGCCACCGAGATCGGCGCGCTGCTGTCGGTCTTTTCTCTGGCCTACGGCATCGCCCAACTTCCCTGCGGCCCGCTGCTGGACCGCAAAGGGCCACGCATTATGCTCGGCCTCGGCATGTTCTTCTGGTCGCTGTTTCAGGCGCTTTCCGGGATGGTGCACAGCTTTACGCAGTTTGTGCTGGTGCGCATCGGCATGGGGATTGGCGAAGCGCCGATGAACCCGTGCGGCGTGAAGGTCATCAACGACTGGTTTAACATCAAAGAACGTGGTCGACCAATGGGCTTTTTTAACGCGGCATCCACTATTGGCGTAGCCATCAGTCCGCCGATTCTGGCGGCAATGATGCTGGTCATGGGCTGGCGCGGCATGTTTATTACCATCGGCGTGCTGGGCATCTTTCTCGCCATCGGCTGGTATATGCTGTATCGCAACCGCGAGCAGGTGGAACTGACCGCCGTCGAGCAGGCTTATCTGAACGCCGGGAGCGTCAACGCCCGTCGCGACCCGTTGAGTTTTGCCGAATGGCGCAGCCTGTTCCGCAACCGCACCATGTGGGGCATGATGCTCGGCTTTAGCGGCATTAATTATACCGCGTGGCTGTATCTGGCCTGGCTGCCTGGGTATCTGCAAACGGCCTACAGCCTGGATTTAAAGAGCACCGGGCTGATGGCGGCGATCCCTTTCCTGTTCGGCGCGGCGGGGATGCTGGTCAACGGCTACGTCACCGACGGGCTGGTAAAACGCGGAATGCAGCCAATTAAAAGCCGTAAAATCTGCATTATCGCCGGGATGCTGTGCTCTGCGGCCTTCACCTTTGTGGTGCCAAACGCCACCACCTCCATGAGCGCGGTTCTGCTGATTGGCATGGCGCTGTTCTGTATCCATTTCGCCGGGACTTCCTGTTGGGGTCTTATCCACGTGGCTGTCGCTTCACGGATGACCGCGTCGGTGGGCAGTATCCAGAACTTCGCCAGCTTTATCTGCGCCTCGTTCGCGCCGATTATTACCGGCTTTATCGTTGATACCACCCACTCATTCCGCCTGGCGTTGATTATTTGCGGCTGCGTCACCGCAGCAGGCGCGCTGGCTTACATCTTCCTGGTTCGCCAGCCAATTAGCGATCCCCGTAAGGTGTGAAAGGCAATATACTGAGTGGATGAAAATACACTGCCGCCCCACCACACTTGCTGATACCGCCGACCTGCCCGCTATTGAGCGCTCGGCAGGACGGCGCTTTTTAGCCGTTCCTGCGCTTGCCTGGATCGCTGACGACACCATTATGACCGTGGAGCAGCATCGGGAATATGTCTTAGCCGGAATGAGCTGGCTGGCAGAAACCGACGGGCATACCGTTGGCTTCCTGCTCGCAGAAGCACAGGAGTCTTCGTTGTATATCGCAGAGTTTTCGCTGCATCTCGACTGGCAGGGGAAAGGAATTGGTCGTCAGTTGCTCAACGTTGTCAGACAATGGGCTGATGAACAGGGCTATACCGCGATGACGTTGACCACGTTTCGTGACGTGGCGTGGAACGCGCCGCTGTATGCCCGGCTGGGCTTTGAGATGCTCGACGAGGACTCGCTGCCAGCCGCATTGCGTCAGAAGCGAGAAGCAGAAACGGCGCGGGGTATCGCCCGTGGTTCCCGCTGCGCCATGCGCCTGCGTCTGAGGTAAACGTCCGAGGGCGGCTACGCTTTCCCAGGCCGACGCTTACCCGGTAGGCTGGTTAAGCGCAGCGCCAACCGGCGGCGTTCCTTCGCCACCGGCTTTACCGCTTAAAACGTTTCCCAGTTCTCGCCGGTATCCGCCACAACGGCCTTGCGCGGCTGAACGGGCGCCGACACCGGTTTCACGCTGGCGGTTTCGCGCGCGCGCTGCTGCTCCTGCTGGATGCGGAACACGGCGACAGCCTGAGTCAGGCGGCTGGCCTGCTCTTCCAGCGCTGCAGCCGCCGCTGCGGACTCTTCCACCAGCGAGGCGTTCTGCTGCGTGACGCGATCCATCTCCGCCACGGCCAGGCCGACCTGATCAATCCCACGGCTTTGTTCGTCAGACGCGGAGGCGATTTCGCCCATAATGTCGGTTACGCGCGTGACCGCGTTCACGATCTCATCCATCGTTTCGCCCGCGCTTTCCACCAGCGTAGAGCCAACGTCAACACGGCTCACCGAGTCTTCGATCAGGCTCTTGATCTCACGCGCCGCCTGGGCGCTACGTTGCGCCAGATTACGCACTTCACCGGCGACCACAGCGAATCCGCGGCCCTGCTCGCCTGCACGCGCCGCTTCAACCGCCGCGTTAAGCGCCAGAATGTTGGTCTGGAAGGCAATACCATCGATCACGCTAATAATGTCGGCGATTTTTTGCGAACTGGAAGCGATATCGCGCATGGTCTGCACCACGTTGTCCACCACTTTGCCGCCTTTTTGCGCCGTCTCGGAGGCGCTAAGCGCCAGATGGCTGGCCTGACGGGCGTTTTCGGCGTTCTGCTTCACGGTAGCGGTCAGTTCTTCCATGCTCGCCGCGGTCTCTTCCAGAGACGCCGCCTGTTGTTCGGTGCGGGAGGAGAGATCGTTGTTGCCCATGGCGATTTCACTGGCGCCGCTGTAAATCGCGTTCGCGCCGTTACGCACATCACCCACGGTACGCACCAGCTCGCCCTGCATATGGCGCAGGCTCTCCGCCAGTTGGCCCATTTCGTTAGAGCCTTCCACATCAATACGCTTCACCAGATCGCCGCTGGCGATATGGCGAATGCTTTCAATCAGCCGGTTCATCGGCGCAATCAGCGACAGCTTAATGCCAAACCAGACGGCAAAAATCACCACCAGCACCGCGAGCAGCACGCAGCCAAGCACCCACATCGCCTGATTGTAAGAGTTGTTGTTGTCCTTGACCGCCTGGTCATAAAGTCGGTCGTTCTGCTCAAGATAGCTCACATACTGTTTCTCAAAAGCGTCCTGATATCCCTGGGTTGGCTGATCGAAAAACGCGTTGATATTACCCGCGCCGAGCAGTTGTATAAGTTCAGCCAGCGCGTTGTGGTAAATGTCGTAATTGCGTTTGATCTCAGCCGAAGCCGCTTCGCTTTGGCGCGGGTCACGCGGCAACGCTTCGTAATCGGCCCAGTTTTTTTCCGCCTGTTTCAGCGACGCCGTGGCTATCTGCATCAGATCCGCCACGGTCGCGCCGCTACCGATGTTGTTCTGATCCATCATGTAACGGATACCCGCGCGGTTCAGGGTATTGCGGGTCTGCAACAGCGCCACCCAGCTACCGTTTAGCGTGGACTGTTGCTGGCGAATGGTTTGTAAAACGGTGAAATTCTCTTTGTCATTCTTCAATGCGTTAAAGAACAGACCGCCTGAGGTGAGTTGTAAAAGGCCAAACAGCGCCAGGACCAGCAATAAGCTGGTCACAATCTTGATACGTTTTAACATGTTTTCTCTTTCCGCTAGACAGATACTCTGGTTTTCGGCCTGGAATGAGAAAACTTTATGGAACCGCGGGCGGTATCACAGGAAATTTGCTTAATTAACTGGCAATAACGGTGATAACCCACTCTGCAAACGGGCAGCGGGCGGCTGCCCGCGTACGTTACAGCAGTGCTGAAATCTCCTCATACAGCGAGCGTGGGATCGTCACGCCTGCATCCTGGCATGTTTGCCGCGAGATGAAACGGCGCTCGCCCGGCAGCCGCGCCCCCTGCGCCTGCATTGAGGCAAACAGCGTTTCAGCACGATCCAGATGTACATGGGCTTCCGCACCCAGAAACCGTTCAGGATCAAGCGCCAGGATCAGCTCGCCGCCGTACGGCAAACCGCCTGCGCCATCGTCCCAGGCCAGCGACTCTGCGCTGGTCATATCGCCAATCAGCGGCCCGGCCAGCAGCTCCACCATCGCGGCGAAGGCGGAGCCTTTATGCCCGCCAAACGTCAGCATCGCGCCATCCAGCACCGCCTGCGGATCGGTAGACGGTTGCCCTTCACTGTCGATTCCCCAGCCTTCGGGTATGGGCTTTCCGGCTCGCAGATGAAGCTGAATTTCACCGCGCGCCGCCGCGCTGGTCGCCATATCGAAAATATACGGCGGCTTGTCTTTTCGCGGCCAGCCAAAGGCGATGGGGTTCGTACCAAACAACGGACGCGTACCGCCAGCCGGCGCGACCCAGGCATGGCTTGGCGTACAGGCGTAGCCGACCAGCCCGGCGTCGGTGAGCGGTTCGATATCGGCGAACAGCGCTGAGAAATGCACACAGCGATTAATGGCCAGCGCCGCAATGCCGCAGGTTTTGGCTTTGCAAATCAGCAGCGGCAGCGCCTGTTCATAGGCCACCAGCGAAAACGCGCCGCCCGCGTCGGCTTTGACAATCGCGGGGGCCTGATCGGTAATGACCGGACGCGCATCCGCAGAGACTTTTCCCTTACGCAGGGTGTCGACAATCCCCAGCAGCCGCCACAGGCCATGTGACGCGCATCCGTCGCGTTCACCCGCCGTGACGTTACGCGCGATAGCATCTGCATGTTCAGCGCTAAAGCCGTTTTTACATAACACTTCGCGTGACAGCGCATAGGCCTCAGAGAGTGCGAGGGTGACGTTTTCCATGTTCTTCTCCTTATAAGAGTGTCGGCAATAAGCGTAGACCCTTATTGCCCGAGGCCACAGTATTTTTCATTGTGATCTCAGTCACATAAAATCAATCCCTTAACGGTCGTCTTTACCGCTTACTGACACTTCTGACCGCTTAACTCAACATTTGACCGCTTACCCATTTACCTTACTTTACGCGCGCGTACCTCTGGCAAGATCGCTTCACCTTAGTCGTCATTTTTTTCTCCTCAAACGCAACGCAAACCCAACGGCTTCGGCCAATTATTCATCTTAGAAAACCAGGTTTTACTATGGATACTAAAAAGATATTCAAGCACATACCCTGGGTGATCCTCGGGATCATCGGGGCCTTCTGCCTCTCGGTAGTGGCCTTACGTCGGGGTGAACACGTCAGCGCCCTGTGGATCGTGGTCGCTTCCGTGTCGGTGTATCTGGTGGCTTACCGCTACTACAGCCTGTACATCGCCCAAAAGGTGATGAAGCTTGACCCTACACGTTCAACGCCTGCAGTCATCAATAACGATGGCCTGAACTATGTTCCGACCAACCGCTACGTGCTGTTTGGTCACCACTTTGCCGCTATCGCTGGCGCGGGTCCACTGGTTGGGCCGGTTCTGGCGGCGCAGATGGGCTACCTGCCGGGTACGCTGTGGCTGCTGGCGGGCGTGGTGCTGGCCGGGGCGGTGCAGGACTTCATGGTACTGTTTATTTCTTCACGCCGTAACGGCGCGTCGCTTGGCGAGATGATCAAAGAAGAAATGGGCACCGTGCCGGGGACCATCGCCCTCTTTGGTTGCTTCTTAATCATGATCATCATCCTCGCCGTCCTGGCGCTGATCGTGGTCAAAGCGCTGGCGGAAAGCCCGTGGGGCGTCTTCACCGTCTGCTCAACGGTGCCGATCGCGCTGTTTATGGGCATTTACATGCGCTTTATTCGCCCCGGTCGCGTGGGTGAAGTCTCCGTGATTGGTATCGTTCTGCTGGTCGCCTCGATCTATTTCGGCGGCGTGATCGCGCACGACCCGTACTGGGGCCCGGCGCTGACCTTTAAAGACACCACCATTACCTTCGCGCTGATCGGCTACGCGTTTGTTTCCGCACTGCTGCCGGTCTGGCTGATCCTCGCGCCGCGCGACTATCTGGCGACCTTCCTGAAGATCGGCGTTATCGTCGGTCTGGCGCTGGGTATCGTTATCCTGAACCCGGAACTGAAAATGCCTGCGATGACTCAGTACATCGACGGCACCGGCCCGCTGTGGAAAGGCGCGCTGTTCCCGTTCCTGTTCATTACCATTGCCTGCGGCGCGGTTTCTGGCTTCCACGCGCTGATCTCGTCCGGTACCACACCGAAACTGCTGGCTTGTGAAACCGACGCGCGTTTCATTGGTTATGGCGCAATGCTGATGGAATCCTTCGTAGCGATCATGGCGCTGGTTGCGGCATCCATCATCGAACCGGGTCTCTATTTTGCGATGAACACCCCGCCAGCGGGCCTGGGCATCACCATGCCGAACCTGCATGAAATGGGTGGCGAAAACGCGCCGCTGATTATGGCGCAACTGAAAGACGTCACCGCACACGCGGCGGCCACCGTCAGCTCCTGGGGCTTCGTGATTTCGCCAGAGCAGATCCTGCAAACTGCGAAAGACATCGGTGAACCGTCCGTGCTGAACCGTGCTGGCGGCGCACCGACGCTGGCGGTAGGTATCGCGCATGTCTTCCACAAGGTGCTGCCTATGGCGGATATGGGCTTCTGGTACCACTTCGGTATTCTGTTTGAAGCGCTGTTCATCCTGACCGCGCTGGACGCCGGTACCCGTTCTGGCCGCTTCATGCTGCAGGATCTGCTGGGTAACTTCGTGCCGTTCCTGAAGAAAACTGACTCTCTGGTCGCCGGCATTATCGGCACCGCGGGCTGCGTGGGTCTGTGGGGCTACCTGCTGTACCAGGGTGTGGTCGATCCGCTGGGCGGCGTGAAGAGCCTGTGGCCGCTGTTCGGTATCTCTAACCAGATGCTGGCTGCCGTGGCGCTGGTTCTCGGCACCGTGGTGCTGATCAAAATGCAACGCACCAAATACATCTGGGTCACCGTGATCCCTGCGGTCTGGCTGCTGATCTGCACCACCTGGGCGCTGGGTCTGAAACTGTTCAGTGACAACCCGCAGATGGAAGGCTTCTTCTACATGGCTAACCAATACAAAGAGAAGATTGCCAACGGTGGCGAGCTGACCGCTCAGCAGATCGCCAACATGAACCACATTGTTGTGAACAACTACACCAACGCAGGCCTGAGCATTCTGTTCCTGGTGGTGGTGTACAGCATTATTTTCTACGGTTTTAAAACCTGGCTGAAAGTGCGCAACGTGGACAAACGTACCGATAAAGAAACCCCGTACGTTCCGGTTCCGGAAGGCGGCGTGAAGACATCTTCACATCATTAAAAACCGAGACCGGGTGGCGCTGCGCTTACCCGGTCTACGTATGATGAGCGCCGCAGTAAAGTAGGCCGGATAAGGCGTTAGCCGCTATCCGGCTTAATTCATTACAGGTATAAGACAATGTTTGGTAACTTAGGGCAGGCAAAAAAGTACCTCGGCCAGGCGGCGAAGATGTTGATTGGCATTCCAGACTACGACAATTACGTCGAGCATATGCAGACCAATCATCCCGATCAGCCGTACATGAGCTACGAAGAGTTCTTCCGCGAGCGCCAGCAAGCACGCTACGGCGGCGACGGTAAAGGCGGCATGCGCTGCTGTTAGAAGGAGAAGTGAATGACCCCTATTGCAGTCACCCTACTCACCGGATTTCTTGGCGCGGGTAAAACCACCCTGCTGCGCCATATCCTCAACGAACAGCACGGCTATAAAATCGCTGTTATCGAAAACGAGTTCGGCGAAGTCTCCGTCGACGACCAACTCATTGGCGATCGCGCCACGCAGATAAAAACCCTGACTAACGGCTGTATTTGCTGCACCCGCTCCAACGAGCTGGAGGATGCGCTGTTGGACCTGCTTGATAATCTTGATAAAGGCAACATCAGCTTTGACCGGCTGGTGATTGAGTGCACCGGCATGGCCGACCCCGGTCCGATCATTCAGACCTTTTTCTCCCATGAGGTCATTTGCCAGCGTTATCTGCTGGACGGCGTTATTGCGCTGGTCGATGCGGTTCACGCCGACGAGCAGATGAATCAGTTCACCATCGCCCAGTCCCAGGTCGGTTACGCCGACCGTATCCTGCTGACCAAAACCGACGTGGCGGGCGGGAGTGAAAAACTGCGCGAGCGGCTGGCGCGCATCAACGCCCGCGCCCCGGTATATACCGTGACGCACGGCGATATTGACCTCTCTCTCCTGTTCGATACTAACGGCTTTATGCTGGAAGAGAACGTGGTCAGCGCGACACCACGCTTCCATTTTATTGCCGATAAGCAGAATGATATTTATTCCATTGTGGTGGAACTGGATTATCCGGTAGATATTGGCGACGTTTCGCGCGTGATGGAAAACCTGCTGCTGGAATCCGCCGACAAACTGCTGCGCTACAAAGGGATGTTATGGATTAAAGGCGAACCCAACCGCCTGCTGTTCCAGGGCGTACAGCGTCTGTACAGCGCCGACTGGGATCGCCCGTGGGGCGACGAAACACCCCACAGCCAGCTTGTGTTTATTGGTATTCAATTGCCGGAAGACGAAATCAGAGCCGCATTTGCGGGGCTGAAGAAGTAATACCTCCCTGCCCGATGGCGATGCCTGTCGGGTCTGGCCCGACAGGCCGGAGAAAGCGTTTACGCTATCATCCGGCGCCTTCCCATGTAAGCCCGAATCACTCCACCACAAACCGCGTTGCCGCAAAGCAGTTCAGTACCCGGTGTACCAAAAACACCATCGTCAGCGTTACCATCAGCGCCACGGTGACCGAGGTGATGCGGTACAGATCGCTGAACACCAGGTCGCTGTCCGGGTGCAGGTTCTGACCGAACATAATGCCGATGGTGGTGATACTGGCGAAGCCCACTCCCGCGCCGACCTTTTCCATCACATGCAGGCGGGCGCTGAAAGCCAGGCCGAGCCCAATTAACGGCATCATGAGCAGCATGTGGTTGCTGAAGTCATAAATAATCAGCTGCACCACCAGAATGTACAGGCAGGCCAACACGACGCCCACCACGCGCCAGATAGAACTGATCACCGCGCCACGATAGTGCATGGGAAAGAGAATCAAAATGCCCGCCATCAGCGCCGACAGGGAGTCACTGAGATCGCAAATCTGGAAAACCACAAAAATCATCGTCGCCACGCTGCCGGAAAGCAGCGACTCATGACGAACCCGGGCAGCGTCTTTGTCAATACGCGGCGGCGGCTGTCGCGGTTCCACATCGGGAATCAGATAGTGCAGCAGCGCGCTCAGCGCCACGGCCATCACGCAGGCTTCCATATTGGAAAACATCAGCGTATGCCAGTTCGTGGTGGGATAGCTCATAAAGTTAAGCATTGTACTCTGGCAAACCACCCCCATTGAGCCGAGCAGAAACAGTGTCCCCTTGCTCATAAAGCGAAAGCGCATCACGTACAGAGCCAATACCACCAGCGTCATAATAAGCGGCCATTGCGAAAGATAACCGACAATCAGTACCATTTCGACGCAGTTCACCGCTGCGCTGAATACAAACTGCGTCGCCACGTGACGGTTAAACACCGGCACCAGCGACATCAGCATCAGCGGATAGACCACAAAAAACACGCCGTACTGAACGTTGTAAAATGTGGAAACACTGAGGGCAACCGTTCCGGCGACGGCGATGCGTACGGTCTGGCGAAAATCGTTGGCCGTGTAAACAATCTTCCCGTGCGGCGTAAACACCTGTGCCAGCGTATTTATCGAGGCCAGAGAGCTAATAAACATAGTGCAGCCAGCTTACGAGGTGGATCTGCGCCCCGGCGAAGGTGCGGGCAAACGGCCCTTCACTGTTATACAGTTGCACTGTGGCGCGCGCCCCGGTCGGTAACGGTTTTTCCAGCGGCTTGTCCAGCGCCACATGGATGCGCATCCGCTGGGCATCACGTACCCAGCGTGTGGACTGCTCCGGCTGCGACAGTTGGCCATTCACATCCTCCTGCCCCGCCAGGATCCCGGCATCGCTGCTGGTGACGTGAGCGGGAAACACGTTGCCCGGCAGTGCGTCAAAGACCACGGCGGCATCGGTGCTGGTCTGAGTATGGCGCAGGCTCTTCTCGCGAAAGTCGGCCACGATATCGGTCTGGTTGCTGACCAGCGCCAGCAGCGGTGTGGCGGCAGTGGCATACAGGCCGGGGTTTAGCTGCAGATTACTCACCGTGCCGTCGGTCTCGGCTCTGACCTTCGTCCAGCCCAGGTTCAGCTTCGCCTCGTCAAGCGCGTTACGGTATTTTTGAAGCGTGACGTTACGACTGTCGTCGCGTTCGCCACGCTGGATCAGCAGGTTCTGAATATTGGCTGTCAATGCCGATACCGACTGTTCGCTGGTTTGCCAGGCGGTGCGGACTTTGTCGAGATCCGCCTGAGAGACGTTCTGCATCGCGCTCAGCTTCTGGTAGCGATTAAGCGTAAGTCTGTCGTTGTGGGCGGTGTATTGCGCGGTGCGCAGGCTGGCGCGCGCAGCGGCGATCTGCGCATCCAGTTGCTGATTGCTCAGTTTCGCCTGTTCCAGAGCGATCTGCGCAGCCTCAACTTTATTAATAAACGGTGTCGGGTCGAGCTCATACAGCAGATCGCCTTTTTTCACCTGGCTGTTGTTGTGTACGTAAACGTGGGAGACGTAACCGGATACCCGGGAAGAAACCGGCGTGACCACGCGCATTACGGTGGCGTCCGGCGTCAGTGGGATCCAGATATCGGCAACAATAAACCAGGCGAATATCACCAGGAAAGCGGCAATACTCCCCCTTACCCAACGGGCAAATTTTTGTTCTGGCGTCATCATTTTTAACGTTGATTATCTTCTTCGCGGATTGTCCGCAGATTGCAGGCGATTTGATTAAGTGTGGCGCTGAAAAGGGCAAGTTCCGCTTCCGGGATGGTGCAGGTCACGCGCTGCTGATACGTCTCGATCACCCTGTTGAGTTCACGCAGAACCGCGCGACCGTTGTCCGTCAGGGTGAGCAGGCGAATACGCTTGTCCCAGGGCGATATGGAACGTATCAGATAACCCCGTTTTTCCAGCTGCGCGAGCGTGCGCATGAGCGGCGGCAGTTCAATACCCTGCATTTCAGCCAGCTCGCTTACCGAGACGTTATCGCCCAGTTGATGCAATTGCATCAATACCGTCCAGCTTGACTGCGTCAGGCCGGTGTCGGTGATGGCGGTATCAATAATGGCGCGCCACTGACGCACCACCATCGCCATGCGCATGCCCATCGGACGGCGGGCAAACAGTTCGTCTTCGGTCATAGCACTTCCCCTCTTAGCTGAGGGGAAAATAATACTTATCAGGATAAGTATCAAGAAACAGGCCGGGTATTCGCATGAATTGATAAATATCATGAATGTATTTAGAACGACGCTGTGCGCGTCGCCCTTATTGATTTTACGGGCTTTTAGAGCTCATCCCGCCGTAAGCCAATATCTTTGAGCCATTCATCATTCATCTGTTGCAAAATGCGTCGCGAGTAAACCCGTAAGCGCCACGCTTTATACGCCCGCCAGATCAGCATAAATCCCGCAAATGGCCGTTTTGCCCTGTTCTCGTAAAATTCCATTCTCCACCTCCGCATTAACCTGAGGCTTTATTCTGGCGGGGGGCGATTATTCATTACAGATTCAAAAAACACTTTTCTTTAACATACAGATTGACTAAAAATACGTCTGCACTGCAAAAAATGCACCTGTCTGTACTGGTTTTGAAATCTGTATGGCATTTATAAGGGATACAGCATGACGCGTTATCAACATCTGGCCAATCTGCTGGCTGAACGTATTGAGCAAGGTTTATATCGTCATGGAGAAAAATTGCCGTCAGTGCGCAGCCTGAGCCAGCAACATGGCGTGAGTATCAGCACTGTGCAACAGGCGTATCAGCGCCTGGAATCGCAGCAGCTCATTACGCCACAGCCGCGGTCGGGCTATTTTGTCGCGCCGCGCAAAGCGCAGCCGCCGGTCCCTCCGATGTCACGACCGGTACAGCGTCCGGTGGAGATCACCCAGTGGGATCAGGTGCAGGATATGCTGGAAGGGCATCACGACGCGTCCATTATTCCCTTTAGTAGCGGCATCCCGGACATCAGCCAGCCAAGCCTGAAGCCGCTCTGGCGCGAGTTAAGCCGCGTCGCGCAGCACAATCTGAGCGCGGTGCTGGGCTATGATGAGCTATCCGGCTGTCGCGAACTGCGTCAGCAAATCGCGCGACTGATGCTCGACGGCGGTTCCGTGGTCACCGCCGAAGATATTGTCATAACCAGCGGCAGCCAGAGCAGCATGTCGCTGGCGCTGCTGGCGGTGTGTCAGCCGGGGGATATTGTCGCCGTGGAATCGCCCGCATACTACGGCACCATGCAGCTTCTGCGCGGTTTAGGCATCAAAGTAATTGAAATTCCTACCGATCCGGATACGGGGATCAGTATCGAAGCGCTGGAACTGGCGCTGGAACAATGGCCGGTCAAAGGGGTCATACTGGTGCCAAACTGCAATAATCCGCTTGGGTTTATCATGCCGGATGCGCGTAAGAAAGCGGTACTGGCGCTCGCCCAGCGTCACGATATCGTTATTTTCGAAGACGATGTTTACGGCGAACTGGCCTCGGAGTACCCTCGCCCGAAAACCATTCACGCCTGGGATATCGACGGACGGGTGATTCTGTGCAGCTCGTTTACCAAATCGGTCGCGCCGGGCCTGCGCGTCGGTTGGGTGGCGCCTGGCCGTTACCATGACAAGCTGCTGCATATGAAGTACGCCGTTATCGGCTCCAACGTCCCGGTCACCCAACTGGCGGCGGCCGCGTTTGTCCGGGAGGGTCACTATCACCGTCACCTCCGGCGAATGCGCCAGATTTACCAACGCAACATGGAAATCTACACCTGCTGGGCACGGGAATATTTTCCCGGCGGCATCTGCATCACGCGGCCAAAAGGCGGTTTTTTACTGTGGGTTGAATTACCAGAACAGGTCGATATGGTCTGCGTGGCGAAACAACTCTGTCGACTGAGAATCCAGGTTGCGCCCGGCTCCCTGTTTTCGGCATCAGGTAAATACCGCAACTGCGTGCGCATCAATTGCGCGCTACCACCGGACGAGAAACACCGGGAAGTGATGCAAAAGCTTGGCGAGGCGATTAAGGTGGCGATGGACTAGCTTCTGCCACCCGCTACGCGTTGCCAGTCGGGCGCCCCTCAATGCGCTACGTTTTGTATCTCTTCCGCAGAGAGCCCGGTCAGACGCTGCACCGTTGGAGGTTCAATCCCCTCCGCGAGCATCATTGCGGCAATACGCCGGGCTGCTGCGCGCTGGCCTTCGGCCAGCCCTTCCTGTTTACCCTGCTCCATGCCCTGGCGGATCCCTTTTCTGAGAATCGCATTACGAAATCTTTCTGCAACCGTCATTAATCGCTCCTTGTGTTGAGGCACCCGCTGCGCCATCTCTTCCAGAAAGACGCTGAACCGTGGCGTATAACCGTGCTGTCTTTGTAAATAATTAAACAGCGCTTTCAACTGTCTGTCATTAGCGCAACCGGTAACGAGTAGCGATGCCAGTTGTTCTACCAGCCCCAACAGATCGCGTCTGCGAATATGCTTTTGGACCAACTCCAGTAACGCCATCCGCCGATGCTGCATAATTTCATCGTCCGGGATCACCGTGATATCCACCAGAGGGAACGCGGCGCTATACAGTTCACGCGCCAGCGCAGGATCGGCAAAGTCATCCAGCCAGTTCAGGGAAAAGGGATAAGGACTTTCCGCGCCGTGATAAAACAGCATCGGCACCACCAGCGGCAGCCGCTTATGTCCGGCGTCTAAATGCTGTTGCATCGCCGCGATGGCGTAGCGCATCAGCCTGAATGCCATATGTGCATCAGGCGTGCTTTGATGCTCGATAACCACATAGATATACCCCTCGCCCTCATCGGTTTGTACCGACCACAGCACATCTGAATAATACGCCCGCAGATTGTCTTCAATAAAACTGGTCGGCTCCAGCTTCAGCGTCTGCAAATCGCACAGCGATCGCAGCGAAGCCGGAAGGTGAATATCCAGAAAATCACGGGCGGTATCCGGATGGCGCAGAAAGGTCTTAAACACGGCGTCATGCGGGGTGGATGTATTTGATTTGCTCATGGCGGTCCGTCACCTAAAAAATTTACCGCCACGTTACCGTGCCGCCTCCCCCGTTTCATGCGCCACTTTTCTTCTCTGCGAAACGCCTCCAGAGAAAAAGTCCCCCCAGATGTAACAGCAACATGTTCGCGGAATGCGCTACGCAAAAACCACACAACGTCGGCGATTACGACGTTTCCGCCGTCCGGCCTGTGGTATAACTCATCATTATCAACAGGAGAGGCTGACCGTGAACCGCACCCGAAATATTTCACAATCATTCTGGCGTGACGAACAACTGCCGTGGCTGGAATTACGCAGTACCAGACGCAGCCATCAGGCCTACAAGCGCCATTACCACCCGCAACTGTCGGTTGGCGCGATCCTGGAAGGAGAAACCCGTTGCGTCAGTCACGGTGTAGAGTACCGCCTGCAGGCAGGCGATCTGATTGTGATCCCGCCGGATGCGCCACACAGCTGCAACCCGGTAGACGGACAGTGTCGCAGCTATCATATGCTCTATCTGGACGCAGACTGGTGCCGTGCGCAATTCGTTGGCGTGACCGCCAGCGCGCGCCTTGTCGCCCCCGCGCCGGTCATTCGCAGCCCGTCGCTGTTTGCCGATTACCTTACGCTGGTCACGTTCATGGCGCGCCGGCAGACGGCGGCGGTAGCGAGCGCCGCCCAGCGTCTGCTGCGCCAGCTCCCCTTGCACATTGGCACGACAGATACTCCACGCGCCAGCAGTCGCTATTTACTGACACGCCTGCAAAGCGATTTGCTTTCTCCACCGTCGCTGGATGAGTTAGCCCATGAGTGCCAAATGCGTAAAGAGACGCTGATCCGCACCTTTAAACAGGATATCGGCCTGACGCCGGGCAGTTACCTGAACATCGCGCGCATCGGTTACGCCCGCGCGCGGTTACGCGCCGGGGAGACGATTGCCGACGTCAGTTACCAGAGCGGATTCGCCGATCAGAGTCATTTTCATCGCACCTTTGTCAGCTATACCGCCGCCACGCCGCGTCAGTATGCGTCGGGGCGATCAATATCAGACAATAATTAGCGCCGGACAAAAGGTAGGGTGATCTCAGGTTTACTGTCTGAGGTCACTATGGAACGCTTCTCTGTTCTCTTTCCGTCGGCATTCCCCGCGCTGGCGTTGGCACATTTTGTGGCGCTGCTGAGTCCGGGTCCCGACTTCTTTTTACTGGTCGGCTATGCGGTCCGCTACCCATTGCGGGGTAGCGCCGGGCTGTGTGTCGGGATTGCCGCAGGCAATGGCCTGTACATCCTGCTGGCGATTGTCGGCTGGGGGATCCTGCGCCAGCTGCCGCTCCTGTTTACCGTCATTGAGCTGCTCGGCGCAGTGTATCTTCTGTGGATTGGCACCCTGCTGCTGCGAAGCCGTCCGCAGGCGTTGTCCGGTTCCGGCGCTGAAAACGCTTACCCGGGTTTTCACCAACAGTTGCTGCTGGGGCTGGGCTCCTCTTTGCTCAACCCAAAGAACGCGCTGTTTTACCTGGCGCTAATGACAGCGTTGCTTGGCCCCGGGGTGACGCTGGTGCAGCAAACGGTAAGCGGCATCTGGATGACCAGCGTGGTGCTGGCATGGGATATACTGATCGTCACGGTTATCGCTCTGCCAGCCGTCCAGCAGCGCTTCACCCACGGGTTACTGTGGATTGAGCGGGCCGCTGGCGCCATCTTGTGCGTTTTTGGCGTGGGGATTGTCGGACGGTTTATCTGGCCGCTGATTGTCGCTACGCCGAATTAACCCGCAAAACTCTTTTGATTACCGTCAAATTTTAATTACACTTAATGTGTATATTTTCCACTCAACTTACTTTTCCCGAGGTGTGATGTGCTGAATGTCATCTGTAATCGACACACTTTCTGACGTGAGTCAGTGGTGTTTTCCTGTCTGTGTTTATTCGCGGACAGCGCTTTTGATTACATGAAATTCAGTCCATCCGCAGTCTGTTTGCGCCCGTTCTCTGCCTGATGTCCCTGTGACGGTATTGAATTTCGTTGTTCCCGCTATGGGTTGTTCCACATGGAGTGCGTTTACGATGTCACGGATTTCTCACTTTTTCTCACGACACGCCACGTCGCTGTTTTTTCCGATGGCGCTGATCGTGTATGACTTTGCCGCTTATCTGTCGACGGATTTGATTCAGCCTGGCATCATCAACGTCGTGCGCGATTTTAACGCCGACGTCAGCCTTGCGCCCGCGGCGGTCAGCCTTTATCTGACCGGCGGTATGGTGTTGCAATGGTTGCTGGGGCCGCTTTCGGATCGCATTGGCCGCAGGCCGGTGTTGATTACCGGCGCGCTGATCTTCGCCCTCGCCTGTACCGCCACGCTGTTCACCACCACCATGACGCAGTTTCTGATCGCGCGCGTGGTACAGGGCACCAGCATTTGCTTTATCGCGACGGTCGGCTACGTCACGGTTCAGGAAGCCTTCGGTCAGACGAAAGGCATTAAATTGATGGCGATTATCACCTCTATCGTTCTTGTGGCGCCTATTATCGGCCCGCTTTCCGGAGCGGCGCTGATGCACTTTGTCCACTGGAAAGCGCTGTTTGGTATTATCGGCGTGATGGGCTTTCTTGCATTTATTGGCCTGTTGCTGACCATGCCGGAAACGGTCAAGCGCGGCGCGGTGCCGTTCAGCGCGGTCAGTGTGCTGCGCGACTTCCGCGATGTGTTCCGCAATCGTGTGTTCCTCGCGGGCGCCGCGACGCTGTCGCTCAGTTATATCCCGATGATGAGCTGGGTTGCCGTTTCGCCGGTGATCCTGATCGACGCTGGCGGCATGACCACCTCGCAGTTTGCCTGGGCGCAGGTGCCGGTGTTCGGCGCAGTGATCGTCGCCAACGCCATCGTCGCGCGCTTTGTTAACGATCCCACCGATCCCCGCTTTATCTGGCGCGCGGTGCCTATCCAGCTTAGCGGACTCGCGGTGTTGATTGCCGGAAACCTGCTCTGGCCGCACGTCTGGCTGTGGTCGGTGATCGGCACCAGCCTGTACGCGTTTGGTATTGGAATGATCTTCCCGACGCTGTTCCGCTTTACGTTGTTTACCAACAATCTGCCCAAGGGCACGGTCTCGGCGTCGCTGAATATGGTGATTCTGCTGGTGATGGCCGTCTCCGTCGAGGTTGGCCGCTGGTTGTGGTTTAACGGCGGGCGAATCCCGTTTCACCTGCTGGCGGTAGCGGCAGGCGTGGTGGTCGTATTCACGCTACGAGGTTTACTCCATCGCGTGCGCCAGCATGGCGAAACCGAGCTGGCGCTTGAGAAATAAAGCAAGCCGGATGGCGGTGCAGACCCCTTAACCAACCGACAGGGTTCGCAGGTGAGTTAAACGTCAGCGCCATCCGGCAAGGGAATCACTTTACGCGATGCGCGCAAATCCGGCGTCGAGATCGGCAATCAAATCGCCCACGTCTTCCAGCCCGATATGCACCCGCACCAGCGTTCCGCTGAAGTCCACGTCCCCTGCCGGACGGATGCCGTTTAGCTCCTCAGGCTGATTCGCCAGAATCAGCGATTCAAAGCCTCCCCAGGAGTAGGCCATATGGAACAGCGAAAAGTTATCAAGGAACGCGGCCAGTTGCGTGTCCGACAGGCGTTTTTTTAGCACAAAGGAGAACAGGCCGGAGCTGCCGCTAAAGTCACGCACAAAGTACTCGTGCCCCGGGCATTCCGCCAACGCCGGATGGTTCACGCACGCCACTTCCGGTCGCGCCGACAGCCAGCGGGCAATCTCAATACTGCTCTCCTGATGCTGCTTCAGGCGGACCGACAGCGTACGCAGGCCGCGGCTGCCGTTATAAGCGGTATCTGCATCCAGCGTCTGCCCCATCAGATACGAATTCTCACGCAGGCGCTCCCAGCAGCGGGCGTTGGACACCGCCGTACCCAGCATACCGTCTGAATGACCGATGGTGTACTTGGTTCCTGCCTGAATCGAAATGTCCACACCATAGTCCAGCGCCTTAAACAACACGCCAGCCGCCCAGGTGTTGTCGATCATAATGACGATCTCCGGGTTCACCGCGCGGATCGCTTTTACCATCCCCGGAACATCCTGCACTTCCATGGTGATCGAACTGGGTGATTCAAGAAACACCACTTTGGTTTCCGGCCGGATCAGTTCGGCAATGCCCGCGCCGATCATAGGATCGTAATAGGTGGTTTCGACATTGAATTTACTGAGGATCTTATTGCAGAAATCCTGGGTCGGCTCATACGCCGCGCCGGTCATCAACAGATGATCGCCCCCCTGTACAAAGGCGAGGATCGCATTGGTCACCGCCGCCGCGCCGCACGGATAGAGCGCGCAGCCGACGCCGCCCTCCAGTTCGCTCATCGCCTTCTGAAAGGCGAAGTGAGTATACGTGCCGCGACGCCCGTAAAACAGTTCGCCGTTGGCGCGATTGGCAGTGGCGAATTTTTTGTCTTTGACGGTATCAAACACCAGCGAGGAGGCCCGCTGGATCACCGGGTTCACCGCTCCCTGGGTATAGCGCTTATCGCGTCCGGCGATGATTAACTGCGTTTCAAGCTTCATTGAATCTTTCATATTTTTTATCCTTCATCCGTACGCAAACTTATACCGTCGCCGTGTCAGGGTTAATCCCGACACTGGCCTGTTTCTTTCCCGCGAAGCGCTCAACAATCTGCGTCGCGTTTAAATCGTGAATGACGTTAATCAGCGTTGCCGGAGCATCGGTAATGGTACCAAGCACCACCAGCATCGGAATTGCCTCCATCGGCAGTCCCAGCGTGGTGACGATAAAGATCTCGCCGAGAAACGCCCCACCCGGCACGCCGCCAACGATAATCGCCGACAGCACGGCAATCAGCATGGTCAAAAAGAAGGTCTCGGTGGTAAATTCCATCCCCAGTACTGAATAGATAAAGACAATCTTCAGCGCCGCAATCATCGCCACGCCGCCCTTGTTCAGGTTGACCAACAGCGGCACGGAGACATCAACAATTTCCGGATTAATGCCCATCGCCTTGCCCGCGCGCAGGGTCACCGGTAACGTGCCCAGCGAGGAACAGGTGCCCAGCGCGGTCACGGAAGGCTCAATGGCGTGGCGCCAGAAGGCTTTTACCGCCGGAACGCCCCCGCCGATGTACGAATAGAGTATTGAGCCAAAGACGTAATACACCAGGGTGGCGACCATAAACAGGCCAATTGCCCGGGCGAAGGTCAGCAACAAGTCGGCGTCCTGACTGGCCATCGTCGCCGCGAAGTAGCAGCCAAGCCCGACCGGCGCGACCTTCATAATGATCGACACGATCTTCATGATCACCGTGTTGGCGTCTTCCAGCAGCGACGCGATGCGCTTACCGGCCTGCTCCGACTGACCGATAGCGATCCCGGCAACGATCGCCATGACGATCAACGCCAGAATATTCGACTTGGAAAACAGGCCGATAAAATCATTGGTGGTGATCATACTGACAAAATCCATCTTGCCGCTGCCCGCCTGCACGGACTGAGACAGATCGATAGTGACGCCCTGCGCCGGGTTGTACCACAGCGCCAGAGCGACGATCCCTGCCGCGGGTATAAACGCCATCGCAATAGAGACGATAAAAATAACCGCCATAATGCGCCCCAGACGCTTCAGGTCGGTCATGCTGGCAATAGAAGACATCACGCTAATGCCAACCAGCGGAACAATAATCATAAACAGCAGGTTCAGGAAAATCTGACCTATTGGCTGAAGTTGACTGGCAACCGCGGGGGCATAAATACCGAATACGCCGCCGGCCACCAGTGCGAGTAATAAGATAATTGACGATTTATAGGGTTCGAGTCGTGACCACATACGAGGCACCTTTCATTAAAATAGAATATAAAATGAGAGTAAATTCACAATTTGATGGGGTTCCGATTTTTCCTCCTTATTATTTTGTGACCTGACTCACTTAAGTTGTTATTTTTTCATTTTGTCAGCACGTTGTTTCCTGTGATTCAATAGTTGCATGTTTCAGAAAGGAATGTAACGGCATATTCGTACCGTTTTTGCAAATCACTTGTGAATTAAAGGAAACAATGAGCGCGCCCATTTCACTCAAGCATTTAGAGTTTTTTGTCCGGATTGTCGACTGTGGCGGCTTATCTGAAGCGGCGGCGCAGCTTAACGTTTCGCCGTCGGCGGTAAGTAAAAGTCTGGCGGCAATGGAAGATACATTAGGAACGACCTTAATTAAGCGCACCACCCGCAGTATTACCCTGACCGACGCAGGACACTATTTATTTAATCGCGCCAATAAATTACTGAAAGAATTTGATGAAACGTTGAATACCACCTCTGGCTATTATCACAATCCTCAGGGGGAATTACGCATTACCTGCTCTATTGCCTTTGGTTATTCCCGGCTGGTCAATCTGGTGGATAAATACCGCACCCAGTTTCCCGACGTGAATCTGTATATCGATCTCAACGATAATTTCATCAACCTGAACGATACTGACTTTGATATTGCGCTGCGCATCTCCACCGCACCGCCGCAAAACTATGCGATGCGCAAGCTGGTGCCGATCCGCTGGGCCTGGTGCGCCTCACCGGGCTATCTCGCCAAAAAAGGGATGCCGCTGCGGCGCGCCGATCTGGTGGATCATGACTGTCTGGTTTACCCCGGCCTGACGCCAACCGTAAAGGTCGCCGACGAGCAGGATCGGCTGCATCAGCTCAAACTGCATATGCCGATTCAGGCCAACAGCAGTCTGGTGCTGCTGAAATCGGTGCTGGAAGATCAGGGCGTGGCGTATCTGCCCACCTACCTGATTGGCGATCATATCCAGAAAGAAGAAATCACCCCGCTGATGCTCGACGGTACGATCGCCTGCGAAACGCACACCCTGTACGCGCTTTATTTCCCCAGCAAATACAGTAACCCAAAGGTACGATCGTTTATCGATTTTCTGGTGGCGGAACTCGGCGCTCTTCCGGCCTGGGACAACTGGATCCCGGGCTGAGTACGCGTTGCACAATCCCACTGTCTGCCTCTATCCTTAAGCGTATGAATAAAATCGCTGAACTTAAACGCGCCAAACTGCTGGCGCTCTCGTTGCTGCTGATCGCCGCCAGCACTTTTGTGGTCACGCTTTTTCTGCCTCCCGGTTTCTGGGTTAGCGGAATCAAGGCCATTGCCGAAGCGGCGATGGTCGGCGCGCTGGCGGACTGGTTCGCGGTCGTGGCGCTGTTTCGCCGCGTGCCGCTGCCGTTTATCTCGCGCTATACGGCGATCATCCCACGCAATAAAGATCGCATTGGCGAGAATCTCGGCCAGTTCGTCCAGGAAAAATTCCTCGATACTCAGTCGCTGGTGGCGTTGATCCGCCGCCACGAACCGGCGCTGTTGATCGGCAAGTGGTTTAGCCAGCCGGACAATGCCCAGCGGGTCGGCCTGCATTTATTGCAGATCATGAGCGGTTTTCTGGAACTGACCGACGACGCCCGCATTCAGCGCCTGCTGAAACGCGCGGTACATAAAGCCATCGACAAGGTGGATCTCTCCGGTACCAGCGCCCTGATGCTGGAAAGCATGACCAAAAACGATCGTCACCAGGTGCTGCTCGACACGCTGATCGCCCAGCTTATCGCCCTGCTGCAACGCGACAGCTCACGCCGGTTTATCGCCCAGCAGATCGTGCGCTGGCTGGAAACCGAGCATCCGCTGAAAGCGAAAATTCTGCCGACCGAATGGCTCGGCGAGCACAGCGCCGAACTGGTTTCTGACGCGGTGAATTCGCTACTGGATGACATCAGCCAGGATCGCGCTCACCAGATCCGCCATGCTTTCGATCGCGCCACATTCAAACTTATCGATAAGCTGAAAAACGATCCGGAAATGGCGGATCGCGCCGAAAGCATTAAAGAGTACCTGAAGGAAGATGAAGCCTTTAACCGCTATCTGGGCGAGCTGTGGGCGGATCTGCGCCAGTGGCTGAAGAACGATATCAACGCCGACGATTCGCGCGTCAAACAGCGGATCGCCAATGCTGGCCAGTGGTTTGGCGAAACGCTGATTGCCGACGATGCGCTGCGCGCGTCGCTTAATGGCCATCTGGAACAGGCTGCGCATCGGGTTGCCCCAGAGTTCGCCAGCTTTCTGACCCGCCACATCAGCGACACGGTAAAAAGCTGGGACCCGCGCGATATGTCGCGGCAGATTGAACTGAATATCGGCAAAGATTTGCAGTTTATCCGCGTCAACGGCACCCTGGTCGGTGGTACCATTGGGCTGGTGCTTTATCTGTTATCCCACGCCCCGGCCCTGATGGGCTTTTAAGGAAATACTATGGCTGATCTCACTCTTTCCGCAGCGGAGCGCGAGCGCTTGCGCGACGAGCTGGAGCGCTACTGCCGCGATCAGTTCGATCCCCACCTGGAGCAGTTCGACGCTGAGTTTTTTATCGATTTTATTATCGATAAACTGGGTCCCGCCTTCTACAACGCCGGCATTGAAGAGGCGATCCGCACTCACCTTGCGTGGAATGAACGGATTCAGGAGGAGATGGATCTGAAAAAGATCCTCTAGCGATGCCGTCTCAAAGCGATCCGTTTGGCGGTTAAGAAGTCGTTAAGATCTCTGTCTAATACTGGACGTCTGTTCGTCGTTCAGGGAAAGATCGCTTATGAAAAGGATTGTCTGGCTGTTAAAACGCCCCGTGGCCGGGTTTGTCGTGTTTGCAGGGGTTATCGCCGCAATGGGCTACACGCTCCTTACCGGGGCGATGGCCGATGCCGAACGTCCGGACTCTTCTCTACAGCACTATCGCGCCACGATTGATGGCAAAGAAATTGCTGGCATTAAAAACAACATCTCTTCGCTCACCTGGTCGGAAAAAAGCGACACCCTGTTCAGCACCCTGAACAGACCCGCCACCCTTGTTGAGCTGACCAAAGATGGTGACTTATTGCGCACCATCCCGCTCGATTTTGTGCAAGATATGGAAACGATCGAATACGTCGGCGACGACACCTTCGTGGTGAGCGATGAGAAAAACTACACCATTTACGTGATCACCGTAAATGAGCGCTCAGAGGTGAAAATCGTCAAAAAAGTGCAGTTCGCTGTGCATGACACGCCGACCAACCGCGGTTTTGAAGGACTGGCCTGGTCACAAAACGATCGTACCTTCTGGTTCTTTAAGGAGCGTAAACCGATTGAGATTTACACGGTTCGGGGATTACTGCGTAACGATGAGCTCTCGATTAGCCGGGATCTCGCGCTGCAGCGCAATCTGGCGGTAAAAGACATTTCCGGCGCAGAGTTTAATTCACAAAATAATACCTTGTTGATCCTTTCTCATGAGTCACGAACGCTAAAAGAGGTGACGCGGGACGGCGACGTGATTGGCTCTCTGTCGTTGACCGGGGGCCACCACGGGCTGGCAAAGACTCTCCAGCAGGCGGAAGGGATTGCGATGGACAACCAGGACACGATCTTTATCGTCAGCGAACCGAATCTGTTTTACCGCTTTACGCCAGTGCCTGCACACTAAATTCACATTATGCCTTACCCGGTTGTTAAAAATTTGTTACTCTCACTCTTACCACGCGAATCATCACACAGGGTACGGCATGAGCCAACAACCGCATCATCTCGCTGACCGTTTTTCTTTTAGCACCGCTCTGTTTGGTATGATGGTTTTAGCGCTCGGCATGGGCATAGGCCGCTTTTTGTATACGCCTATGCTGCCAGTACTGCTGGCTGAAGGACGCTTTAGTTTTAGCGAACTGTCGTGGATCGCCAGCGTCAACTATGCGGGCTATCTGGTGGGAAGCCTGCTGTTCTCTTTTGGTCTGTTCCATCTGCCGGGACGGTTACGCCCGCTGCTGTTCACCTCTGCCGTCGCCACCGGCATATTGATTCTGGCGATGGCGGCGCTGACACATCCGGTCGGCGTGATGCTGGCGCGTTTTCTCGCCGGGGTCGCCAGCGCCGGAATGCTGATTTTTGGCTCGACGCTGATCCTGCAACATACCCGTCATCCGTTCGTTGTGGCCTCGCTGTTTTCCGGGGTCGGCGTGGGCATCGCGCTGGGCAATGAGTATGTTATCGCCGGGCTTCAACTGGCGCTCACCTCGCAGACCCTGTGGACAGGGGCCGCCGCCTTCTCCGGCCTGCTGGTGGTTTTGCTCGCGCTGCTGCTGCCTTCCCGCGCTCATGCGATACCGCCCGCGCCACTGGCTAAGGCAAAGCATCAGCCAATGCGCTGGTGGTTACTGGCGATACTCTATGGCCTTGCCGGGTTCGGCTACATTATTGTTGCCACCTATCTGCCGTTGATGGCTAAAGACGCGGGGTCGCCGCTTTTAACGGTACACCTGTGGACGCTGGTGGGCCTTTCGATTGTGCCGGGCTGCTTCGGCTGGCTATGGGCCGCAAAACGCTGGGGCGTTCTGCAATGCCTGACGGCAAACCTGGTGATTCAGGGTGCCTGCGTGCTTCTCACCCTCGCCAGCGGCTCGCCGACGCTGCTGGTGCTCAGCAGTATTGGTTTTGGCGCGACCTTTATGGGCACCACTTCGCTGGTGATGACCCTCGCCCGTCAGTTGAGCGTGCCCGGGAATCTCAATCTGTTGGGCTTTGTCACGCTGACTTACGGTATTGGGCAGATCCTCGGCCCGCTATTAACCACCTTTTTCGCCAACGGAACAGAGGCCATTACCCGCGCAACGCTCTGCGGCGCGCTGGCGCTAATGATTGCCGCATTAATCAGTGTCGCCCAGCTTTATCAACAAAAGCGCTTATTACGCTGCCGCGCAAAATAATCACCGGAGTTATAAAAAGCGGGCCTGGATTATTTTCGAAACGCGATGAAGCCATTCCAGAAGTTCCGAAAGAATAAATCCGTGATTATTTTATGGGTGGTGATAATCGGCGAAGGAAATATGATGACGGTACATCCCCACATCATTATCGTTATCATCACGACGGCCAGGGTCAGGCCCCTTGTAAAAGCGCTAATACAGTCCACGGAACGGCAGAGCGGCAAAGGCAACGTCTGAAAACCTGCGCTTAATTTTCCGCGCCGTGCTTAAGATCGTCTTCGTGGACGGTGCGGTGAAGCATTAACGCTTCGGCAATAATATCCTGCTTACTTTTCCGCGTTTCCAGCGCCAGCGCACGGACATAGTCCCAAAGGGTTGACTCTACGCGGGCGCTCAACAGAACCATATTTTTAGAACGCGTGCCTCTGGCTTTGCGTTGATCGGGATAATCGCGAGAAGGCATTGTCATCTCCTGAAGGCGGGTGGTCTTAACAGGAGAGGAATATGCAGTTAGCGGAAAAACAAGTCAACGCACAAAAATTCATCAGCCAGGTAATTTAATTGTTAATAAATCGCCTCAAAATGGAACGCTATTTCAAATGAAAGGGAAGACTGGCAACCTTTATTTCGTCACGATTCCTTTACACCCTGACCTTTATTCTACGTCGGCCTGGTGTAAATTGGCATGGATAAAATGTGGACCGACAGTGGAAAATTCCTGTTCGCCAATAAGTTACTCCTCAAATAAATGTTTACATTGCGCGGAATAACCGGAGTTTTTAGAGGGGCTTAAACGATGCTTACGCCATCATTTTTGTAGTGAGCCTCACAATATTCTACCCCCGGACGTCTTACCACTGCTGCTTGTCGCGCTGGAAAGGTAAACAAGACGTAAACGGCAACATTTTTTAAGGACGCAAATTAAGTGCCTTCAGTTTGATTTAAGTCAATTTTCAAGAGACACATTTGCCAATTTTTGGTAAGAATCTGATGAAGCGCACAAATAACCGCCCTCGTTGTACAGGAATTTTTACACGTTTGCCTGTCCATCTCTCTGCGGAGTGGCATTGACATAAAAAAGCTGCTGGTCCGCCCTGAAATTCCCCGGCGGACCGTTGTCCACTGCGGGCTGTCGTTATCTTTCCCGCATGGCTTCTTTCGCCTTGTTCAGCGGTTTCAGCAGATACTCCAGCACTGTTTTATTGCCGGTTTTGATATCCACGGTGGCAATCATGCCGGGAAACACCGGAAAGGCTTTTTTCTGTTTATTAATTAACTGATTGCTGTTGGTGCGAATGTAAACCCGGTAATAGTAGAGATCGCGTTTGACTTCATCCTGAATCGTATCCGGCGATATGAGCGTCACCACGCCGTTGATGCCGCCATAAATGGAGTAATCGTAAGCGGTAATCTTTACCATCGCTTCCTGTCCCGGATGGATAAACGCAACATCGCGCGGCAGGATTTTCGTTTCAATCAGGATCTGATCGTCTAACGGCACCAGGCTCATCAGCTTGCCGCCTGGGGCGATCACACCGCCCACGGTCGTGACGTCGATATCTTTCACAATGCCGCGTACGGGGGCGTTAAAGGTCAGGCGGGTCAGCGAATCTTCCCGCCCGCGCATCACTGACCGCTCGGTCTCGATTTCAGCGTTGGCCTTCGCCAGCTCTTCACGGGCGCGCACGTAATACTGGGTTTGCAGCTCGGCGATCTTATTTTCCATCTCATTCTTTTGCCGGCGCAGACGCAGCACTTCCACCTGGCTGGCTGCGCCCTGTTTGATCAGCGGTTGGGTGAGCGCCAGCTCGCCGTCAATCAGCGCGATGCCCTGCTTCAGCCCCTGGATCCCTTTTTCCAGGCTTTCACGTCGGGACAGAAACAGCGCGCGCTCCTGGTTTATCAGCGCCGTCTCGTTGTTCAGCTCCGGCGGGAATACCGGCTCGGTGCCGTTCACTTCCGCCGTCAAACGCGCCGAGGTCGCCAGCGCCGCATGCAGTTTCGATTCGCTCTCCTGCACGCCGGACTCGGTTTTCGTCCGGTCGAGCTGCGCCAGGACTTGCCCTTTTTCCACAATGTCGCCTTCACGCACGTGCAGTTTGTAGATAATGCCGCCTTCCAGCGACTGGATCTCCTGCTCGTGGGACGATGGCACCACTTTGCCGCTGCCGGTGGTTACTTCATCCAGATGAAAGTAGCTCGCCCAGGCGACAAACGCCGCCAGCAGGGCAAACAGGAACCAGACGATCAGGGAAGAGCGCGGCAGTTTTGGCTCGCTTAGGCGACTGTTAAAACGGTTTACATCGCGCATTTTACGCTCTCCCTGGGTTGTTCGACGGCATCCGGGTCACATTGCCTGTCGTCGGCGGCGTCATACCGTGTTTATGCAAAATGGCGTCACGCGGGCCGTCCATGACAATACGTCCGTTATCCAGCACGATAATGCGATCCACCAGTTCAAGGATCGGCAAACGGTGCGTCGCCACCACCATCGTTCGCGTATTGCCCAGCCAGTTCTTCAGGTGCTGAATAAACTGGCTCTCGCCAATTTCATCCAGCCAGGCAGTGGGCTCATCCAGCAGTAAAATATTCGGCGACGTCAGCAGCGCGCGCGCCAACAGCAGCGCCTGACGTTGTCCGCCCGACAGTCCGGCGCCGCCTTCGCTGATCACATAGTTCAGCCCGGTTTTCTGCTTGCGCACAAATTCGAGCGCGCCGCTGATCGCCAGCGCCTGCTGGATATCGTCATCGGTCGCCGTGGGGTTACCGAGCGTAATATTGTCGTGGATGGAGCCAAAGAACAGGCGTGCCTGCTGGCTCAGCAACTGCATATCGCGGCGCAGATCCGCCGGGTCAAGGTGATTGAGCGCGATATTGTCGAGCAGCACCGACCCCTGCTGCGGTTCCTGCATACCCGCCAGCACCTGCAGCAGCGTACTTTTGCCCGAGCCGTTGCGACCGAGCAGCGCCACGCGCTCCCCGGCGTTGATATTCAGCGAAGGCACCGTCAGCACGTTAACTTTCTCTTCTTCGTCGTAGTAAAACGCGACGTTTTCCAGTTGATAATGCCCGCGCAGGTGCGCTTTATGTACTTTCTTGCCCTGCTGCGGCTCATCAACCGGACGCTGCATCAGCTCATCCAGCCCCTGTAACGCCACCTTCGCCGACTGCCAGCGCGACAACACGCCGGAGATTTGCGACAGCGGCGCGATAGTGCGCGAGGCCAGAATCGAGGTCCCGACCAGCGCGCCCGTGGTCATATCACCAGCAATGACCAGATAACAGCCAATCAGCAGCACCACCGCATAGACAATGGACTGCACTTCCTGGGTCCAGGTCAGCAACAGACTGGTCAGCCAGCGCTGGCGCATGCCGACGTCAGCGGCGACAAAGTTGGTGTTGTTCCACTGGTTCTGAAAACGCTGTTCGGCGCGCATCAGTTTGATATCTTCAATGCCCTGTACCGCTTCCACCAGCGTGGCGTTACGGATAGCCGACTCGCGCATCCCCTCGCTGGACAGCCGCCCCAGCGGACGCTGCACCAGCAGGCCGGGGATCAGCAGCAGCGGAACCGCCATCAGCACCACCAGCACCAGCGGACCGCCAATCATCCATAAGATGAAGACAAACAGCAGGAAGAAGGGCAGATCGGAGAGCGCGGCGATGGTGGTAGAGGTGATCAGCTCACGCACCGACTCCAGTTCGCGGATCTGGGCAATAAACGATCCGGTGGATTTGGATCGCGCGCCGTTCTTAATCCGCATCGCATGAGCAAAAATGCGCTCTGAAATACGCAAGTCGGCCCGCTTGCCCACCACGTCAGAAATATAGACGCGCAGCATACGCATAATAAATTCAAACAGGATCGCCAGCATTACCCCGCCAAACAGCACCCACAGGGTAGTTTCAGACTGCGAGGGCACTACGCGGTCGTAAACCTGCATCGAAAAAATCATGCCAGAGAGCGCCAGCACGTTCGCCACCAGCGCAACCACCATAATGTCGATATAGCGAGGCCAGTCTTTTAACGCCAACTGCCAGAACCAGTTTTTCTTATACGGCTTAATGTAATCATCAACGCGCGCGTCAGGCGTGGATTCCAGCGGACGTAAAATAAATAACGCTTTCAGTCGCGCGCTTAATTCATCGCGCGGTAATACGGTTTCCAGCCCTTCATCGCCGCTGAACTGCAGGCTGATATTCCCGTCGTTGTCCATGCGGGTAATGACGGCGATTTGCCCTTCGCTAAATTCCGCAATCAGCGGCAGACGCCACGGATCGAGATGCGAGACTTTCGCTGCGACCCTGCGCAAACCCAGCCCCAGTTGGCGCGCCATATCTTTTAACACCAGCTCGCGCGGGGAGTCAGTTTCATAGTTTATCGACACCCGAACATGCTCCTGCGAGTAGTCGAGACGATAATGTTGCGCCACGCCGATCATAGCCTGTAACCAGGGTTCATATTGCGACTGCGTGTTCATAGCATTCTGTTCCTGTTCTGCGACATTGCGCCGTAACGGAATTGCGTGAGGAATAACGGATTGTGTGCTCATACTCGTTTCTGCCGCAGCGCGATAAACCTGTTATCCACTCTGCGCTGTTCATTTTTTAGTCTAGTGCGTATTTACCGCGAAGTGTGCCGGGGGAAGCGATTCCCCCGGACGTCGGTTATTACATAATCACCAACTGATGGTTTGCCAGCAGGGTGGCGAGGTCGGTTTGTACGCCGTTCAGGGTGACCACGGTGGTAGAGGCGGAGACCCCGCCCGCACCGTCAAGATCCACATGAATTTCGGTGTTGCTGCCGTTCTGCACCACGCGGACGTAGTCTTCGATATTCCCCGCCTGGGCATCCAGCGTCGCGACGCTGTTGACGTAGGTGGCTGACCCGCTGCCGGTGTAGCCGCTGCCGGATAACAGTTCGCGCAGGTCGATACGATCGGTATCCGCCGTCCCTTCCCAGGTGCCGACGGTAAAGCCGTTGACCACGTCGCTGCCGTTGCCGCCAGTGGCGTCTGAGGCGTTGATCAGCTTGTACAACAGGGTATCGTGTCCGCCGTTGCCAATATTGAAAGTATCGTTACCGCCGCGCCCGTTGAAGACGTTTTCGCCGGTGCTGCCGGTAAAGACATCGTCACCGTTGCCTCCGGCAATCCCTTCAATGTTGACGAACTGTGCCTGACCAAAACCGGTGTTCTGCATCGCGCCGTTGCTGAGATCGATGTTCAGCGCAGCGCTGCCCGCCAGCGTGTAATCCACCACATCCATCCCGCCCTGTGCAGTCCAGACGTCCACATCCGACACGACGCGACTACCGCCGCCGCCGTTATAGATATGGGTGCCCGCGGTAGCGTTCAGCGTATCGTTGTAGCCGGTACCAACAATTCCCACGGTATTGCTGCCGTCGGTCGCCGCCAGTGCGCTATTCGTCGCTGACGCGCCGTCTTCCGCTGTCAGGACGTACGCATGGTTCTTCTCCACCGCCGTCAGGCCGCCCCAGGAAGCGTTGACGTTTTCAACCGTGTTCACTACGCCGGAAGCGTCAAACGTCGCCGACGACACGCCGCCGTAATCCTGACCGTTCGCCAGCAGCACCGCGCTGTACGACTTACTGGCGTCCAGACCGTAGAAGTAGACCAGACCAGACGAGTCGTTCATGTTCACGCCGCCCTGCGGGTTAATCACCTGCGAGCTGACCACCTTGCCGGTGCTCTCATCCACCAACAGCACGGTATTGCCATAGAAGGCGTTAATCCCGTTGGCATCGGCAATACGCAAAATCATGCTCGTGCCGTTGCTGATGGTACTCGTGTTCTCGATGTATTCCGTTTTACCGCCCGCGGCGCGGAACACCACCAGATCCTTGTCGCCGTCATAATCCAGGTCCAGCGTCAACGCGCCAGTGGTGATGTTGGTGCTGCCTTGGTTCGCGCCGGTTAGCAAAGTCTGAGAAGACCAGTCAACCTGGTTGCTGCCGTTCACGCCGTTGTTGGTCCACAGCAGCCCCACGTTGCTGGTATTGGTGGCGATGGTCGATCCCGCCGCTCCGGCGATTTCGATCAGATCCATCCGGCCATCGCCGTTCCAGTCCACCGCCAGCGAGGACATACTGTTCACGCTGTCGCCCAGCGTCTGCACGTTTGACCCTACGCCCGCGCCGTTGGCCGCCGCGGTGAGTTTGCCGGTGCCGTCGTTATAGAAGATGGCGCTGGTGGCGCCGCCTTTGGCGGTCAACCCGGCAACAAACAGATCCATATAGCCATCGCCATTCAGATCGGACCAGGTTAGCGTGGTGTAATGGTTATCGGATGCGTTATCCCCGTTGAACACATCCGTGATCAGTTGGGTATTGGTCAGCGTCATATTGCCGTTAGCATCCACGCCGTTGGTTACGATCGCCAGACGGGAGTTGGAGCTACTGGAGCCTCCGGCCGAAGTCGTACTGGTGCCTGAGGTTGCGTGATAGGTAATGTCCACGTAACCGTCGTTGTTCAGGTCAACGCCCGATACTTCACGGTCCGGCGTCGGGTTACCGCCATTGGTCGAAGCCACGCCGTCCTGCGAGTTATTGGTATAGACATAAGCGCCGGTCTTATCAAACCCCATCACGGTGCCGTCGGTGTTGAGTACAAACCCGGAGTCATAGCCGCCCCGTCCTTCAGAGTCGTTCGGCGTTTCATCGCCGTAGACCATATCCACATAGCCGTCGCCGTTGATATCGATCCCCATTGCGCCGCCGTACCAGCCGTAGACGTTGCCGTTCGGATCGTTAGTCTGGCCCGACACGCCATAAGCGCCCACCTGGAAGGCGGTATAGCTGCCGTCGGCGTTGTATTTGAACGACTGCTGTCCGTTGGCATAGCTGGTGTCCGCGCCGAGAATATCCATCAGGCCATCGCGGTCGAAATCGATAAACGACGACTGCTGCTGACGATCTGGTCCGCTGATCGCCACCGAGTCAAACGAGCCCAGGGTAGTCGAATCCGTCGCGTTCTGGGTAAAGACCGTCGAGTTACTGAGGATACGCCACGTCCCATCTTCGCCCAGGGTTAGCGCGGTCCCGGTATCTTCCGAAGAGGCCGCGGATGACGTAAAGGTGATGGACGGCGTTGGCGAAACCGTCAGCTCACCGGTGGTGTCGTCATGGGTAATCTCCGTGCCATCGGCTTTAAACAGCGCGGCCTTCACGTCGTAAGTGCCCAGCGCCAGCGCGTCGCTGTCCGGGAGCTGCACGTACCAGGTGCTGTTTTTCGGGTCAATGACCACCGCGCCGTTGCGTGAGCTGTACACGACGTTATTGATCGTCACCTCCACGTATTCGCCCGGCAGGATTTCAAAGTCCACGCGCCCTGTAATAATCGGTGTGGTATCCAGCGTATTCTGGGTATCGGCATACATTTTGAGGTCGACAGTGAAATCAAATACCGGCGACTGCGCGCCTTCGTTGCCAGCGGCATCGACGACAACCGCATAGAACTCCCCTTTTTCGCCGTCAACCAACGGTTCGTTCAACTGGAACGTCCAGTCGGTGCCGTTGACGTCCGCTTCGCCGACCAGTGTGCCGTCGGCGCGGTAAATACGCACCATTTCCCCGGTCAGCAGACCTGTCGTCAGCGTGCCGTTCAGCACCGGCATACGATCGTCGGTTGTGGTGCCTGCCGCAAACTCGCCGCGTGAAGAGGCAACGTCGTCGGTATAACTGTGGATATTCGCCGCGTTGGTGGATGCGGTCAGATCGACGGTGACAACCTGGTTCGTTGTCGCGCCCACGTTGCCCGCCACATCGACAACGCGGACCTGGTAAGTCTGATCGCCTTCCGGCAGCGTGCGCGAATCGACATAATGCCAACTGTTGCCGTTCGTCACGACATCATGCCAGTTCAGGCCGTTATCGACGCTAATCTGTACGCGATCGCCTGCGGCAAGCGGCGCGCCAAGGGAGCCGCTGAGGGTCAGCGAGGTATCGTTGGTCAGGAAGTCGCTGCTGCTGTAACCAGTATCCGTAGAGATACTGTCGATGCTGACCGTGATCGCGCTGTCCGGCGGGGTCAGATCGACGGACACCTGCTGGTGCGCGGTCGCGCCAATGTTTCCGGCGGTGTCGATCACGCGGACCCAGTAATCATGAACGCCTTCGCCCAGCGTACGCCCATCGGCAAACGACCAGCTATTGCCAATCACCGTAACGTTCTGCCAGGTGGCGCCGCCATCGAGGCTGATCTGGACGATCTCGCCCGGTGCCAGCGTCGCGCCCAGCGATCCCTGCAGACTGAGCGAGGTGTCTTTCGTAATAAAGTCACTATTGCTCAGACCACTGTCGTCCGTAATGCTGTCAAAGACGATGGTTTTCGTCGCGTCCGGTACCAGAGTATCCACGGTCACCGTCTGGCTGGTGGTCGCGCTGACGTTACCCGCCTGGTCGATCACGCGCAGCTGATAAATATAATCGCCGTCGGCGAGCGTGCGCCCGTCGGCAAACGACCAACTCAGTCCGCTGACGCTGACGTCAGTCCAGGTGTTGCCGCCATCAAGGCTGATCTGCACATGTTCACCGCTGGCGATCGCCGCATTCAGCGAGCCTTGCAGGGAAATCTGGTTGTCATGCGTAATGTAATCGCTTGTCGACAGCCCGGTATCCTGGGTGATCGCATCAACAGAGATCAGCGTTACGGCTGGCGGCGTGGTGTCTACCCGCACCGACTGGCTGTCGACCGATCCGACGTTACCCGCCGCATCAATCACTCGCACAATGTACAGATAACCGCCGTCCGCCAGGCTACGACCATCGGCGTAAGACCACTGTGTGCCGTTCACCAACAGATCGATCCAGGTTGTCCCGCCATCAAGACTGATCTGCGCGGTTTCGCCACTGGCGAGCGATGCGCTGAGCGAGCCGTCCAGTACCACCAGATTGCTGTTAGTAATGAAATCGCTGCCGCTCAGGCCGCTGTCGCCCTGCACGGCATCAATGTTGATGATCTGGGCTGGCGCGGTCAGATCGACGTTCATTACCCGATCGGCGCTGGCGCTGTTGCCAATGGTATTGCTGACCTGCGCATTCACCGTATACGCCGTGCCGTCCGCCAGCGCGGCGACGTCGACGCTGCTCACTACGCAGCTCCACTGTCCGTTGCTGTCGACCACCGCGGTATAGCGATTGCCGTTAAGCGTGATGGTCACCGTCTGACCGGCAGGCGCGTCCGTCGTACCGCTGAGAGTCAACGGAGCACCTTGCTCTGCGGCATTGATCACATCATCGGTGCTGATGGCATCAATGGCGATAGTCGGCACATCACCGTTCAGGATAACGTTGTGCGTGACGTTACCTGCATTACCCGCCGCGTCGTTAACGGTGACGGAGATGACATAGTTACCGTCCGTCAGGCCGGTAAAATCGCCCGCCGGGACGAATAGCGACCAGTTGCCGCTGGTATCTACCGTCGTCTGATACGTGTGCCCGTTAAAGGTCAGGGTTACCGTCTGTCCCGGTTCGGCAGTTGTGGTGCCGCTGAGGGTCTGTCCGGCTCGTTGCTCGCCACTGTTGATGATGTTGTCGCCCGCCACCGTATTGACGGTAATAACCGGCGCGCTGGCATCCACCGTCAGATTATGGGCAGCCTGACTTTCATTTCCCGCCTTGTCGCTGACGACAGCGGAAACCGTCAGCGGACCGTCGCTTAACCCGGCCAGATCGGTGGCAGGCACGGTGACGCTCCAGGTGCCGTTCGCCTGCACCTGCGCGGTGTAATTAGCACCATTCAGCGTTACCGTTACGGTCTGCCCCGCTTCTGCACTGGTGTTGCCCTGCACGGTCAGCGGCTGCTGCTGTTCCGCCGCGTTCAGGATATCGTCTGCGGCGATGGTGCTGATGGCGATCACCGGCGCGTCCGTATCCACGCTGTAGTCGTGGGTGGCCGATGCGCTGTTACCTGCCGCATTGCTGACGCTGGCCTCCACGCGGGCGTTGCCG